>DFXY01000053.1 GCA_002381945.1 Bacteriovoracaceae bacterium UBA4096
GTTCTCTCGGTATCAAAAATAAAGCCTGAAGAAATTGTATCTTTGAGAAATCAGGCAGTCTTTAAGTTCTATGCTAGACCCACCTATCTCTTTAATAGACTTGTGAAAATTAAAAATCTTCAACATCTCATCATACAATCGCAGGAAGCCATCCAAATATTTGCGAAAATATTTAAGTAAGTCCAATATCCTCAACCCCTAAATTATTCATCTTTTTATTTAAAAGATTGAAGATAATGGATTCAAAATTAGTTAAGGGCTTTCTCTTAATAAAGACTCGATAGAAGCCCCCCAACATACGATGAGGGCGCAAAGCTCCCTGAAGAGCATAAAAATAGAGAGTAAAAAACAGGACAAAGAATTTCAAAGCACCATCTCCGAAATGCTCCGACCATGATTTCATATTAGGGATATCATTATTCAACCGAATATTATTATCCAAAGAAGAATAATCATAATCAATTTTTAATTGATCAAATAGTTCCGTCTTGGGATAGGGAATAAAGGAGAGGCAAACGATATCGCGTGCACCCAGCCAGGCGAGTTTATTGACCAGAAGAAAGGAAGACCACACTTCCCTTAGAGTTTGTCCGGGAAAGCCAAAGATGAGTGCAATCTTGACCACAATACCGATGCTGGAAGTTTGCTTTACGATGAGATTAAAGTGCTCAATATCCAGAGATTTTTTAATTCGATCCAGAGTCTTCTCATCCCCACTTTCGGCAGAATATAGAACTCTGGACAGGCCGGACTTTTTCATCTTTTTTAATAGATCAAGATCGATATTCTCTGTTCGGGTTCCAATGGGAATTGCCCAGGTCACATCAAGCTTCGCATCGATTAAAAGATCGCAAAACCGATGCATCCATTTTTTATTGATAACGAGGGTTAGATCCACAAAATCGATGTGGTTCGCACCATATTTTTCCACATAACTTCTAATTTCATCTACCACATCTTCGGCCGGACGAGCATACCACTTTGATTCCCACATATTAGGCACGGTACAGAATGTGCAACTATAGGGACATCCCCTTGTCGCGACCATCGGGATTGATTTACGTGAAAGAGAATTCACCCCACAGTGATTTTCTAAATATTTGTGAATGGGGACTCCCTTCCAGGACGGACGGGGTAAATCCGTCAGAACGGCCTTGCGCCTTCTTCTGGGAGTTGCGATGACCTTTCCTTCTTTAGAGAAAGCGATTCCAGCGATTCCATCCAAGGGAAGTTCATGATCAAAGGCTTCTAAGAGTTCCAGGACACTCTCTTCTCCCTCCCCTACCACACAGCCTGCAAGTTGAGGGAACTGCCGGAGAATTTTATCATAGCAGGCGCTAACGTGCTCCCCACCCATAAAGACTTTTTTACCTGGAAACTTTTCAAAGATTTTTTTAAGAATATAGCTGTCATAGATCCAGCGATTACTGTGCATGCTTTGGACACCGATATAATCAACATCCTCCGGAATCTTAGCGATGATTTCATCGGCAGGTATTCCACCGATGGCGAGATCAGTCCCCTTGATTTGAGTTCTGCGATTGATTCCTTCACCAGTGCCGTCGATTATAAAAGAATCATAGCCATGAGATATGAGAGTACCATTGATATAGGCCGTGCCAATATCGGGAACAGCAGTAATGCTTGAAACATGTTTTACCGGGTGAACAAAGGGAGTTCTGATGATCACAATTTTCTTATTTTTCTGAAGAACTTCCATTTCTTCCTTTATGACAGAATGATGTCCACTGAGGTGTGGCCAAATTCCTGAAGATAGTTAGTCTTGAGTTTCACATCACAGGGATTGCACTTCCCAAAGTAATCGCATGGACGGTGTTCATCATTAATTTCAAAATCGGGGTCCAATAAGTTACCTATCGGGTTTAGCCGATTGTAGAGATCATGATGGCAGCGAAAGATATCCCCAAAGGGGTCAATCAAAAGCTCCGTAGTCTTACACAGACAACTTCTAAGCACTTCGGAGAATACCGAACCAGGATAGGCATAGGTTCCATGAAGCTTCCCTTCATGAGTTCCCAGAAATTCCTTGGTTCTAAAATCTATCCCCTCTTCTTCACAAATGGCCTTCACTCGTTGAATCTCTTCAACTTGATTGGGATGAAGAACCCCATAAAGTCCTACTCTAAAGCCCAGATCCATCATTCTTCTGACTTTAGTTTTGGTTTCGTTAAAATCCATCGTTTCGGGATGGTAACTGACTCTTATGGCGGCGTAAGGAGCCTTTCGGTTAAATTTCTCAAGAGGTACTTCTTGGGCAAACTTGTCTGGATCAAACTGGATATTAGTTAAGAGATCCAAGGTCATGTCATCGGGAATACCTTTGACTATCTGGTAGAAATCAGGATGAATGGTAGGCTCTCCCCCTTGCAATGTCAGGGGGATATTTCTCGGAGACTTCAGACGAGAAAGACCAGTCGCCCAATCTTCAGCTCTTAGAAGCTTGCGTCCCTTTTTAAGCCCTACTAAGTGATTAATGCAGTACGAGCACGCAAGATTACAACTCAGTGTAAGGAACACTCCAATATAGCTATATGAAGATGGTAGAACGATTTTTTTCATTTTTTCACCAAAAGCTGAAGGCGATTACCACGCTTACTCCATCGGGCGAAATTCCAAATAAATTCTCTCAAAGCGCCTGGGCCCCCTCGCTCGTAATATTTTATTACCCCTTGAACTCCAGTCCAGTAGTTTAGGTGCTTAAAACCAGTCTTAGCGGTCATTTGCCTCAAAGTGCGATGATCAAATTGCCAGAGGTGATGGGGAAGACCTAATGAATCCCCAAAAGGTATTTTTAAACCTATTACATTGGGAACCTGAATATAGAGAAGCCCTCCTGGAATGAGCATATCATAGCACTTTTTTAGAACTTCCATCGGACTCTCTACATGCTCCAGGACATCACACATGGTAATCACGGAAAACTTCTGCTCGGAAGAATATTCTTCGATACTTATATGTAGAATATCTACACCTGACTTTTTAGCATACTCATAGGCATTCTTTTCGATTTCAAGACCGAGGCTGATTTGGTTTCTCTCTTTTAAGAAACTTTGCCACAATCCATAGCCGCTTCCTATATCAAGCCAGGGCCCGCTTAGTGAGATTTGCTCTTTTATCCTTTGGTACCTCTCCAGGAAAAAAGTATCAAAGATTAACTTATGCTTAGAGAAGTATTCCGGATAGCCCCAATATTCGAGCTTACCTTGCCCTTCAGAAGCAGTGACTTCCTCCAAGAAGTTAACGGCTTGGGTGGAAACTTCTTTCAAATGAATAAGGCCACAATCCTTACATCGTAAGAGATCGAATCCATCGATGTTTTTATAAAATGATGATTCGGTTTCACACAGGCAGCATGCCAGAAGCTTAGATGAAGTTTGCATGTGCTGGCTTATCATGGATTTTCCATAAGAACTGATTGGTTGAGTGATGACGGCAGTAACTAATGCAGTTTTTTACATTAATTTCATGTTCAATTTTTTTGGTGATCTCCTGGATGCGATCACTTAAAAAGATCTCTTCAAAGGACTGATGATGAAGATCGCCGTAGCAGAAGGCGGGATCTTTAAAAAATTGGCTACAAGGGTAGATTTTTCCATCGGCCAGAATCTGAGTAATGAAGGGAGTTCCCAGGCACTTCTTGTAGATCCGGTTACAATCTTGGGTAAAGTTATTCCACCGCACGATGACTTTGAAATTTTCGTCACTCAGGGTTTCTGCACGACGAAGTTCGTCTTCTGAGTGTTTGTACATATCTTCAGGAACATCATAGGTATTATTAGGATGCTTACTAAAGCGCTTAACCACATAATAATCCACACCCAATTCTTTTGAAAGTTTTGCGGTCTCGTAGATATTCCGGTAATTCTCATTGATAAGAATCTGCTGAGTTCCTAAAGTAACCTTCAATTTATTATCTTTTTTAATCTTTACTGCTTCCTGAACATTGGTGGTGGCCCGATCGAAGTCACTCTTATGTCCTTTATGGATAGCATGATAAAGAGTGGGATTGGATGCCTGAAAGGTAAACCGAGACCAGGTCAGATGAGGCATGATCTCTTGGGACATTTCCTTAGTCATCAGTACGGCATTGGTATTGATTGCCATGTCCACGCCATTTCTCTGGGCCTTTTGGATCATGGAGACAATTCCCTTATTAGCAGTAGGCTCCCCTTCTCCCGCTAGTAATACACTTTTAACTCCTAGCCTTCCAAATTCATCGGCCAAAGAGTTCATAATCGATTCGGCCAAAAATCCTGCCTTATGTCCCAAATAATCCACATAACATAAGTTGCAACGTTGATTACATCCGCTGGTAGGACTGATTTCCGCGTGGATCGGAAAGAATCTCTCGCCCTTGGCCCATTTCTCTACCACCGGAAGATGATGTATTAATTTTGATCCATCGAGAAAAAGCTCTGCCATGATTACCTTAGATATAGTTTACGTGTTGAGGAGGATTTTTAATTTGCCATAGAAATTCATTTACCGAGTCGGGCCGACAAAACGGCATGCATTTACTTACATCCACATTGCAGCTCACATGATTTCTCACCTTTTGAGCTTCTTCTGACTCCCAAAAATCTTTAAAGGTGGAGTTGAGGATATTTCCCAATTTGTGTTCAGGATTTCCAATATGTGGGCCACAGCTATAAACGTCTCCCGTCGCATCGACTTCAATCATAAAATCGGTGGAGAGGCATTTCTTATATTTCCGTTCAAACTTATTAAGAAATAATGTCTTGCGGAGGACAAAATTAAAACCATCGCCAGAGAGTTTAGTTCCAGCTTCATTTAGATTGTCTAATACAGTACTTAAATCTTCGATATTATCATCAAACTTAATATCAGGATGCTTGAGAAATGGCTTAACCGAGAGATAGTCCACGCCTATTTCTTTCACCAAACTTGCGAGAGTTAAAATCTCATCTTGATTATGGCTTAGTAGAACACACTGAACCCCGATAGTTATATCAGAACCAGTTCTTCTCTTCTCCTCAACTAATTTTCTAAGATTAGCGATAACAGCGTCAAAATCTCCTTCCTGAGTACCATGAACCTTTCCATAGGTTTCCCGTGTCCCAGCATTTAAGCTGATACGTATAAAGGAGAGGTCTCGAACAAAAATACCGATATTTTTATCGTTTAAGAGCCGTGCATTGGTATTTAGAGATACATCGATGCCATTGGCCTTCGTTGCGGCCACCATCTCATGACACTGCTTATTTAAAAGTGGGTCACCATCTCCCGCAAAGAACACCGATCGAACACCCATTAGTCCCCATTCTTGGGACATTTCCTGATAGCGCTTCAAGGGAAAGAAAATAGGTTTAAATTCTTTATAGTGATAAACGCAGAATATACAGTGGTGATTACAGAAGCTGGTAGGACTAAAGGCAATGTAGATAGGAGCGATGGTGTTGCCCCTATTCCACTCGTTTACTCTATCGAGATGATGAAGAAGTTTATTCCCGTCCAGTTGCAAGTTTGCCATTAGTACCCTTAATTAAATTTCTGAGGCCCAATTCAACTTCATCAACACTCAGAGATTTCATACAATGAATCATATTATGGCATTTGTCCTTATAGCAAGGAGGACATGAGAAAGCTGGTCTTTCAGCTACGCTTAAAGCAAGACCATCTCCCAAATAGATTTCCTGAGAGGAAGTTGGCCCAAAAAGCCCAAGAATTTTCTTATTCAGGGCTCGGGCGATATGAAGGCCCAGACTGTCATGAGTCACAAGAACTTTTACAGAATTTATCCAGTTCATATACTCGATAAGATTATCAAAACCAGTCTGCCAAGTGACGCTTAGCGAGGAGTTGACCTTTTTTTCCAGCTGGATCCAGTTCTCTTTTTGCCAACTCTTACTGGGCCACTTACTACCAACCTGCCAATTGAGACCAACATCGTACAGATCGGCCCTATTAAGTGAGATGTTTTTTAGAGGAAGTAAATAGTTCTCACCACTCCACTGCTCTCCTAAGAGGAGAAAAAGCTTTTGGCACCAATTTATATTCATTACATGAGACCGAGAAAGCCATTCGCCTAGATTGGCAGTAAATTCTCTTCCCTTAAGAGTTACTTGTTTATCCTTAATGACAAATCCTAAAATCTTATCTGATGAGAAATCTTTAAGAGCAACGAGGATGTCTGGGCTTCGCTCTAAGTTGATGACCAAGTCGAACTTACCCAAGTTAATTTCATGCAAACTCAAATGCAGGTCATAGAGTTCTTCCATTCCGTCCAGGAGGTGAAAGGCTTCTGGACTCGTTAACCATGAAACTTCATGTTGATGATAGAGATGCAAAATAACTGTTGAGCGCAAGACATCACCCAAGCTCACGACATTTTGAGTAACTTGTGAAGTATCAAAAGTTTCAGTTAATCCAGTTTTAATAATGAGAATTTTCATTTCTTAACTTAACTTCCCATAAAATCCTAAAATAACAAGCGATAACATCGAGTAAAACCGTAAGCCTAATCGCCTTGGGTAATTCTCTTTTCCTGGGTGTGAGTTTTATGGGAACTTGAACATATTTATGAGTGGACTGGAGGGTCTTAAGGAGAAGTTCAGCATGGAAGAAAAATCCATTGGCCTTAACCTTTTCTGGTTTCAGGAGATTAACTCTCATCAAGCTCACACCATTGAAATACCTAATACTGTTTAAAAAGCTAAGATTCAGAATCTTTACAAAGATTATCGAAAGGCAGTGACGGAATTTTGTTCTGACGGAGTCTCCATTAGTAAAGTGGGTTATTACTATATCATTATCTGCGAGAGCTTCCAGGGGGTGCCTTAGTTCATGGGGCATTATCTCCAGATCACAGGGAAACCAGCAATAAAATTCACAACGGGCAATCTTCAAAGCTTCTTTGACTCCAGCTCCTGTTCCTC
Organism: Bacteriovoracaceae bacterium UBA4096; assembly: GCA_002381945.1. Taxonomy (GTDB): domain Bacteria; phylum Bdellovibrionota; class Bacteriovoracia; order Bacteriovoracales; family Bacteriovoracaceae; genus Peredibacter. The sequence continues at coordinate 6,918 of DFXY01000053.1, forward strand.
TATTTACTTTCTGATCGATGATATGAAGATGAGACAATCCCAGCTTTCTCGCTTCATTCCCCGTATTATCGGTAGATCCATCATTAACAAATAGTATTTCAAAATCCCTCACATTCTGCTTAAGAAAGTCATGCATAAGATTCAAACACTCGGCTACATTGCTTTCTTCATTATAGGCGGTAATGACTACTGAGAGAGAGGTATTATGCATACTACTTACTACCCAGGGGAGAAAACATCTTTAGACCCGTCTTAATAATCGTAATAAATTGTTTTTTGGATTTGATGCTGCTCAAAATAGAGATAATTCTAAAAGGTCTAAAATAAAAAATCACCAGAGAGTAATACTTAGTTAGGTTCAATAGCAAATTTCTTGAAAAGGACTCACGATCTTCGGCATAATTTGAATCAAGCTTTCTGGTAGAATTTTTATAGATGCTTTCTTGCTTAAAATAACTGGAACCAGCTCGGGGTGAAAAAAAGTTAATTGAAAGAAAGCTCGCCTTGGTGTTTGAGATAAAGTGAGCGGTTCGAAGCATACTTAAATAACTCTCGCCTGGGAGACCTAAAATCATATGCAGCATAGTCTGTATCCCATGCTTATGAGATAAACTAATCTTCTCTTTGACATCAGAGGGGTTTTGCTTGCGGCTGATGGTTTTCATAACCTCATTATTCGCAGTATCTAAACCAAGCATGATTAAATAGCATCCCGACTCTGCCATGGCCTGTAAGAGGCTTTCCTCGATAATTTCTGAACGCGAAAGGCAAAACCAGTCAAATTGATATGTTTTCATCAAGGCCAGAAATTCAGTAGTTCGTGATTTATTCAGGCCAAAGGTAAAGTCTCTAATCCATAGATTTCGAATATTTTTTTCTCTTAGGTAATCAAGCTCGTGCTTTATATCAGCAACAGATCTCTCTCTAAAAGAAACCGAGTCTGCGGGACAATAATTACAGGTATATTTGCAGCCAAAGTTGGTGAGAACAGAAGTGCAAATGGTATCTTTCATGAAAGGTACGGAATAAGAATCGAGTTTAAAGAGATGATGAGCTGGGGTTTTATAAACGATATCCACCGACTTTCTCACTGGGGAGAAGACAATTTGTCCATTTTCCTTATAGGCAATGTTGCAAGTTGCACTTCCCGATTTGATGAACGAAACTAATTCGGGACATGGATATTCATAAATGATTGAGTCGACTTCCTGAAACTCGATCATTTCTTTAGGCGAGAAATAAAAGACATCGCCCACGAAGGTTGTTTTAAAAGAAATCTTGGTCCTTAATTCACCAATTAATGACCTATCAAGCTCATGAGTTAGGACCGAAGATAGCACCACAATATGATCGGGAGAATAATCGATGATTCTCTGTCGAGTTTCAGCAGTTGAAATCTGCTCGATGATAGAATCTATTACCAGAACATCAAATTCGGACGCTAAGTCCCCGCTCAAGATAAGCAGATCTATAGGAATCCAGTAGTACCCGGCCTTAGAAGTAAATGAGCAGTACTGATCCTTGATAACCTTATCACCATTTGGAGTCCCGGGGTTAAACAGTAAGACTTTCTTTCTTTGCATACGAAAATTTCTTCCAAGAGGTATGTAAGACTAAATACTACCATGACTTTTGATACGAAAGTCACTTCTTAAACAAGTTCATTAATCTCGTAAAAGGATAAAAAAATCTTTTAATGATATTGGAGGGATAACTAGCAGGATCATTAAGTCCAATAGCATCGGGTACATTATCTTCTGCATAATATGTCCCAAAGATTCTGTCCCAAATCAAAGTGTAGGAGCCAAAATTTTGTCCATACTTATGATGATTTCTAACACTGTGATGCCACCAGTGAATCTGATTATTATTCAGCCATTTTCCCAAATATCCCAGAGAGTACTTATAATTGGTATGGATAAAGAACTGTAAGTGAGTCTCCCATAGAGCAATTAAAGTTAATCCCTCTTCACTGACTTCAATAAAGACTAATGGCAGAGAGATTATGAGATCGAAAATTAATCCATCTAACCAGTAGCTTCTGTGTCCTGAGAGCCAATCCAGTTCTTTGACACTGTGATGAAGGATGTGAAAATTCCACAAAAACTTCAAGCGATGAGCGAAATAATGGGCCCAATATGAGAGGAAATCTCTCGAAAAGAAGATAATGATAACTAGTAAGAAAGTGCTATCAAGCTTGGTAGGAAATTGGGAAAGAAAGTTTTCAGTACTAAAAGGGGTAATGAAGCCAATGACCCTGGCCCATATTTTAGGAGCAAGATGAAGGGTAATATAAACGCGGGCATAATAGAGGAGAGCATCAATATAAACATTATTTAAAACATACCAAAAGATATCCTGACCCAACTCTCCTCGAAATAACTTTTGCTCTCGCTTAATAGGCCGAATAGCCTCGAGAGCGATATATACTGGTCCCATTAAAAGGAACATCCAATGATGAGAGAAAGTTTCGCTAAGCCAATTCATTTATTGCCGATTATACCATGATCTAAGTTTAAGTGTTCGCCTTAAGCTCGTGCTTCTTCAGGCAGCATCCTTCACAACCCCTTAGATTCTGACTCTTTTTTACCGACATAAAACGGTAAAATGACTGCATCCTTCTCAACTTAACTGCATTCCCTAGGTCATATTCAATATCCCGAATATTTCCTACATTTAGACCTAGATCACAAGGAGTCAGGACCCCATCACTATATAGGGTTACTACGCTGCGAAATTTAAAGCACCCTGGGGCCGAAAAAGAAGATGGATTTCTGAAATAGGATTTTAAATCCTGATCGTTAATGTCGGGACGAATATGAACTTTATCTGGAAAGCGTTCTCGAGTGGAGAGAACTCCAGCAGTCAACTCTTCGACCTTATCTTCAGCAAAGATTACTTCATTGCCACCTAAAAATTTTTCATCTTCTTCATCCATGGCATCGGGAAAACCGTCCCGTGCTTTGTTCTGAAAAAGTAAGTTTAAGGTAATGCCGTCAAAACCTATTTCTTGCAGGAGATATGTGGTGAACTCCCGCAGTTCACTAGCATTGGCCTCGGTCACCGTAACTTTGGCCACGACTTTAGGATAAACTTTTTGATATTTCTCTTTTAGTTTTAAAATTTGTTGAGCAGTAGCGATCGCCTTTTTGAAAGAATCTTTCCCTCTGATAGCATCATGAACTTCCCCTCTCCCATCGAGAGAAATCATAAAATGCATGAGTCCATTCTTAACTAAGTATTCAAACAAATCTGGACGATTGATGGTGCCATTGGTGATCAGTGAAATCTTGAATTTTCGCTCAAGAAATAGCTCCATGATCTTTGGAAATTCAGGAGTCAGGAAGGGCTCTCCCCCTGTTATATCGATTAAGGTACCGGTGGGGAGTTTATCAACAATAAGTCTCCACTCCTTAAAAGAAAGTGTCTCGGATTTTATATTAAGGCTTTTTCCTAGATAACAGTAGTGACAGCTTAAGTTACATCGATTCGTTATTCTTATTCTTAGAACCAAGGGAGGGGGGGCCAGGAAAGGATAAACAAGTTCTGCCCCTTTACCCCAGAGATTTGTAAAGGAATCAAACAAGGAAGCCATCAGGGCGGGTGTCAAACTCATGGTCCTTCCTCTCTAATTTGAAGTTCATTATTATAAAATATATTCTACAATACTTTAATATGGACCTTATTGATTTTTACAAATTAAAGAGTGATCTCACGAGACTAGGTGAATACACATTCAAGATAGCTTCTGACTCGATGCACCCTCTCCTTAAGGTCGATAGTTTAGTCACGGTAAGACCAGTTGAGCAGGAAAGCCTTGAGCGCTTTGATGTCATCATCTTCTGGGAGGGTAATCGCTTAATCTGCCACTTCCTATGGGCGAAACAGCAAATAGAGCTCTCAAAAAAAAGTGTCTTCATTACTAAATCTTTGAAGGATCCTTTGGGATTTGATCTACCTGTTAAGGATAACTTGTTACTAGGTAAGCTTGATGTCAAAATTCCTTTATTAACTCGAATCAAAATTAATCTAATGAACTATTATAAATAAATATGATCCATCTAAGAACAAGCTGGCAGCAGGTTAAAATTCTGACCCATGCCAATATGAAGGCCCGTTATCGAAAAACCATCGTGGGATTTTTCTGGGTAGTGCTGAATCCCATTCTCATGTATTCAGTCCAAGCAGTAGTCTTTACTAAAATTTTAAAGTTAGATCTTCCCGATTATTATTTATTTCTTCTGGGCGGACTTCTCCCCTGGATTTTCATCAATTCATCCTGGGAAAGCTGTATCACCTCCATTGTAACGGCATCTCCCATTCTTAAGAGCTTTCAGATATCTCCCCTGGTTATTCTGTCATCGGCCATTCTGGAGAGCTTTGTGAACTTCATTGCGGCTTTTATCATTCTGCTGATTCCAACATTAATTTATTCCGGGACTTATTCGCTCAACCTTTTACTCTTACCATTCTCCTTATTGCTGTTGATATTATTTACTATTGTAAGTACCTCACTTCTGGCCACTCTTCATGTTTTCTATCGGGATGTGAAGTATGTGACTCAATTTGCAATGAGCATTCTTTATTTTCTCACTCCTATTTTTTATCCAGAGAGCTTTATTCCTGAAAACTTTCGATGGATTATCCATTTCAATCCCCTCTACATCCTTATTGAACCATTCAGAGCATGCATCTATAATGGGAGTACTCCAGAAATCCTCTTGATGCAGCTCAAGGGTCTAGTTCTCGTTTCAGTACTTTTACTAATTTTTAATAAGTTTTGGAGTAAGAAGAAAAATGCCCTCTTCCTTAAGCTCTAGCTCCATAGCGTCCATCCAAGGACTGAATCTTGTTTACGAGGTAGATCACTATCGCAATCAATCGGTAAGGGATCTCTTTATTGGATTGATCGGCTCTCCGCTAGAAACTCTCAAATCTCGTCAAAAATATTATCACGTGTTAGAGGATATCAACATCGAAGTCCTCGATGGAGATAGAATTGGTCTCATCGGTATAAATGGAGCAGGTAAAACCAGTTTATGTCGCTGCATTGCTGGAATGATAACCCCAGACAAGGGCTCTGTAAAAGTCAGCGGAAAAATCAGGGCCATCTTTGATACTGGCATTGGGGTAGTTCCGGACTTAACCGGTAGAGAAAACGCGGAAATCATAACTTCCCTCCTGTACCCTGAAGTAAGTTTCGAAGAAAGAAAAAAAATAATTGAAAACTCATTGGAGTTCAGTGAGCTTGGTGATTTTCTGGATGTGCCTTATCTTAAGTACAGCAAAGGAATGCAAACACGTCTCAGCCTCTCTTTAGTTTCTGCTAGGGGATGTGATCTCCTTATATTGGATGAAGTTTATGACGGAGCTGATATTTTTTTCCAAGAAAAGGTATCCAAGCGAGTGCTCAAGATGATCCAGGACTCAGGAGCGGTTATATTTGTTTCTCACTCCATAGATCAGGTAAAGGCGGCTTGCAATCGCTTAATCATTTTGGATAAATCTCGAGTTATCTATGATGGATCAGTAGAAAGCGGCATATTGCTCTATAAACAATTAATACAACAGAAAAATTAACCCTAAATACGGAAATAAACCTCAGCATGAAAGAAATAATTCTCATAAGAAATATAAAAGAGTCAAACTGGGTTAGTTGTCAAAGTATCATAAGAAACCTCGAACTCGCTTATCAAGGTTTGAAATGTGTAACTGTTTTAGGGACATTGAACTATGATGATGGGGAAAACGATTTTGACATCTATCATGTAGTGAAAGAAATTATCGAAAGGTCTCCCCAAGAAATAGTTTTTATCGACCACAAGCCTCATCCAGGTAAATTACTAACCTTACTGAATAAACTTAAGCCCGACTATCACCCGATTATAACCTTTCATATCTTTGGAGATTTCGTCTTAGACTCATACCAATGGTATAAAAACAATTCCGTTCTCAAGCAGTATCAAGTCAACTTTGTATCAGCTTCTAAAAAACAACAAGCTCTTTTGGAATGTTTCATCAATGAAAGTCTTGAAACATTTGTAAATCCATTTCCTGTTGATAGAAAAGTTTTTTACTTTGATGAGAAAGAGCGACAAGAGACCAGAAAAGAATTTGGTATTACGGAAGATGACTTTATATTTCTCTATACAGGAAGAGTCTCTTTACAGAAGAACGTACTGGAATTAACAAAGGCGATAGATACTTGTTTCAGTATATCCGGAGACAATAATTATCTCTTTATAGCAGGTCCATTCGATGATATCGGTGTCCCCTATCTCGGACAGGAGAATTCTCCAGGTATTTATTTTCAAAGATGGCTGAATTTAAAAACAAAAAATCAAACTAAGATAAAATATCTTAATAATCTACCACCTGATGAATTGAGAAAAATTTACAATGCAGCCGATTGTTTCATTAGCCTTAGCACGCATAATGATGAGGATTATGGGATGGCCCCAGCTGAGGCAATGATGTGTGGCCTCCAGCTAATACTTACTGACTGGGGAGGATATAGCTCTTTTAAACCAATTGAGCCCTCACGATGTCACTTAATTCCGGTAAAACATCAAAAAATGAGAGTTTTACCTGAGATGACGCAAGTACAGAAAGTAATTTATCGATTCATGGATGATAAAATTTCTAATATCGAGAGAACAAAGCTAGCACAAAGGGCTCAAAATCATTTATCTATCGAAAGTTTAACAGAATTGATAACCACGCGCTTTCAGAGAGAAGATCCTAAATTTTTTCCGGGCTTTAATAACCATTTTTTCAAGCTTAGTACTATTTTTAAGAATAATCCCTACAATCCATTTGTAGGGATTCATGGTGACTACACAGACTTCTATTTTGAGACATATGAAGCATACTTCAAGGAAAGCCAAGATGATTGATTCCAACTCTCCAGACTGGACAAAATTGCCAACAAAGGACGAGGCCCAATTTTTACAAAATACCCCTCGCTGGAAGGTTAACAGTCCTATCATAGATGATTTTCATAACTATATAAAACAACATACATTTTTCTACTATTCTTCATTCAGCAGTATCTTTCTAATGATGGTTAAAGATATTTCATCATTAAGCTACTTTGATAAGGTCTTTGTCAGAGATGGCTTTCTCTCCGTAAAACTATTCTTTTTGAGAAACCCAACTCCTAATGATTTAAAAACAACCCTAATAATGCACTCAAGCTTGTCAGCTATTGTTCCAAAAGCTTGGAATGAAAATATATATTATTTCGATTATCACTTCAAAAAGACCAAACGCTCGAAAAATAAAAATCTCATCATTACATATCATCCCGATGCTTATCACTGCCCCATTGATTTTTTTGAAGACAGTTTAAGACGGATTGAAAGACCTGATGAATACGAATCGATAAGCTTCTTAGTTACAGATCCACATACTTATCATTTCACTGGCTTTGCTAATAAAGAAGCTTTTCAGAAAGCAGCCACCAGTCAATCGGTTCTAATGCGAAAGATGAGTTTACTAAACCTGCATGACCTCTCTCCACAAAATATGGCTTCCTCAGATTTCCTGGAAATTAATCCATACAATTATTTATATTCGGATTGTTATCTAAGGTGGCATTTACTCTATCATGGCTCTTACCCACTTGATCAGCGCTGGCTTCAAGGACACCATACCCCACTACATGAAGTCCAAATTTCTCCACAACATAGTATCATTATCCATAAATCACCTCGAGCATCTTCGCTTTCAGGTTTAGGAGATCATGAAGAGATTGTTTTTGGCGATGATAAATTAGAGAAATACGAGCATCATCAGAATTTATGCTCTCCTGGATTTAAAAAGTATGCTTTCACTTTAGCTGTTGAAAATGCAATCTCTCATAATTAAAATTTTAGATTTTCTTCCGAGAAGAATTTCTCGATTACCTTATGACATGGCCCATTGTCTCATTACCAGCTTTACTAAAATCTTTGGTTTAAAATGTTGGGCACGAAATAGCTATTACTTTGATAATATTGTACCTGGATTAAGTGACATCGATTTTACCATCTTACTTAATTCTGAACGCTCCAGAAGAGAGATTCAACTTTTTTTAAAACTCTATTCACTGTTCAAAAGATTTATACCTATCTTAGGCGAGATAAATATATATGAACAAAAAGATCTTTCTTCTGCGGCTACCTGGATAAATTGGTATGAACTCAAAAGAGATCCTATGTTATTTAATCTCGTAGAAGCTCTATCGCCCAAGAATGGGGATAAATTTGTCTATCTATTGCGCTTACTAGAATCAGATGCCTTTAATCTCATCAGCAGACCTTCGCAAAGACACAAGAAATGGCAACGTCATTTTCAGGAAGTCGAACTCTGCTGCCCAAATGAAATTACACTTTTGAATACAATCAGTGCTATCTTGCCCTGCTCCCCTATCACGCAAAAACATAATGAAACAAAAAGCTTCCTGAGTTATTATCTGAGTCATAACCAATCTGAGACCTATCAAAATCTGCATTGTGATGAAAAGGAGAGACTTTTTATTATCATGTATCCTCACCGTTGGTTGGTCGCTGCAAATGGTGAAAGAAGTCTAGTGAGCACACTTAGAAGATTGCGCTTCACAGAAGAAGAGCTTGAAATAATCTGCGCTCAATTGAAATGGGAAGTAAATGGACTCTACACGCAAAAATTCACACTGCCTGATACATCGAGCCTAATGACTTATATAGATATGATTATGAACTTTTTAGTACTTCTGGAAGATATGAAAGAGCAAGAGTATATAAGTCTTATCGATTCATTTAAAGCTTTAAAAAAGAGCTTGGCTCGTTATTAGTTTAACTTGCCTAGCTGCTCTTTCATCTCTTTGAGAGAAGTTTCTAAATTCTCAATATGCTTAGCCTGCTTTTCAGTCAGGGACATCAATTCTTTGATTCCGGCCAATAGAACTGGTGCAAGACCCGCATAATTCACATGACCAAACCCCTGCTCATCTTCTTTAACCAATCGAGGCAACTGAGTTTTAAGATCCTGGGCCATGACACCAATCTGCTCTCCCTCAGGAAAATTTTTATGGGCGAAATCTTTAGTATTGTATTCATACTTATACACATCAAGATTTGAAATGAGATTTAAAGCGCCATCAAACTTCTGGATCTCTTGTTTGAAGCGTACATCTGATCCAGCGAAAACATCCAGATAAACATTGTCATTGAGAACCTCGGCTTCGATGTCTTCAAGCTTGTACTCAGTGATACCTCCAAAGTAATACTTTCTTTCTTCGTCAGAAGAATCATTGTCGGTATCGGCTGGTTTTTTAGTATCAGACATGGATTGCTCCCATTTCAATTAAACAAATCTTCGTGAATTTTACCATTATTGGCGATTCAGAGCCACTCAAAAAAAGAAGGCCCCGCAAAGCGGGGCCAAATCTTTATTTATTTTCGGGGAAAGGTTTAGGTTTGGTATCGTAGCCAAACTCTTGAATTAACTTCCTAACTGCCCGGATTTGACGTTTAGGATCGTTGTCTAAGACACCATCAACTGCCGGGTAGAGCTTCCCTTCACCATCATCCCAGAAAGCTGGCATGCTGGTGTATGGAAGGTAAGACTGAGGATTGGCAATCCATGATTCCATCCACTCTCCACGAAGGCGCTTCTTCGCATAGTGAAGATCTGGTGCCTGAGGAGCATCAGAGTTGAAGCCAAGCGTGTGACAAGTAGCACATGCCATTTCTTCCCAAATTCTTTGGGCAGCAGCTTTCTCACCTGGTTCCCATTCAATTTTAGGATTCTCTTCAAAGGTCACTTGGTTAGCACCACCCTGGAATCCACTTACTAGTTTGTTCAACTCACTGTGCTTGAATGGGAAAGTCGGCATTCTGACTTTCACATAAGGTCGAATCGGATGAACATTTTGAAGGAAGTCAAACAACCAATCTGTCTGCGTACGGAAACCTTGGCGAGTTAAGTATGGAGGTCCATAATTTTGATCTTCAAAGGCTTCAGAAAGAGCACCACCAACACCATCGATCTTATGACAGCCGTAACAATTATACTTGTTAGCAACTTTCATTCCTTCCTGGTATTGCTTCTCTCCAGCACTGAGACGACGCTGACCGGCCAGAGGAATTCTATCGGCAACCTGTCCAAGAAGAACAAGAACCATAGACTCAACTTCCTGATCATTAAGATAGAAGTTAGGCATTTTGTTCAAATCTTTAAACTGCTTAGGAACCCCAACATCCCAAATTCTTGGACTCTTAAGATGCTGAGTTAACCAACCATGACGAGTGTGAGGAACATGTGTTTGCTGACCGAAGCCAAACTGTTCAACTGGCTTAGAGCCTTCCTTAGTCAATTCAGGTCCGATTTGAGGAAGATCCCCTTCAAATCCTGGAATATTGTGACAAGAATAACAGCCGTACTTATTAATAGAGCGGCGTCCAAGCTCCATCGTTCTTTCGTCTTCGCTAAGTTTAGATAGCTTCGCTTTAGCAGCTTCGATGGTCTCGAAAGCTGAGAAATAATCTTCAATTAGAATCTGGTCTCTCACTTTTGGATCAAGCTCAGGGAACTTAAGGGAAGCAAACTGCTCATTCTTAAAGCTCAAGAGATACGAAGCGATATCATTGGCCTCTTTATCCGTAAGACGGAAAGAAGGCATAATCGTTGTCGGGTCATAATGAGATGGCTGCTTCAACCAAGAAACAAGCCAGTCCGGATCAACTTTAGATCCCAGACCTGTCAAATAAGGTCCAGCCTTCTGACCAACTTTATTCCACTGCTCATCGAGCCCTTCAACCGTATGACAACCAACGCAACCAATGGTTTGAATTAAATCTTTACCATTTGCGGAATTACCACCGGCAAATTTTTGAATTGGCTTATAGCTGGTATTAGACTTAACGATGTATTCGGCCATGGCATTAACTTCGGCCTGGTTACGCGCACGGAACTCAGGTGCCGAGTTGTTTGGCTGATCAAAGAACTGAGGCATTCTTGATTCTGGATTGAAGGCTTGTGGGGCCCAGATCCAGTTTTTGATCCAGTCTTTTGAGAGAACCTTAGAAGTCACTTTAGAAAGTGCTGGACCTGGCTTCTCAAGATGCTGCCATCCTTCGATTTTATGACAAGCATAACAACCATAGTTTTCAACAAGCTCTCTTCCGTGATTTAGCTTCTCTGCCATAGGAATTCTTTCTTCATCCTTATGACACTTAATACACATCCCTTCCGTATACTGAAGTGGAAGCATAGGCTGAGGAACCTTGTGCGGCTCATGCCAATGATACTTCTCTTTCCAAACCTTCGCTTGCTCTTCATTTTGTGGAATGTGAGCAGGAGAATTGAAATCATTTACTCTGTCACCAACCCCACCGTGACAAGAAGTACATCCAAACTCTTTCACTGGGTGAGCAGAGTTAACACCAACAGCAAGAGAATCAACCTTAGGGTGAGTCTTATATGGATTTTCTTGATCTTCGTAACCTGCTTTATCAATGAAGACGTGACAAGTAGTACAACGGTCAATCTTTGGAACGTGCTGGAAGTAACGGTCGTCTGTTACATTTTGAACAACGTACTGACGGATCTTAATCGTTGGATCAAGATAATCGATAAAAGGGGCGTTTCTCATGGCCCAAATTGGAGTCTTCTCAGTAAGAGTCATGGCCTGAAGCAAGAGGTCTCTGCTGCCCATTAATTCTTTTAACTGACGTTCTGCTTCTGTACGAGAAGCGACCAATTGCTTGATCTTCTCATCAACCTTGCCTTCAGAAGCTTGAAGACCTTTGAGATTATCTTTCCCCTCGATCTCTTTCTTTTTGTAGTCTTGGAAAGTTACTTTTAACTTTTTAGCATCATCAAAATGCTTTTCTACTAAAGCATGCTCATACTTAAACTGGTAGGCAGCGGCTTGAGAGCCGTTCACACCATTGACCATGTTCTGAACATAGATCTTTCTTTGAATTTCAGCTTTTTCTTCGTTCAACTTATCAAGTTCAGCTTTACGACCTTCAATCTCTTTTTCAGCTGCAACGATATTTGCTTTAACTTCTTTGAGTTTTTCGCTATCGATGCTTCCTTCAATTTCCTTGATTTTTTCCTGAGTCTTCTGCTTTTCAATATCAAGGGCTTTTACTTGTACGGCTTTCCATGGACGAATATAGTCATCAAATACCATCCAGATAACGACTAAAAGAAAGCATACGGAGATAACAGCAAAAATCTTGTTAAGGACGTTTGTGTCATAAGCCATTCCAGGTTCACGTTTCATTATTGCTGCCTTATCTAAATCAATTAAAGGTTTAACTCAAATTCTGGCATGGCCAGGATGTACTTAAGATCGAAGAACCAACGTAAGTACATTTTAATAGGTAAGCTCATCATGCCTAAAATAAGGGCAAGCATGATGTAGTAACGGATTGCTCCCATACGCTCCAGATAGCTTTGTCCCCACTTCTTAGTGATCAACGGAATTGTTCCGAACATATAACCAAAAGTAGCGATCAAACCAAAGATCTCACGAACAAAGATGTTTTTCGGAAGACCCATATTCAGCATTTTGATCCAAATGATTTCTGAGAGGTTGATGTTATTTTCAGCAACCACTTTATGAGCATCCCAGTATTCGAATGGACCATAGAAAGTCCAGTTTGGACCACGCAGGAAGGTACCAACTTGAATAAGGAAAACCCAAAGAGCAAGCCACCCAAATAGGAAGCCAGTGATAGCGAATTTTCTTTCTTTGAAAGTATAGTATCCATTCCCCTTCGGATTAACGTCGATGAAAGGAATAGCAATAAGTCCAACTAAGATCAGACCAGGAAGAACCACACCGGCCATCCACGGATCGAAATAAACAAGCATTTCCTGAAGTCCAAGGAAGTACCAAGGAGCCTTGGCAGGGTTTGGAGCCCAGGTGGGGTTAGCAGGTTCTTCTAGTGGAGCTTTTAAGAATATCGCCCATACAATTAGGAAAATTGTACAAAGGATACCTGCGAACAATTCTGTATAAACGAGGTTAGGCCAGGCCCAAACTTTTTCACGATTTTCTGGAGTTCCTTCAATAGGGCCTTCTCCGGCTTCAATACGAAGGTCGTTTTGATGACCTCTATAAAGAGCATACCAAGTTGACCAGAAGACCAAACCATTCAAGATAATAATTGGAACGTTATCTGGTAATGAGATAATGGTAAAGAAGACGGGATCACTTACCATCCAAACAAAAACAACTAGAACAAAAATCAACAGTCCCCAACCGAACTTCTTAGTCCCAACGATATCTATTCTCTTCATCGCAAGTGCGAAGAGAATGATAAAAGCCGTAAACGAGAACAACGGCGAGGAGAGATAGTTAATCGCTTCCTTAATCATATGCTTACCTTTTGCTTCCTATAATGGTGCTGAAATTCCGCCATCTTTACGAACTCTCCAGAAGTGAACCGCTATAAGAACGGCAACGACTAATGGAATGAATACGCAGTGGAGAATGTAGAAACGAAGCAGAGCTGCCTCACCTACGAAACGACCACCTAGAAGTTGGAAACGAACATCGTTTTTATCAGATACCAATACGAAGTCACCGATCTTAGCTAGCGCAGCACCTGGACCACCCTGACCAAGGAAAGGAGTGGCCTTCGCCATGTTAGATCCCACGGTAATCGCCCAAATAGCGAGCTGATCCCAAGGAAGAAGATAACCGGTAAAGGAGAGAAGCATAGTGAGAACTAGAAGAATAACACCAACACCCCAGTTGAATTCACGAGGTGGCTTATAAGAACCAGTCATAAAGACTCGGAACATGTGAATCCACACAGTAATAACCATTAAGTGAGCTCCCCAACGATGAAGTTCACGCATGATTCCCAAAGGAACGTGTTCACGCAGACCGATGATGTCTGTGAAAGCGTATTCAGCAGTTGGACGATAATAGAACATGAGAAGTACGCCAGTCACAGTAAGAGCAAGGAATACGAAGAAGGTTAATCCTCCCATACACCATGTGTAACCCAACTGCACCCCAGACTTCTTAAGCTTGATTGGGTGAAGATGAAGAAATACGTTACCTGCAACCACTGCAGCTCTGTTACGAGCATTGTTAGGAGGGCCATGACGGAAAATAGCTTTCCATACCTGGGTATTAGCGACTTTTTTGGCAAAACCTTCAGACATATCTATATCCTCTAATTATTAAACATCAATGTAAGCTTCAGAATTGTTCCATTCACCTTTTTCGTAACGGAACACTTTCGTCTTGTCGACGATGATCTTGCCTTCTGGATTTCTAAAAATTTTAAATCTTTCTAGAGGACGAGGCGCGGGGCCTTCGAAATTAATACCATTTGGATAATAACCAGATCCGTGACAAGGACATTTGAATTTTGATTCAGCTGGAAGCCAAGTTGGAATACAGCCAAGGTGAGTACAGATGTTCGACATAGCAACTAGTTTGCCGTCTTTCTTATAGATCCAAACTCCGAAACCATTTTTCCATCTCTCATCTACACCTTCCGCATACTCATCTGGTAGACCAGCGATGAAGTCCATCGCCGGCTCGAAAACGACGTTTGGATAGAGGTATCTAAAGATTAAACTGGCAAAGCCAGCAGTTGCAGCACCAAATGTAATCCATCCTACAGCCAGAAAGCTGAAGAACTCGCGACGGTTCAGACTGGTTTTTGCCTCTTCACTCATGTGAGAATCTCCGGAAAATATATGTCCAGGTCGAAAAATGACGCTAGAATATGGGGCTTTTAGTTTTCACCCATTATGGTTGTAAACTTCTAATTTTTCAATACTTTTAGAACCTGTTTTGCTTTTGTATTCACTCGGACATTGGGGTCGGTGGTCTGAACTTTCTCTACTAATCCAGCCATTTCATTCCAAGCGGATTGCTCGATGCGCTCTAAGACGTTAACCTTCAAGCTTTCTACTTGAGCACCATTTAACGCACCCGCTTTGGCGACATCATATCGAAGATTCATTATTTCTTCTAAAGTAGAAATGGCTTCATTCTTTTTGTAATAAACCAGCACCGTCGCCGCGGCGTACCGAAGGGTCTGCTCTCCCGAATTAAGCTGTGCAGTCGCCTTTTCTTCAACACTTGGATGACCATGCGCCGCTAAGGTAAGCAAGGCCACCTGCTTCAGACCGGGATCAAGATCTTGCTGAAGCAGCGCTTCTACTTTATTCCACTTAATATCGCTGCCTTTATCCATATTACCAAGTGAGACCACAGCATTGAATTTAACTTGAGAATCCTGATCCTCTAACGCAGCGTTTAGTACCGGCAAGGTTAAAGGATTATTTAAACTCCCTAGGGCCAATACAACAAAGTTTCTTGTGCGAGGATCGACGGATTCGCGATATACCTTGGAAAGATTTTCAATTACCCAAGGCATATCTTCTTTGGGAATCCGGGAAGAGGCCAAGAATTTTGATAATTCATAGGCAGCAACCCAGCGGTTGCCAAATGTTTTAGAATTCATTTCATCGATAAGATCACGATGATTTTTTCCAGAAGAGAGCATTTTTGTTACACCGAAGATGATGAGTGCACCCACCAGAACAATCGCTATAGGAACGGCGATTCCCGAGAGTGGAGAACTTTCCAACATCTTTTTTTGTTCGGACATTTGACTTCCTTAATGCTAAAAAGGCTTTTTGAATACCGTGGAAATTAGCAAAATCATTCTTAAATTGGAAGTCTAATGGCCTATCTTCT
>DFXY01000055.1 GCA_002381945.1 Bacteriovoracaceae bacterium UBA4096
ATCACTTTGCCATCAATATCCGGAGCTTGTCCGGCATGACGACCTTGCAGCAGAAGATCAGTTTCTTCATGAGCGCCTTCAACTAAAACATCAATGACCTGACCTAAGTATGCCTGATTTAATTCCCGGGCAATTTCTCTTTGAGCTTCATAAAGCTGTTCGAATCTTTCATCGATGACTTCTTGAGAAACTTTATCTTTTAGACGCAGGGCCGGTGTTCCTTCTTCATCTGAATATTTGAAAACACCTAAATGGTTGAACCGGGCAGCTTTAACTCCACGAAGTAGAGCTTCAAAATCCTCTTCCGTTTCTCCAGGAAAGCCTACAATAATTGAGGTTCGAAGAACGATACCCGGGATTTTCTCACGCAGGGTTTTAATCTTCTGGTGAATAACTTCTTCAGTCACACGGCGATTCATTCTTTTCAGAACTCCATCGGCAAAATGCTGAACAGGCATATCAAGATATTTCGTAATTTTAGTTGATGAGGCCATGAGATCCATTACATCTTCAGTCAAATCATCCGGGTAGAAATAAAAGACCCGAACCCAATCAATGCCTTCCACTTTCTCTAGTCGAGAAAGTAGTTCATAAATCATTGGATTTTTTCCTTCCGATTTACCGCCGCCTGGAAGATCAACACCGTAATCTGAGAAGTCCTGTGATATTAGATTTAATTCACGAACACCAGTGGCCGCCAACTGCTCCGCTTCTTTAACTAAGGAATCAACAGTTCGTGAGCGAAGTTTTCCCCGAAGTGTGGGAATAATACAGAAAGTACAATTCCGGTTACAACCTTCTGAAATTTTTAGCCAGGCCATGTAAAAAGGAGAAGTATTTAAGCGGGGATCAAATTCTGTGTGAATATAACGTGGTATTTCCACGAATGATTTCTTTTCAAGTTTTCCTTCTTCCATCGCTTTAAGAAGAGGAACGATTTTATGATATTCACCTGTTCCAATGAACATATCTACTTCGGGCATTTCAGCTTCAAGCTCGTTGGAATACCGTTGGGCCATACAACCTGACATAACCAGAGCTTTGCAATTGCCATCTTCTTTATAAGAGGCGAGATCCAAAACAGTTTCAATTGATTCAACTTTCGCTGCTTCAACAAAAGAGCAGGTATTGACGATTATGACTTCAGCTTCATCAGGGGATTGAGCGACTGTGAAGCCATCAAGCTTCAGATGTCCGAGCATTACTTGAGAATCTACTAAGTTTTTTGAACATCCTAGGGATGTAAAGAAAATGGACTTCTCTTGGAATTTTTTTGGTTCAAGATTCATTAATGGCACCTATTTGGAATTAATCTGTTCGTTCTAGAGGATTGCGAAAGAAAAGTCATTCCAATTGCCCCTCTACTCTGTAAAAAATCCACGGTAGATTATCGGCCGTAGTGCAATATGCCAATTTACGAGACTTCAAGAACGTAATATAATCAGTTTTATGGGCTACATAAGAAGTGGATTTGCTAAGGCCAGACCAGCACTCGGAAAGATCAAAAAAGTGATCTTATGGGGTATTGCGGGCTTTTTTATCTCTACAAGCCTGACCGTTTTATTTTATCGCTGGATGCCCATCTTCGCGACCCCTTTGGTAATGATTAGAACCATCGAATATGCTCTGGATGGTAAATGGGTTTCCATTCATAAAGACTGGACCTCGCTGGATGAAATATCCCCCCATCTGCAAAGGGCCGTCATCGCCTCAGAAGACCCTAAGTTTCTCTCTCACTATGGTTTTGATTTTGAAGCGATTGCCAAGGCCATTGATGCTAACAAACGCAGAAAAATAAAAATGGGCGCCTCAACCATTACTCAACAAACAGCTAAGAATGTCTTCCTCTATCCATCCCGCACTTATTTGAGAAAAGGTCTTGAGGCCTATTTTACAGTATTGATTGAAACCTTCTGGGATAAACGTCGTATACTAGAAGTTTATTTAAACGTGATTGAATTAGGGCCAGGTGTCTACGGGGCAGAAGCAGCGGCCAATTATTATTGGAATAAGCCTGCCAACAAACTCACCCAAGGAGAAGCTCAATTATTTGCCGCCATTTTGCCAAATCCAAGGAGATGGAGTCCAAAAAAACCCACGAACTTTGTACTCCGACGCAGAAACTTTATCAGGCGTAACCTGGCCCTTCTAGGACATCATTACTTCATGCCCTTAACTGATTCGTAGTAATTTTTACAAGACTTTAGCCTTTTTACCCTCGGCCTTCAAAATCTACCTTATTATTCTCTCATGAAATTTTTATGCCTAGGCTTGTTGCTGTTGTCATTCAACAGTTTTGCCGGAACTGTGGCCAATTGTGATGTCGTAAACGGCATTTACAATAATAGCCAGGCCTCTTTAATTAACCTGAAATTTGAGACAATTGTCGATGTCTTCACCATAAATAATGCTCAAACATTAACCATGAATTTAAATGGTAAAGAGCTTCGTTTTCTTCGATCAGACTTAACTGTTCGGCGACAGACAAAACTCATTTATTTAATGCGAGAAAACGGAAAGGTTAAGCGTGCAATTAATATCATGCTCGACCGCACTCCCAAGGAAGCCTCAGCCGAAAAAGAGTTTTATGGAAATATGGTCATATCACCGGAAAATGAGAATGAGAGTAATCTATTCTACAACTTCTATTGCCGCTTTTGACCTTTTAGATAAAAGCATCCCACTGACTCTTTATTACGAAGAGAAGCATTCAGAACCATAAAGGCCACTTCCACCCCATTTCTAAGGCCAATAAGTTCATCATGTAGCTGGGCATTCTTATAAAATTTTGAAATTTCATCTTGAAGTTCAATGAACATTGCCCGGGCGCGGTTTAACCGATTTTGCGAACGAGAGAGACCTACGTAGTTCCACATCGTTTGCTTTAGTGTCATCTGGTCCTGAGTGATCAAGGCCAAATCAACTTCTTCTTCGGCCTGAGTCCAATCTTTGATTCGATCATGATCGTAATTTTTAACTTCATCAATATAGGTCAGTATATCTTCGGCCGCAATATAGCCCCAGGTTAATCCTTCCAGTAATGAAGTTGATGCCAGACGATTGGCC
Source organism: Bacteriovoracaceae bacterium UBA4096 (assembly GCA_002381945.1). Classification (GTDB taxonomy): domain Bacteria; phylum Bdellovibrionota; class Bacteriovoracia; order Bacteriovoracales; family Bacteriovoracaceae; genus Peredibacter. The sequence continues at coordinate 3,067 of DFXY01000055.1, forward strand.
CCATGAAGGCCAGTGCACGCCACTTCTCCCACAGCATAAAGCTTTTTAAGATTGGTTCGTCCCTTAATATCTGTTTTTACTCCACCACAGGTGTAGTGAGCGGCAGGGACTACCGGGATGGGAACTTTCGCCATATCCACCAGATTCTCAAGGCAATAGGCATTGATTGTCGGAAAACGTTCTCTAAGATAACTTTCATCTTTATGAGTGATATCCAGGTAAACACAATCTTCTTTTGCAGCAATCATTTCTTCCAGGATGGCCCGGGCGACAACATCACGCGGAGCGAGCTCCGCATCCGGATGATACTTCTTCATAAAGGGTTCGCCCTTGGAATTAATCAGGCGACCACCTTCTCCACGAACTGCTTCTGAGACTAGAAATCGTCGATGAGAAGATCGATTGTAAAAAGTTGTTGGATGGAACTGTATGAATTCCATATTGGTGACATACGCTCCGGCCCGATAGGCCATTGCATGACCATCTCCACGAGCACCTTCAGCATTTGAATGGTGAAGATAAAGTGCCCCAATGCCCCCGGTTGCAAGTACTGTTATTTTAGATAGAACCTTACGCACTTCTTTGGATTTTTGATCCAGTATATAAGCTCCCAGCACCTGATTTTCTTCATAACGTTGAGTTATATCCACACCGTGATGATTAGGTGTGATCAAATCAATGGCAGTATGAGAAGTCAGGAACGTAACATTAGGAAAAATCTCTACATTTGCCAGATAATTAAGGAGAGCAAGCTGAATGGCCTTACCAGTCATATCTCCTTTATAAATAATTCTTTCACGAGAATGAGCAGCTTCTCTGGTGAAGAGCAGTTCCCCTTCTGCATCCTTGGCAAACTCAGTGTTTGATTTATGAATAAGAAGTTCATCTATTATTTCAGCTGAGCGGGTAGCTAGCACTTTAGCGGCTTCAACATTCGAAGTGAATGCGGAAGCTTTCAGAATATCCTGAATTAAATCTTCTTGATCATTCAAATCTTTAGGGCTGTAGATAATTCCACCCTGGGCCCAGAAAGTATTGGTGATTTCAGGACGTTTCTCGCGGGTCACAATCGTCACATTGGCCTTACTTTCAGCAAGCTTAATCGCTGTAGCAAGTCCTGATATACCGGTACCGATAATTAAAACGTCAGTATTAAAATCTTTCATAGAGTTTTGAATTTAAGAGAAAGATCTACTCTGGGAGCTGAGTACGTAATTGAACCCATACTTAGAGCATCTACCCCTTCCAATAAGTAATGTTCCATGCTGGCCAGATTAAGACCGCCAGAAACTTCGAATGTCATTCCTGATTTTTTAATTTTTACGGCTTCTTTAACCAGTTCAGGAGAAAAATTATCCAACATCACATGAGAGCATCCTAAAGTGATGGCTTCACCTAATTCTTCTAAAGAATGAATTTCAACTACGATATTGTTGTAGAAAACACCCTGATCCTTGAAAAACTTAAGAGCGCCGGAAAGGCCTCCCAGAGAGGTTTTATGATTGTCTTTGATCATCCAGGTATCGGATTGACCGAGACGATGATTAAATCCACCACCCATTCGGACTGCGTATTTTTCCAAAGTGCGAAGACCAGGTGTTGTTTTTCTCGTGTCTAGAATTTTAATATCTTTTGGTTTTGCTTTTACTACATGTTTTTCAGTCCATGTCGCAATGGAACTTGCATGCTGAACTAAATTCAGGGCCAATCTCTCTCCTGTCACCGCTAAATTAAATGGCATTGTTTCAGGAAACTCAATAATGGTTCCAGCTTCCAGCTTCTTCCCCTCATATTCATTTAAAAAAGAAAAATGATTATCGGATCCAAGGGCCATGAAAGTGGCAGCAAGATAGCCTGTCCCTACCAGAATAAGCGGCGACTTCACTTTTAATTGAAGTCTCACTGCATGGGTAGGCAATGATCGGGTGTAGTGAAAGTTTCGGGTTAAGTCATCTTCTTCCAACCAACTCTGTATTTGGGGAAGAAGACTCTTGATGCTCATTTCCATCATGGCGATTAAGTACTCCTTTTCTTTCCGAGAAGCAAGGAAATCCATTTTACACAGCACAAGAAAGCTTTAATCATTACTTGGACTTAACCCAAAAATCTTAGGCATGAGGCCTGCTACGGTCTAGGTCATGAATAAACCATGGCTTCTCACGATCTTAACCATTTCTTTTCTCTTTTTGACATTGCTTAAGGCCCATGAGCTAAGAAGCCTTAAGCCTTATTTTAAAGGTGAGGGGGTCATTAAACTCAAGAGCTTCGAAAATGCTCGCCAAAAAGTCTCCCGTGAAGATCTGGATATTCTGAAACTTTGGGAATCTATTCTTACAGGCCGGGCAGCACCACTTTCTAGATGGATGAAGGAGCACTACCGAAATCTCGGACTAAATCATTTATTTACACCATCAGGTTTTCATCTCAGCGCGGTTCTGATGCCCGTTCTCAAGATAGTCGGAAAAAAATATCATCTCTTACTGCTCCTTCTGCTGGGAGTGGGTTTATGCTTTCTGCCCGGGCTTACAGCTTTGAAGCGAATGTTACTTATTAAATCTCATCAAAAATTACTGGGTCTGAAACTGGGTTTTGCCGTTGCACTTGTTATGGATATATTTTTTGGAACCTTCCAAAGCAGTGCCTTGAGTTTTACATATAGTTTTCTTTTCCTGGGTATCATTTATTCGGGAGTTCAAGGTCTGGGTCTTATTATCTGGTTTTTCATTGCACAGATTCTATTGGCCTATTTTCAAAATGCTGATATTTCAATTCTGCTTTTAATCTTTTCTCCTATATTGAATCTGGGATTCTCAATTCTAATGCCCTTACTCTTTATACTTTCTTTTCCTCTCTGGGACTGGCAATTGACTATCGGAATCACTCTCCTGAAACTTATTCAAGCAGTGGTAGAATTGTTTTCATCCCTGACTCTAAATTTCCCCTTAATTGAAACCAACATCGTTCTTCTTTTGATTGTAATCTTTCTGCTTACCAGAAAATTAACCCCGATTTGGATACTGACCCTACTGTTTTGTACTAGTTTGAATCTGGATCGTGAGCGAAGTCCAGGGGTCGCAACGAATGAATTCGTTCCTCAAGGACAACACCTGAGTACCTATTACGACGAGAAACATGTGAAAGTGAAATTTAGTGATGGAAACTGTAGATTAAAATTGGTGAGGGGATTTTGGTGGGAAAACTGCTCCCCCTCAAGGAGAGGGAGCAGACAAAAAAAATTAAAAATTAAGAAACTTTCATATCGTTCATCAAAGACTTGAAAGTCTTCTCTTCACGAATCGCATACATCAGATTGCGTTTAACATTCTCATTTGATTTATAGAATTTAGCGATCTCTTCTTTCTTCATGCCTGACTGAGCAACCATCTCGTCGATTTTTGCATCAAGATCGGCTTCAGTTGCCTCAATGTTATATTTTTTAGCAAGTTTATCCAGAACAAGACCTGAACGAACCTGGAAGAGAGCTTTAGAAGTAACATCTGCATCCCAACGCTCGAAATAAAGTCCGATCATCTGATCGTTAAAGCCCTGCTGCTTTAATGTGCGAGTAAGCTCTTCTTTAACTGATTGCTTCTGATCATCAACCAATGCTTTAGGAACATCAAAAGTATTTTCAGCAATAAGCTTCTCAAGAATTTCCTGTTGAAGTTTTTGAGTTACTTCACGCTTCTTCTGAGTTGCCATTCTTTCTTTATTTTTAGCTTCAAAATCAGCTACTGATTCGAAACCAAACTCTTTAGCAAGCTCATCAGTTAATTCAGGGAAATTCTTTTGTTTAATTTCAAGAAGCTCTACATGGAAAGTAACCGGAGCATTCTTAAGATCTTCTTCGTGGTAATCAGCCGGGAAAGTGACTTTAATATCTTTCTTTTCACCTTTCTTCATACCCATCATGCCGTCTTCAAAACCAGGAATGAACTGACCAGAGCCCATTTCCAGCATATATTCCTGAGCTTTCATATTATCCGGCTTAGAACCGTCTGCTTTTTCGCCTTCAAAGTTGAAAACCGCGAAGTCACCTTTAGCTAACTTATGATCAGCATCTTGAACTTCTGCTACTTCAGCTTTACTTGAAAGATAGTTCTTCTTTAAAGTCTGATAGTCTTCATCTGAAACGACTTCAGATTCTTTTTTGAAAGTTAATTTTGAATAGTCCTTGATTTCGAAGTCAGGAATAATTTCTACAGTTGCTTCAAAGGCAACAGTCTTACCAGACTCATATTTTGTATTATCAAATTGTGGGTATCCAACAGCACGAATGTTTTCTTTCTTAACTGCTTGGTAATACTGATCAGAAATAAAACGATAAAGAGCATCGTTTTCAACTTGTGGTCCAAACATTTTTTGAACCATCTCAAGTGGAGCTTTACCTTTACGGAAGCCTTTAAGATTTGAGCTGGCCTGTTTAGCAGCAAGGGCCTCTTTGATTTCTTTCGTAAGATCAACCTTATCGAAATTGAATACTAATTTCTTAGTACAGCCGTTAACATTTTCAATTGTGTAAGACATAGAATCTCTCTTTTCTAGAGTGAAAATAAATGAATAGTGTTTTTAACACAAAGAGAGAATTTGTCAAAAGAATCAGTAATTGACGCGAACCATATAAAGCCCATTTGGTGGGGCCACTGGCCCTAACCTTCGAACTTTTTCAGGCCCTAAGGCAGATTTTAGATCTTCTAAAGTGATTTTGCCTCGCCCAATGTTCCAAAGGGCCCCCATCAAAAGCCTTACCATTTGCTTTAAAAAACCATTTCCAATAATCCTAAGAACATAATGGGAAGGTAGCATCCAATCATTCTGAGCGACTTCCAGGATTTCACACTCATAGATTTCCCGAATGTTGCTCGCAACTTCCGTGCCTTCACAATAAAAATTTGTAAAGTCATGACTACCGATAAGAATTTTGCAGGCCGCTCGCATTTTTTCTATATCAAGTTCAAAAGGATGATTAGTAATAAGATCATTCTGAAAAGCAGTGAAAGTGCGCGTACAGGTAAAACGGTAATGATATTCTTTAGATTGGGCATGAACAGTTGGAAAGAATTCCGCATCCGATTTTTCAGCAGATAAAATTCTAATATCGTCCGGAAGGTTAACGTTTAAGGCCCTAACCAAATTCTCAGGTGCAATTTCCAGCGGAATTCCCACCTTGGCAACCTGACCTAATGCATGTACCCCAGCATCAGTCCTCCCAGCTCCCAGACTGCGAACTTCCTGGGACTTAGAAATAACTCTTAAGGCCCGATTAAGTTCACCTTGAACGGTTGCTCCGGCACTCTCCGGCTGTATTTGCCAGCCTAAATACCGGGTCCCCTTATACTCTAAAATTAGTTTATAGTGATGAATCACTTAAGCTCTCTGGCTCTTCTGCCCAATCAAAGATGCCTTCAAACTTCTTCCTATGAGTTAAGTAATAAATTAATGAAGCTACTACGTAGAACGTAATAATTGCTGGGATCATCACTTCTTCATAAATAAATAATGAAGCGAAGATAAGAAAGATAATCATTAACACTTGTTTTTTATGATTCTTAACCCAATCTGATTTTTTAAAGCTTGGGAATGGAATATTAGAAATCATAAGGACTGCGTAAAAAAGTAAGTATCCCACAGTTAAAGCACGGTATTCCAAAATCTCCGGAATACTAATTGAAATGAGGATCATACTAATAACGGCAGTTGCTCCTCCTGGAATTGGTAATCCTTGAAAATAGTCAGATTTATTTTTATCAATAGTGGCATTAAAACGTGCAAGCCTTAAGGCCCCGCAAAGAATAAAGAAAAAAGCGGCAACCATTCCTGGTCTTCCAGCTTCAGTAAGGAATCTAAGATAATAAACAATGGCCGGTGCAACCCCGAAAGAAACCAGATCGCTTAATGAATCAAACTGTTCACCAAAACTCGACTGAGTATTAGTCATCCGCGCAAGTCTGCCATCTACACTATCAAAGATGGCGCCTAAGACGATGAACATGCAAGCTTTATAGAATTGCCCGTTGAAGGCAAACAATATAGCACTAAACCCACAGGCCATATTAAGGGCCGTAAAAGTATTTGGAATGAAGTAGGCCAGTCGACGATTTTCTAACAACATTTTTAACCCTTAGGTAAATCTTTAATGGCAGCTATAACTGTTTGGCCAGGGACAACTTGTTCTTTTTCATAAACCAGAATATCGCTACTGGCAGGTACATAAATTAACAAAGTTCCACCGAAAGGATAATACCCAAAACATGCCCCTCCCCGACCCCGGTCACCTGATTTCAACCACATGGAAGGGCGTTTTCCCGTAGAACAATCAATGAATCGCAGCAATGTACCTGTTTGATTTTTTGAAGTCAAAATGAAGTCAGTATGTGCCAATTCTTCAACCGGCCCATAAAAAACTTCCGTAGGTGAATGACGATGCAAACGTTTCCCCTTATTTGCCTTTAAATAAGTCACTTCACCTGTAGTAGGAAGATATAATCCTTTCTCATCCCAAAAGGAAATCGAGATTCTCACCTCATGACAAATGCCTGGAAAATCTGGAATTGTTACATGATGGCGAACTGATTCAACCGTTCCGTGTGTAGGAGAAAGAAATATCTCACTATCGCTCTTTATAGTGTCCTGAAAAGCCACGGACGATCGTCTGAAGATAAAAAGCACCAGCGAGGTTATTAAGAGTAAGGGGATTTCCAAAATCAAAGGCAACTGACTGAAGGCAAAAATAATTGAAATGAACATGCCGTATGAGAATAAAGGTGGAAGGAAAAAGAACCTTCTCATGGATTGACCTTAAACTCATCTTCAGGGGCCCGGAAATAAAATGATTCACGCTTTTGTTTTGAATCCAGAACCTGTTTAAAAATATCTTGTGGTCGCTTCTGTAGAAGCTCTACCGTCTCAATCGCATTCGAAATAAATTTAGAACTGGTTTCATCCAATGATATTGGAGAATGAATAAAGAACTGCTGATCTTTAATACCTTTCTCTATCTCTTTGGCAGATAAGAGAAACTGCTCAGAGTTCTCCCCTTCCCAGTGGTAAAAATAGTACTCTCCACGGTATGCCTTGGTAAACCAAGTACCTGATTGGTAACCGCACCACTTAGGAATTTCATAGGAGTAAAATGAGAATTGTGGAACGCCAAAAAAATTTAAAACGTCAGCAAAGCCTTCTGCCAATCTGAGACCGGTATAAAATCCTGGACCATTAACTAAAATGACGGCCTTTATTTCATTGGCCTTTAAATTATGCTTTGAAAGCATTTCATAGGTCTTGCTCTGAATAATAGCAGATGCCTTTTGACCAGTCTGGCGTTCAAAAGCAAGCCAATTTAATCCATCATCCAGGACACCTAAAATGAGGTCATAAGTGGAGTCTATGAACAAGTAGCTCAAAGTTTAAAACAGTCTGGTTATATCATTAAAGAGCGCTACAAAAATCAGGAAGAACAGTACAGAAACTCCCAATTTCTGGGCTATTTCCAGTTTTCTTCTTGAAAGAGGCCCACCATTAATCGCTTCAAATATCAGGAACATGATGTGTCCACCATCCAATACAGGAATTGGGAACAAATTAATCACTCCCAGATTGATACTAATAATGGCCATTAAACGGAAAAACATTGAAAGGCTAATATTCAAAGAATCAGAAGCCACTTTACCGATCGCTAGTGGACCGCCAATGTTATTAAGTGAAACTTCTCTCGTGATGAGTTTTTTATAACCACTAAAAGTTTTAACAATCCCATCCCATGTACGAGTGAAAGCACCCAATACTGCTTCTCCGAAACTATCAGCTTTTGCTACAATTAACTTGGGCTGAAGATATTCAACATTACTTTCAATCCCAATGATCTTTAACTTCTTACTATCGATCTCTTTTACTTCCGGAGTGAGTTTTTTAGTCATAGCGGTACCATTGGAGATTACGCCAACAGTAACTTCCTGACCTTCCGGTAAGGTTTGAAGCGTTTGTCTCAGCTCTTCAAAACTCTTAAGGGCCACATTATTTACGTGTGTTAAAATATCACCTTTTTTAATCTCGGCCTTATCTGCTGGTGAGGCCATGACAATATTTCGAACTGATAGATCAATTGGATAAAATTCCAGATTAGTCAGAATTTCCGACAAGGATTGGTTTTCACCGGCCGAAATTTCTGATTCCGATAAAGGATCGATTACCTCAGTTCCGTCTTTTTCGATGATTTTATAAAGGTAAGCTTTACCTTTAAAATTAGCAGCAATTTCTTCAATGGATGAAGTCATTTCGACTGGCTTCTGATCCAGACTTACAAAAAACTTCTCGCCCTTCTGATTCAAGAAAAGAGGTTTCTTAACAATTGAAACGATATTTACGAATTCATTGATAAAAGGCTCTAGATCCATATCAATAGGAAGATCAAGCTTCTCATCATTACGTCTGACTGTTACTTTCTCAACTTTTGAGCCACGGATATTAAAATCATCAAAGCTCAAAACCTTTTCATCATTAATCCCAACAAGAACATCTCCCGTTTTAAGGCCTTTTTGATAAAGGGCAGACTTTTCTGTGACCACTCCTACTTTTGTTTCCGGAACTTTTTCACCACCGGCCAGAAGTCCCACATAAAGAAAATAGGCCAGTAGAAGATTGGCCAGCGGACCACCAAAAACGATGCAAAAGCGGGCCCATTTTGATTTATGATTGAAAGCTACTTTCTTTTCTTCCTCAGTTAGAGGTGTTTCAGAAAACGGATCGTCTCCGAACATCTTAACGTATCCACCTAGGGGAATTATAGAAAGCGCGTACTCAGTTCCTTTGTGAAGGTATTTAAAGATTTTAGGACCAAAGCCAATCGAGAATACTTCTACTCTTACACCAAATAAGCGTGCAAAAAAGAAGTGGCCCAATTCATGAAAGAATATGAGTGGTCCAAGGAATATGACAAAAATAAGAATCTTTTCTAACATAATTAGTCCTTAACGGAAGTTGGCCATCAGATAAAAGGCGTATAGCGGGGCCACAAACATGAGGCTGTCTACGCGATCGTAGACTCCTCCATGGCCCGGAATCAGCGATGAACTGTCTTTAATTTCAAATTGTCTTTTCAATTTTGATTGGGTGAGATCACCAACCTGGGAACTAAAGGCCACTACCGTAAAAAAGAGAACAGTAAAAGCTGTAACTTCTCCGATAAAGTGATTCCAATAAAAACTTGTGGCCAGTACTGAAAAGAATACGCCCCCAATCAACCCTTCAATGGTTTTTTTAGGGCTAACAGCTTCCCACAGTTTGTGCTTACCAAATTTCTTTCCAGTAAAATAAGCGGCCGTATCAACCATGAAATTCAAAATGATCAAGCCGATCAATAAATACAGCCAATTATCAAAATGAATAATATAGCTCAGACAAATCAATGGAATCACCGTAAAGAGACCGGCCCCCCAAGAGGTTGCCCGAAAAATCTTAAGCAATGTTTCAGATTTTTTATAAATGATGAATAAATACGAAAGCAGTAACAGATTTAAAACAATGCCCGCTGAAATCCAAAAACTAAAAGATGATTCACTTATTTGGTAAAAATTAAAGAAATAGAAACAAGCGATATAAAAAACCTGGGCCAGGATATAGCGTTTTGAGAAACGCGGCTGGGTATAAAAATTTGTAATGATTTCATCAATAATAAAAGGACCAATACAGCCAATAGCTATCAGGGCAGCTGTTTGTCCAAGATACAAGCATACCGCTACCAGTGAGAGCAGGAAAAGACCTGAAATAATCCTCGTCGTATTATTCGACATTAGAGATTAACTCCTTGAACGAAAGCTGACTTATTACTTTCTGCTTTTTCTACAGAGCATTCAAGTGCTACCTGGGCGCAAACATTCCCAAATCTTCTTTCACGGCAAGAAACGTGCTCAATAATCTTTTTAAATTCACTTGGGGTGAATTCCGGCCACTTGGTCGGCGTAAAATACAACTCTGCATAGGCCATCTGCCACAACAGGAAGTTGGAAATTCTTTGCTCGCCACCAGTCCGGATCATTAGATCAACATCACCGGTTTCAGGACGATACATGAGCTCATTAAGGTCATTTTCATTCATCAAACGATTTGGTTGATTCAATTGAAAAGTATTAACCGCACGAAGTATCTCTGCCCTTCCACCATAGTTAAAAGCAAAAGTCAGTTGAAGGCCCGTAGCATCCCTCGTGAGGGTTTCCATCTCTTTTATAAGAGAAACAGTCTCAAAAGGAAGATTTTGAATTTCTCCAATCACTTTAAATTTGATGTTATTGGAAATAATACGTTGCTTCTCTTTGACTAGAAACTTTTTAAGTAACCGAAACAAAGAAGAGACTTCTTCTATTGGACGGCTCCAGTTCTCAGTCGAAAAAGCATACATAGTAAGTGCTTTAAGACCTATATCATCGGCCGCTTTGACTATATCAGAAACGACACCTGAGCCTCGGACATGTCCCCAGATGCGTGGACGAAAGCGCTTATTGGCCCATCGTCCATTCCCGTCCATAATAATGGCGACATGTTTGATACTCGACATAAAAGACCCTAAACGGTTAAGAGCTCTTTCTCTTTAGCTTCAACAACCTTATCAACTTCTTTAATAAAATTGTCTGTGATTTTCTGGATCTCTTCCTGAATCTTTTTCGATTCATCTTCAGAAATCTTTTTATCTTTTTCAGAAGCTTTTACTTTATCATTTTGTTCACGACGAATATTACGGATTTGAACTTTAGCATCCTCACCCATTTTCTTAACATCTTTTACAAATGACTTACGCTTATCTTCAGTCAGAGTTGGAAATTGAATACGGATGAAATTACCGTCGTTTCCTGGAGTCAAACCTATATTTGCAGCAAGAATGGCTTTTTCAATAGCTGGAATTAAAGTTTTATCAAATGGCTGGATTTGAAGCAGGCGAGCCTCTGGAGTAGAAATTTGTCCCATATTCTTGATCGGCGTCTGTGAACCATAGTAGTCAGCAGTAATTCCATCAAGAACAGCGGCCGTAGCTCTACCAGTTCTGACTTTCCCAACCTGGTTATGAAGCGATTTAATCGCTTTGTTCATTTGTTCATCAAGTATAGGCTTTAGCTCTTTTATCATAACCTAATCTCCTTAAACTTTCTTGGTAACAAGAGTCCCAATATTTTGTCCGTTAACAACTTTCGCAATATTACCTTCTTCAAACATATTGAAGACCACAATATCCATATCGTTATCCATACAAAGAGTAATGGCCGTTGAATCCATTACCTTAATTTCTTTATTCAACACTTCAATATAAGAAAGTCTTTCAAACTTCTTAGCATCTTTATGCTTCATAGGATCTTTGTCGTAGATTCCATCCACCTTGGTAGCTTTCATAATGAGATCTGCATGGATTTCATTGGCTCGAAGTGCGGCCGTAGTATCTGTTGTGAAGTATGGATTTCCTGTACCTGCAGCAAAGATCACCACTCTCTTTTTCTCAAGGTGGCGAACGGCCCGGCGACGGATATAAGGTTCAGCAACTTCCTGCATAGCAATCGCAGAAAGTACTCGTGTATAAACATTTTTTCTCTCAAGCGCATCTTGAAGAGCGAGAGAGTTGATAACAGTGGCCATCATTCCCATATAATCGGAAGTGGCACGATCCATTCCTGAAGTAGCACCGGCAACACCACGGTGAATATTTCCACCACCAACAACGATAGCTATTTCACAACCAGTTTCCTGGAGGCTTGCAATTTCCGAGCTTATTTTATTTAGAATCTCACCTGAAATACCATTGCCTTGATCACCAGCAAGAGCTTCACCAGAGAGTTTGATCAGTACGCGGTTATATTTCATGACACCCTTTAAAAGGAAAAGGGGACTTTCTCAAGTCCCCTTTTCTTTAATACTTGTTTGGGATTAATTCTTCCCTGTAAGTTTTGCGATTTCTTCAGCGAAGTTTTCTTCTTTCTTCTGAATACCTTCACCAAGATTTAACTTAATGAACTTAGTAACTTTGATTGAAGCTCCAACTGTTTTAGCAGTTTTTTCAATCAAGCTACCGACAGTAGAATCAGAATCTTTAACGAAAGCCTGCTCATAGAGACAAACTTCAGAAGCAAGCTTGTTAAGTTTACCTTTAACGATATTTGGAATCATCGCGTCTGGCTTGCCTTGCTCTTTTAATTGAGCAGCATAAATTTCAGCTTCTTTGGCCTTGAAATCTTCATCAATTTCAGAAGCGTTAAGGAACTGAGGATTAGCAGCAGCAATTTGCATACAAAGATCTTTTACAAGTTCTTGGAAAGCTTCATTACCAGTAACATCTTTATCTGTTTCAACACGGCAAAGTACTCCGATTTTTCCAGAATGAACGTACGAGCCGATCATTCCGTTACCATCTAGAGACAATGCCTCCACACGACGAACATCAATCTTCTCACCGATTTTGATAGTAAGTTCAGAGATGTTATCTTTGATCGTAAGACCGTTAGCAGTCTTAGCGTTTAAAAGCTCTTCAACAGAAGAAATGTGAGCATCAACAGCTACGTTAGCAGCAGTAGCAGAGAAGGCCTGGAAAGCATCGTTTTTTGCAACGAAGTCAGTTTCGCAGTTAACTTCAACTAAAGCAGCCAATTTGCCTTTTACACAAGCAGAGATCATACCTTCAGCAGCAACACGTGATTGCTTCTTGGCAGCGGCAGCTAGGCCCTTTGCACGAAGATAATCTACGGCTTTCTGAAAATCACCCACTTCATCAAGTGCTTTTTTACAATCCATCATTCCTGCGCCAGTTGTCTCGCGAAGGTTTTTTACGTCAGCAGCTGTATAGGCCATGGTCGTATCCTTATTGTTAAAAATTAAACTTCTTCTTCGTCAGCATCTTTAAGATCGATATCTTTTTCATACTTAGCAAGAATTTCTTGCTCAAGAGCTGAATCACGGTTGTCATCAGAACCGTCATCTTTGCGAGACTTAGATCCACCTTCAACGATAGCGTTTGAGAAGTAGTCTAAGAAAAGAGTGATTGATTTAAGAGCATCATCGTTACCAGGAACAACGTACTCGATACCTGTAGGATCACAGTTAGTATCTGTGATAGCAACAACAGGAATACCAAGAACATTAGCTTCTTTAACTGCAATGTGTTCCATATTTGGATCGATGATGAAGATCGCTCCTGGAAGCTTTCTCATATTCTTAATACCGCCGAGAGTTTTCTCAAGCTTGATCACTTCTTTTTCAACGTTTGACTGCTCTTTCTTAGTAAGAAGTTTGTAGTCACCGTTTTCTTTCATTTTTTCAACTTTACGAATTTTATCAATCGAAAGAGCGATTGTTTTATAGTTCGTAAGCATTCCGCCGAGCCAACGAGAAGTAACGTGGAAAGCTCCACAGTCTTCCGCAGTCTTCTTCACCATATCTGCAGCTTGTCTCTTAGTTCCTACGAAAAGAACTGACTTACCAGAAGCAGTTGTTTTCTTCAAAAACTCATAAGCTTTTTCTGCCATTGGAAGTGTTTGTTGAAGATCGATGATATAGATGCCATTACGTTCGCCGTAGACATACTTTTTCATCTTTGGATTCCACTTGTGTGTTTGGTGACCGAAGTGCGCGCCGGCTTCAAGCAATTGCTTGACGTCTAACTTTGAAGACATGAAAACTCCTTGGTAGGTTTTATCGAATCACTTTGTGCCATCCACTTGGATGGACCAACCAATTAAAGTGATTAGATTTGTCCCTTGATGGGACATGTAATTATTTGGTCTAGAGTAAATAGCACGCTGACTCGTTTAGGGCAAGCCTTTTGAGAGTGAAATCAAGGCGTTGAATCACTCGGCGGTGGCACTAAAACTTTCCGTGGTTTAGAGCCTTGGGCAGGACCCACAACTCCATGACGCTCCATTTCTTCTATTAAGTTGGCCGCTCGGTTATACCCGACACCCAGCCTTCTTTGGAGGAATGAAGCACTCGCAACACGATGCATAGCAACTGTTCTGACGGCCTCATCGTATTTCTCGTCTTTGAGTCCACCGCCCTCTCCATCTGTCGTAATTCCATCAACATCGGTGTCGACAATGCCATTAGTTTCAACAAATTCCATCGCGCCAGTATCGTATTGAATCGGAAGAGTCGAAAGCTTTTCTACCAATTTTTCAATCTCATCTTCGTCCACATAAGCCGAGTGCATCCGTAGGGTTTCAATACCTTGCTTGAATAACATATCACCCTTGCCCAGTAGTTTTTCCGCTCCAGGAGTATCCATGATCACTCGTGAATCCATATTCGTCGTCACCCGGAACGCCACTCGAGTCGGGAAGTTGGCCTTAATTACACCAGTAATCACGTCAGTTGATGGTCGTTGAGTGGCCAACACTATATGAATTCCCGAAGCACGTGCTTTGGCCGCTAAACGGGAAATCGAGGTTTCAATTGCCGGACCTGACTTTGAAAGTTTAAGATCCGCGAATTCATCCACCACGATCACGATATATGGCATCTCAAAGCCTGCCACTTCAGCATCTGGATAATATTTATTAATTTTACAGATTAGATCCGGACCAGCGATTTTCATTTTTTTGTTAAAGCCCTCAATGTTTTTCACAGCGAAGTCTTTTAAAATTGAATAACGCCTTTCCATTTCATCAATCGCCCATAATAAGGCAACTGAAGCAATTGATGAGTCAGTCACAACCGGCATAATTAAATGCGGCAATTTCTGATAAAGCGCCAATTCAAGTTGTTTAGGATCAATCATGATCAAGCGTAATTTCTTAGGAGATAACTTAATAATCAAAGACACCAAAAGCGTATTGATGAAAACCGATTTACCAGCACCAGTAGTACCTGCGACTAAGAAGTGCGGAGTGGAGGCTAGATCAATAACTGCCGCATCTCCATAGGCATCCTTACCCATCGCAATTGGAAGACGATAACTTGAATCTTTAAAAGCTTGTGACTTCAAGACTTCATCCAAATAAATCAAATCTCTTGGATTTCGGGGTACCTCAATCCCAATAGTAGTTTTACCCCTCATAGGATAAACCATACGAATCGGTGCACCCTTAAGAGCAAGTGAAAGATCATCAACACGATTGGTAACTGCATTTACTTTTACACCAGGACCCAGATCAAGTTCAAAGGTATCCACAACAGGGCCCTTTAAAACGTTTATGATGTGAGAAGTGATGTTGAATTCTTTTAATTTATCTTCAATCGCCTTGGCGATGGTCATAAAATAACCATCATCCGGATCATTTTGATGATTTGTCTGATCTTTAGGCGCAATACAACTAATAAGCTCGTCGCTTTCAAAAAATGGATCCAGGTCTTTCACAACCTGAAATGGACTATCCACTTCCTCTAACTCATCATCTTCCTCAATTTCTTCTTCTGAATCTTCGTCAAGAGAATCGTTGAATTCCTCAACCTCCTCTTCAAACTCTTCGGATTCATCAACGACTTCATCTTCAATTTCTTCGTCCTCTATTTCTTCTTCTTCATCAATTTCATCAACCGCTTCTGGCAATGGTTTAGGAATAGAGATGCCTTTAACCTTTGGAGAATCAGTTATTTTCAATTTAGCTGGAGCAGTTGCTGCCACAGCGTCTTCCTGGCGAAAGCGTGCTATCAGTTCCATTGCCTTAGATTTGAATAACTCAGGCCATTTCTTGTACTCAATTTTTTGGATACTAGTAATGTTCAGATCTCTGAGCATTGAGACAAAAGAAAGAATTTTTTTCCAAACAAAACGACAAGTTTTAAAGAAGTTTTTCTCAGAAACGAGAAAGAAGAAACTAGCTCCAAATAGAAAGATGGAAGTAGCAAGAGTAAGTGAGCTGATATTTTCTCGGATGAGAAAGAATAACCCCTCCCCGAGAGTCTCAGGAATCAAGAAATAGCATAGCCCTAATGTTAGGGGTAACAATGCCGCTATCACGATTTGATTTTTGATATCCTTTTTCTTAGTGAGAACAAACGTATGCAAAAGGGCAAAAGTAATGAAAGAGACCGTTACCCAAATGCCACACCAGTAACCAAAGTTGGCCAGTAAACTAAAAAAATAATAAGTGAAAAAATTGATTGATTGATTTTGGTAAGAAATTTCGTAGTAGTTATCAGGCAGATTATCCCGATAATAAAAGTAGATGAGATTAAGAGTGGTAAGTATGAAGAGAGAGTAGAGCTGTGCTCTTAAGATTTTTTTTTCCATACTTAAATTGTAAGGAGCGTTAGGAAGAAGTGCAAGTTATTGAAATAAAAAAAAGCCCTCTTTCGAGGGCT
>DFXY01000048.1:0-69478 GCA_002381945.1 Bacteriovoracaceae bacterium UBA4096
TTTGATTACGCTAAAGTGCCTTTTTACTTTGGTGGAACATCACTTCTGATTCTTGTTGGTGTGGCGATTGACACCATGGCACAAGCCGAGGGTTTCATGATTTCACAGAGATTGGATACTGCCTATAAAGTTAAAGGGAAGTATTCAGGAGTGAAGAGATTTTGAAGTCGCACCTTATCTTCATAGGAGCACCAGGCTCCGGTAAAGGTACTCAGGCCAGTCGACTCGTTTCAGAGAAAGGCTTCAAGCATATTTCAACAGGGGACCTACTCCGCACTGAAATAGCCAAGCAATCTCCACTTGGTCTTGAAGTAAAAAAAGTTATGGATGAGGGCCAGTTAGTCTCTGATGAACTCGTAATCAGGCTACTGCAGGCAAATATTGATCTCGCAGCTTCTCAGTATATTTTTGATGGTTATCCTCGAAATATAGCTCAAGCCGAGACTTTAGACAGGGAAGTGTTAAAAGGCTCGCCTTCACTGGCAGTCTATTTTGATATGGATATAGCTAAGTTGGTCGAAAGACTAACAAATCGCAGGACATGTAAGAACTGTGGTGCTATATATAATCTCATCACAAAAAAGCCTAAGGTAATGGGCATATGCGACAAGTGCGGTGGTACCGAGCTCGTACAAAGAGCTGATGACAAGGAAGAGGTGATTAAAAGTCGCCTTCAAGTGTTCCAAGACACTGTAAATCCAGTCATTAAGTATTACCAAGATCTGGGTCGTTTGGTGAGAGTTGATGCTGAAGGGTCGGTTGATGAAATCTTTAATTTGATTTCGTCAAAAGTGTGACGTTTCAGAATTAAAATTATTGTCTTATAGTTTTTATTTTTATATATAGTCACTTACTTTTTTAGGAAGGGCATGGCTGAGTCTACTGACACAATAGAAGTGGAAGGAGAAGTTCTCGAACTTTTACCCAACACAAGATTTAGAGTTAAACTTCCCAATGGACATGTGGTTCTAGCACATATCAGTGGGAAGATGAGAATGAATTTTATCAAGATCCTACCTGGAGATAAGGTGGTGATTGAGATTAGTAAATATGACCTTGATAAAGGTCGAATCATTTTTAGAAGCAAGGGTTAAAAATTATGAAAGTTAGATCTTCTGTAAAACCAATTTGTAAAGACTGCAAAGTTGTAAAACGCCAAGGTGTTTTGCGCGTAATTTGCAAAGTAAATCCAAAGCATAAGCAAAAACAAGGGTAGTAGGGGAAAGATATGGCACGTTTATTAGGTGTAGATTTACCGAGAAATAAAAAAATGAGCATCGCAATTAGAGCAATCTATGGTGTGGGTCCTAAAGTTGCAGCTGAGGTTCTGACCGCAGTTGGAATCGACGGAAACAGAAGCTCTAACGAAATAACTGAAGAAGAAGTACAGCAAATCCGTACTGCTCTTGAGAATTATACAGTAGAGGGTGATCTTCGTCGTGAAGTAGCACTCAATATCAAGCGTCTTAAGGACCTTGGTTGTTACCGTGGTATTCGTCACCGTAGAGGTCTTCCAGTTCGTGGACAGCGTACGCATACAAATGCACGAACTCGTAAGGGTCCTGCTGTTGCAATTGCAGGTAAGAAATCTATTAAGGCAATGAAATAATTTAAGGTAGGAATATATGGCACAAACTAATGCTCAAGCTGCTCAGTCAAAATCTGGCGGTAAATCTACGAAGAAAAAAGTTCGTAAGAATTTAAATCACGGCGTATGTCACATCCATGCTTCGTTCAATAATACAATTGTTACAATCAGTGATGCTGACGGTAACGCTGTTGTTTGGGCTTCTGCTGGTGGCTTAGGTTTCCGCGGTTCAAAAAAATCTACTCCATTCGCTGCTCAGGTAGCTTCTCAAGAAGCTGCTAAGAAAGCTGCTGAACATGGTCTTAACTCAGTTGATGTTAAGGTTAAAGGTCCAGGCGCTGGTCGTGAAAACGCTATCCGCGCTCTTCTTGCTGCTGGCCTCAGAATCACTTCTGTTGCTGACATGAGCCCTATGCCACACAATGGCTGTCGCGCTCCAAAGAGAAGAAGAGTTTAAGCTACGCGTTTCCGATTCACTGCTAGCAATTAGGAGTTATTGATGAATTCTTTTATGAGTAAAAATTGGGCCGGGATGATTCGTCCGGCTGCATTGGAAGTAGATACAGAAGGTCTTAAAACGAACTATGGTAAATTCACAGCTAAGCCTCTTGAGCGCGGTTATGGACTTACTCTTGGTAATTCTTTAAGAAGAGTTCTTCTTTCTTCACTCCAGGGTGCTGGTATTGTTGCTGTTAAAGTTGATGGTGTTGACCATGAATTCGGCACAATCAATAACATCAAGGAAGAAGTTTCAGAAATCATTCTTAACTTGAAAGAAATTCGTTTCAAAATCACAGATAAAGAAGAAGTTACTCTTGTTCTTGAGAAAAATTCTGAAGGAGCTGTAAAAGCTTCTGATATTCAGGAAAACAATCACGTTCAAGTTCTAAACCCTGACCATACAATCTGTAACGTTTCTTCAGGCGGATCAATCCGCATGGAGCTTAAGATTGCTCGTGGTAAAGGTTACGTAACTGCACTTGATAATAAAGATGCTTTTGATCTACCAATTGGTTGGATCTACATCGATACACTTTTCTCACCAGTACACCGTGTGAATTACACTGTAACTAACAGTCGTGTTGGTAAGAGAACTGACTTTGATAAATTGACTCTTGAAGTTTGGACAAATGCTGGTATCGATCCGGTTGATGCTGTCGCTATTTCAGCAAAAATCCTTCGTGATCAGCTTTCTGTTTTCCTTAACTTTGAAGATAAGGACGCTCCTGCTGAAGTTAAGCCAACTGCGGCTGCTACTTCTGGTGGCGTTGCTAACGAAGCTCTTCTTAAGCCAGTTTCTGAGCTTGAGTTGTCTGTTCGTTCAGCTAACTGTTTACAGAATGCTAACATTAAATATATTTACGAGCTCGTTTCTAAAACAGAAGGCGAAATGCTCAGAACTAAGAACTTTGGCCGTAAATCTCTTAACGAAATTAAAGAGATCCTTACATCAATGGGACTTGGTCTCGGTATGAAAGTCGACAACATAATGAAGCAAGTTCAGCACGCTGAATANNCACAAATACAAATTAGGCGTTAAGCCTCAACACAGAAAAGCTCTGGTTCAGAATCTTTGCATTGAGCTAATCACTCATGGAAAAATCAGAACAACTGAAATCAAAGCTAAAGCTATCAAGCCTTTCGTTGAGAAGCTTGTGACTCTTGCTAAGAACGATACGATTGCTAATCGTCGTCTTGCATTCACAAGACTTAACAACAAAGATGCTGTTAAAGCTCTTTTTGAAAACGTTGCTCCAAAATTCAAGCAACGTCCAGGCGGATATACTCGTCTGTTGAAACTTTCTGAGGGTCGTCTTGGTGATGGCGCTAAAGAAGCTTTCATTGCTTTCGTTGAGTAATTTAAAAGAAAACTCACTATCCAAAACCTTCCCAGCTAACGCTGGGAAGGTTTTTTAGTTTTAAGTATGCTAAATCGTATCCTCATTATCCTCATTATTATTGCAGCGACAGTTGCCTACTCAATCTATCAAAAAAAATCATTAGAAACACAATTGGTTTCAACACCGACGGCGGTATTGGCGAAACTTCCACAGGGAATCTTTCAGACCCTGGATGGTGAACCATTTGATGTGCATTCCTTTTATGAGAAAGAGCAAGTGGGGCTTCTGGTTGTTCATTATTGGGGAACTTGGTGTGGCCCTTGTGAAGCTGAGCTCCCGGAGCTGCTCGCCTTTATAAAACGATTTGAAGGTCGACCAGAAGTTAAATTTCTTTTGGTTGCGGTTAACGATGAAGTGGTGAAAGTTAAAAAGCACTTGAAGTCCCTGGGAATTCCTAAAGCTTCTATCACTTGGTTGCTGGATAATGCCAACATCCATCGGGACACCTATGGTACAACCCGAGTGCCGGAAACCTATGTGTTTTCGTCGGATAAAACTAATCTGCGTAAGTATGTGGGCCCTCAGGAGTGGAATAAGACCATGTTTTTCCAAACTTTTGACGAGTTTCTTCAGATCTCTTCCCGTAAATTGTAAATAAAATCCTCAATCCATCATTTCGCCTGTCAAGAAAACTGACAAACTGCCGATAAGTTAGACGATCACAAAAAGAATGTTCATGGAATGGACATTTGCTACAGGAGATACGTCTATGATTGATTGGAAAGCGATTAAAGATCTGCATACAACAATGAGCTTGGAAAAGATCATCGGCAATTGGTATGGGCTAGATATTATTTATGCTGATACGCAGGGGCGTGTTCAGTTGATTCAAGACCCTAACTATTCATTCAAGTCACCTCTATTGAAACTGCAAATGGCACATTCATTTGGTCATGACTGGCTGGAAGTGGATGTTGAAAAAGTATTCGAATTTTATAATTCATCTCATGAAATGAGTTTTGAGTTTAATGCCTTTTTCCCTGGGACTTATGGTTATTCCCATAAAGTAGAAGTGGATGGAGAGTTTTGTGGAGTAGTGATCGCTTATCCTTATTTCAAAGACACTTCAACTTCAGAAGAGTTGGCAAACGTTGTTCATAAGATGGTTGAGTGTGGCATTGATGCAGAAGATGCTAAGGCCGCGATTTCAAAAGTTAAAAAGTTCTCAGGACGCTTTTACACTGAGATGAAAGAGCTGGTTGCAATTGTGGCCGACGAGGTTGAAACTTTTCACTCGGAAATCAGTAAGCGTGAAGCTCGGATCATGGATCTGAATTCAGAGCTTGGAAATAAATACCGTTATCACAACATTATCGGTAAATCGAAGAAGATGCAGCAGGTTTACCATTTGCTCTCAAAAGTTGCGAACTCTGAATCAACCATCATGATTCAAGGTGAAAATGGTACTGGTAAAGAGATGGTCGCTAAGGCGATTCATTATAATTCACCTCGTAAAGATGCGGTTTTCTCAGCAGTCAACTGTTCGGCCTTCAACGATAATCTTCTTGATTCAGAACTTTTTGGCCATGTGAAAGGTGCTTTTACTGGCGCCATTAAAGATAAAAAAGGTGTGTTTGAAGTGGCCAATGGCGGAACACTCTTTTTGGATGAGATAGGGGATACTTCTCCTTCGATGCAGGTAAAACTTCTACGTATTCTGCAGGAAGGCACTTATATGCCGGTAGGTGCGACTACGCCTAAGAAAGTAAGTGTTCGCGTGATTGCGGCCACCAATAAAAATCTCAAAGAGATGATTGCTAAGGGTGAGTTCCGGGAAGATCTATATTACAGAATTAACGTTATTAACGTGGCCTTGCCGGCACTTCGTGAGCGTCCGGAAGATATTCCGGTCCTGATGGATTTCTTCCTGCAAAAGCGCTGTGAAGAAGCTGGTCTGCCGCTTAAAACCTTTTCTAAAAAATGTTTGGAGAAAATGTTGGACCACACCTGGCCTGGTAACGTGCGCGAGCTTCAAAACGAAGTAGAACGCTTAGTGGTTATTGCCGGTGATGATAAAACCATCACTCCTGATATGCTTTCGGCCAGAATTTTAGAGAGTGGAGAGTCCAATAGTGGGCATCAGCGCTCACATTCAAGCGGTGGTGTCTTAAAAGGCATTAATACCAATGGCTCTTTAAAAGATGCGCTGGAAGAGCTGGAGATTATGATGATCCGCGAGGGTCTCAAGCGTTGTGCTTTTAATAAGTCAAAACTCGCTAAGGAATTAGGTATTTCTCGGGCCGGGCTGATTATGAAAGTGGAAAAATATGGATTAGATAAACGAGCGCTTAAAAGAGCGGCGGGTGAATAAAAAAAGAGGCTCCGAAAGGGGCCTTTTTTGTTTGCGGAGAGTGTCATTTCTTTACCCTGAAAGATAGACAAGGTATAACTTCTGAATCTATTTCAGGAGGGTCTATGCTGACCAATGATCAACGACGTGATCAACTCGCTACTCTCAGCAAGCAAGCTGAACTCGGTGGCGGCGTTGAAAGAATCAATAAACAACATGAGCAGGGTAAATACACTGCCCGCGAAAGAATCAATAAACTTCTAGATCCCGAAAGCTTCATTGAATTTGATAAATTCGTGGTTCATCGTTGTGAATCTTTTGGGATGGAAAAAACTAAATATCTAGGCGATGGCGTGGTGACCGGGATTGGAAAAATCAATGGTCAACAAGTTGCTATCTTCTCTCAGGATTTTACATGTTGGGGTGGAGCGCTGGGGATGGCCTACGCTAAGAAAATTTGTAAGGTCATGGACTTTGCCTTGGAAAATAAAATCCCGGTCATTGGAATCAATGATTCTGGTGGTGCTCGTATCCAGGAAGGTGTTGAGTCTCTGGCGGGTTATGCTGAGATTTTCTATCGAAACGTTCAGGCCTCAGGAGTTATTCCTCAGATTTCTCTCATCATGGGACCTTGTGCTGGTGGCGCGGTTTATTCTCCGGCCATGACAGATTTCATTTTCATGGTGGATAAAACCTCTTATATGTTTGTGACGGGCCCTGATGTTATTAAAACGGTGACTCATGAAGAAGTGACCAAAGATGCTCTGGGTGGAGCTCATACTCATAATGAAAAATCAGGTGTGGCCCACTTTCTGACTGACGATGAAGATGATTGTCTGGAGCGGGTAAGAGAACTTCTTTCTTTTATTCCTGCCTGCAATAAGGCCAAGCATACTTTAAAACTCACAACAGACTCAGTGGTAAGACAAAACAACAAACTTAAAAACTTTGTTCCGGATAACTCTAAAAAGCCTTATGACATGCATGAGTTGATCCTCGAAGTTATTGATGATCAGCAGTTTTTAGAAGTGCATGCGGGCTTTGCTAAAAATATCATCACGGGTTTTGCTTCCGTGGGTGGAATTAAAGTTGGGATCGTAGGTAATCAGCCAAACTTTCTGGCGGGATGCCTGGATATCGATTCATCTGTTAAGGCCGCAAGATTTGTGCGCTTCTGTGATGCTTTTAATATTCCGATCATTACTTTAGTGGATGTTCCAGGATTCTTACCGGGCACAGTTCAAGAGTATGGCGGAATTATCCGTCATGGAGCTAAACTTCTTTACGCTTACTCAGAGGCGACCGTTCCCCTGATCACTTTGATTACCAGAAAAGCTTATGGTGGTGCGTATGACGTTATGGCGTCTAAACACATCCGCGCTGATATTAACCTCGCTTACCCAACTGCAGAGATTGCAGTGATGGGAGCTGAAGGTGCTGTGAATATTATTTTCCGAAATGATTTGAACGGATTAAAAGGTGAAGATTTCAACAAGAAGAAAGCAAGTCTTGTGGAAAACTACGAAAATAACTTTGCTAACCCTTATCGGGCAGCTGAACTGGGTTATGTGGATGAAATCATCAATCCGGAAATTACCAGACAGCGTTTGTATCAGTATCTGAAGGCGCTTGAGCATAAACAAGTCGCAAGACCAGATCGTAAACACGGGAACATTCCACTATGAAAGGTAAACGCGTTTTAATCATTAATCGTGGTGAGATCGCCATTCGTGTCGCCAAGGCCTTAAATGAACTTGGCCTGGTTTCAGTGGGAGTGTGGACTGATAATGAAACAGAACCACCTCATCTGGAATTTTGCCAGGAATGGGTACATCTTGCTGGAAGTAACAACAAAGAAACTTATCTCGATATTCCGAAGATCATGAAGCTTATCGATGATTATAAAATCGATGGAGTTCATCCGGGTTACGGATTTTTATCTGAGAACCGTGAATTCTCGGAAGCTCTGGCAAAGAAAGGAATCGTTTTCATCGGTCCTAATCCAACTGCCGTTTATAAAATGGGAGCGAAGGATATTTCAAAACAGATCGCGAAAGAAGCGGGAGTTCCAGTTGTGCCTGGATCCACCGGAGAAGTAGAGACCGTCGAAGAAGCGATGAAAATTGCCACTGAGATTGGTTACCCGATTCTACTTAAGGCCGTAGCTGGTGGTGGTGGTAAGGGCATGCGTCCTTGTTACAATGAGAACGATGTTAAAGAGAATTTCTCAGCNNTATGTTTTAAATCCTCATCACATTGAGGTGCAGATCCTTGCCGATAAAAAAGGCAATGTGTATCACGTGTTTGAGCGTGAATGCTCAGTTCAACGTCGTCACCAGAAAATTATTGAAGAAGCTCCATCTCCATTCATTGGGGATGATGAGTCCCTTCGAAAGTCAATTTGTGAGACGGCCGTTAAGTGTGCCAAGGCCGTGAACTACGATTCGGCCGGAACGGTTGAATTTATCATGGGGGAAGATAAGAAGTTCTACTTCCTTGAAATGAACACTCGTATTCAGGTTGAACATCCTATCACAGAAGAAATCACCGGAGTAGATCTGGTGGCCAATATGATCAAAGTGGCCTTTGATGAGCCACTGGATTTTAAATCTCAAAGTGATATTAAAATCCAGGGCCATGCTATTGAACTTCGTATTTGTGCGGAAGACCCAGTTACCATGCTTCCCGCCCCAGGGAAAATTGTGGGCTTTGAAACCACTTTCCCTCAAGGCATTCGTTTTGATCACTGTATCTTTCCTAAGTTCACCATCACCCCGGATTTTGATCCAATGATCGGAAAACTCATCGCTAAGGGTTTTAACCGGGAAGTTGCCCTTCGTAAGGTGCAGAACGCTCTGGACGGTCTGGTGATTGACGGCATTAAAACCAACATCGCTCTTCACCGGGTGATTTTAAATGAAGAAAACTTCCGTAAGGGCAAGTACTCAACCAACTACATTGGAACAGTGAAGCCTCAGGAACAAGTGGCGCCTAAAGAAGATATCGAGGCCTTCATGCTGAAGATTGCCGCCATTGAGCTCAATCAAATGGGAGGTAAGGCGTGAGATACTATTTCATGAATCAAGAGATGCAAGAGATTGCCATTGATGTTGAAGTTCACCCAAACCAAGTCATGGAGTTTAACCATGAGGGCACAAAGAAAACCCTGAAGGTCCGAAACCTCGCCGGAAAACATTTCTATTCTTTTGATGGCATTGCCTGGAAAAAACTAGCGGCCCTAGGCGTGAACGAAACATTGGTTTCTCACTCTGAAGTCTATAAGGTTTACCGCGGCTTTAAACCATCTGGCCTAAATAAAGGCGGAGCGGGGGCCCTCATCACTCAAATGCCGGGCAAGGTTGTTAAACTCTTTAAGAAAGAGGGCGACACTGTAATCAAAGGCGAGACTGTCTTGATTTTAGAGGCCATGAAAATGGAAAATGAAATTAAAGCGGGTGTTGATGGGAAGGTTAAGTCCATTAATGTTAAAGAAGGTCAGGCGCTTGAGGCGGGCTTTTTGATGGTGGAAGTAGAAGAATAAATTCCATGCTCTAAGGGAGGTTTTGCCTCCCTTAGTTTTCAAACACAATACTATCAATCAAACTCTGCCAATTCTTCTCAACTAACCCATACTCAAATTTGATATACACTGAATGGGGCCAGTTCCAGGCCGAATACTCACGATTACTGATTTCTTCCGTATAGTGATTGATCCAAAAATGAAGAGAGTCATAGATCTTTTTTGTGCCCAATGAATCAACCGAAGAAACATTGATCTGAAAATACAGGATCGCCACCAAAGGAAGTGCGGCCCGATATTTAATTTCAGGTCTTAACAGTTTATCTTCCATGAGCTTGGTATAGGTTTCAACTTCATGAGCAGTATCAAAGCGTGGTGGAACTTTGGAGATCATTTTTCTTATCCAGCACATTTGATTGCGGGCCTCAAGATCATCTCGATGAGCATCTGAGAGAAAACTACTTATGGGGTAGAACATCCCGGTATAAGTCATGGCACCACAATGATTGAAGGTGGGTTCAGTTGTCGCCATTTTGGAAAAAGGATTGGCCCACCAGCTGAGACTTCCAAAGCACAGAATCAAAATAATTAAGAGATAGGTTTTCATTTTAGGCAGCAGGAGCTTTAAAGGGATCATGACAAAAAAGGCAAAGGTGCATGTCAGGGCCAGGGAGAGAGGCCAGTGAAAAGGCGAGATTATCGCCAGGATGTCGCTAAAGCGCCAAAAGGGTAGGGCAAGTAACAAAAGAATGAGGGCAAAGAAGACTTTTAAACGTTTCATGTGCCTATTATTCCATGAATTATCCGTGGGAGGCAAAATATTCAGGGGACAAATAAGTCAGGTTTTTAAGCTATGATAAAATGGAGAGGAGGAGATAACTCATGCAAAACAAGATTATCTTATCTACAAACCTGAAAGGTTTTTTCTTTGACGGACTATCTGAGCTGAATAAAAAGTCGCTCTGCCCTATCCCTGAGTCCGTGATCTATTACTCAAGTGATGTCCTGGATAAATTTGCACTGTCGGAAGATTTCTTTGAAGTCTCTGATGGTAAGGTGCGCGAGAAGATTCTCGGCATGAAACTTCTTGAGGCCACTCAGTTTACTCGTGAAGAGCAGAAGCGGGTGTATAAAGAAGTAGGGGACATGTCTCTACTGGTCTGTGGTTATTTTTCTGAATCAGTGAATAAAAAGATTGTGGATACTCAGTATTACTCCCAGCTCGGGCGCATGGCCTATTCACATCTTAACAATGTTATTCCCAGTTTTTTGGATATCCCAAGTTTTTACGGAATGGTCGCGACTTGTTTTGAGTCACTCACGACTTTGATGACGATCATGGCAACTAAGGATCGTAACGGGATTGAAGGGAATCTGATATTTAATAAGATTTTAAAGGATGCACCGGTTTCTGAAAAAGAAATGTTGGTGAGCGGGGTTATTCCCACACTCACCAAAAAAGTTTCTTAGATTTTTCTTCCGGCCTCTACAATATTCCATTTGCTGCCAAAGAACTTCTTCAGGAATAATTGGAAGTCTTCGTACTTGGCGTTTCTAATCATCTCATTATTTTTATGAGGGAAATCAACTCCAAGACCGTGAAGGACTGGAATGGAATAGAACTGGGCGTAGTCTTCGTTGGTTTGAATACCGAGAAGATTCTGGCCATCAATCATAGTCTTAATGCGTTCAAATTCTTCGCGCTTAATTCCATTTTCTTTCAGACCATTAATGATTCCCATGATGGCATTGATGGCGGCTTCGGTTTTATCGTGGCCTGAACCAATATAAATACCCCAACAACCGGCCTCAAGAGCGGAAACGTGAATAGGGGATACGGAATAACACAGACCCTGGCGATCACGAACCTCTACAAAAAGATCCGAGCTTTGTCCTGAAAGATGCGCCGTAATCATTTTTAGATAAAGGTCTTCTTTCTGACCGATAGGATAGGCCTGAGTTCCAATCACGATCTGAGATTGCTCACGTTCAAAATCGAGTTTAACTTTTTTACCAGTAATCGCCTTGGCCTTTTTCTTAGCTTTTTTTACAGGAGTTCTTGGATTCAGATTCTTCACCACATTCAGCATATGATGATGAATGACTGAGAAGTCCTGATCACCGCAGTAAGTGAAAACAATCTCAGAATTTTTTAAGTGACTGGCATGTAATTTCTTAAGGGCCAGAGGTGAGAAAGTCTTAATCGTCTCCGGAGTACCGGCGAGATCCAGTGAGTAAGGATGCTGATTGAACACCATCTTATAAAAGGCCTTAAAGGCCTGCTTCATGGCATCTTCTTTTTGATTATCCAGTGCTCGCAGAATAACTTTCTTTTCATGGTCAAAAAACTTCTTAGGGATCTCCGGCGTGAAAAGAGTTCCATTAAAATGCTGAGATAATTTTTCGAAATCCCGCGACTGGCCATGGAGAGTTAAACCATAGGCGTTCTTACCAGAAAAACCGTTAAGAGATGATGAAAGGGATTCAAGTTCATTTTTAAGTTTTTCATAACCGCATCCCTTGTGCCCATAGGATACCAGGCGACTTAAGAGGTGATGAATTCCCATGTTCTTAGAGGTCTCATTGGTCTGGCCCCCTTTCATATAGGCATGCATAACAAAGGTCGGAGTCAGTTTGTTCTGACGATAAATCAGCTTGATGCCGGGTTTAAGCTCAACCACTTTAACGGCGCTGTCATGAGTAGAAGTGGTGAGTTTAACTTTGGTTAATTTAGCCTTACTCTTAGTTGCTACTTTCTTAAGATCGGATTGCCATTTTTTGAGTTCTTTCTCAATGGGAGCAGTCTTGGTTCCCTTAGGTACCTGCAGCGTGAAGTGCGAAGACTGCTTCATGATATTAAGTAGACCTTCCCAAACCTCATCAACTGATGTCACCCGGATTTTTTCAATGAATTCGTCTTCACAGAAAATGTTTCCGGATTGAGCAAATCCATGACCCAAACTGAAAGCGTAAGACTCGATGGATTCTCTTTCGTAAATTTTGGAAGAGATGTACTGATTTTTAATTTTTGTCAGCTCTTCGACTTTAAAGCCATTTGTTAAGGCCTCAGTTAAAGTGCTTAAAAAGGTTTTAGAAATCTTTGCCAAGTTCTCTACCGGGAAACTCATTCTGAGCATATGAACTCCGCCATTAGCGAAGTACATGGTTGATCCGGCAATTCCGTTACACAAAGAAGTCTTGGCCACGAGTGCCTGATAAAAGCGTGAAGTTTCACCGTGGGCCAGGCAATTAATGGCGAGATCTTCCGCGGCAGCTTTTTCATGGGAGTAATCCGGTGACTGTAAACACAGAGTGAGTGTCGCCTGACGGATGTCTTTATCGTGAATGTTTACTGATTCTTTTTCTTTAATTTTAAAAGGACCAAATTCGGACTTCTGGCCATGAGGGAGCCTAAAAGAACGGATTTTTTTCTCAAGCTCTTCCCGCTGAGTTAAATCCCCCGCCACTACTAATAAGGCGTTTTCCAGATTGTAGTAAGATTCTCTGAAATGCTTAATTTGTTCTTGGGAGAAATTCTGAATGGTATCTTCCCGACCTAAAATGGGATGAGCGTAACCTTTATCAAAAGAAGCTTTCTGTAATTGAATGAAGTTGTACTGAGAAGGATTATCCATGGCCCGACGATATTCTTCAAACACCACCTGGCGCTCAGAAGGAATTTCTTCTTCACCAAAAAGTGGATTGGCCACCATATCTAAGAGAATATCAACTGACTTATCCAAAAAGAGGCTTGGAGTGTTGATGTAATAGCAAGTGTAGTCAAAAGAAGTGAATGCATTGACTTCACCACCGTAGGTTTCAATGTCATGGGCCAGCTGAGGGCCGGGGCGTTTTGGAGTTCCTTTAAAAAACATATGCTCTAAAAAGTGAGCGATCCCTTCGTTATCTTTAACTTCCAAGGCCGAGCCTGCTCTAAACCACATTTGGACTGTACCGGCCGAACAACCAGGAGAATGTATGAATAGGGTATTTAGTTCGTTATCTAACTGGACTTGATCGATTTTCATAACTTCCTTATTTGAGACATCGTTTTATTCGTTCTATTATCACTTCAGACCATTTCTTTTTGAAGGACTTTCTCACTAATGACTCAGGTGTCCAGTTTATATTTACACGTTCCCTTCTGTATGCACCTGTGCAACTACTGTGACTTTTATAAAAGAAAGCTGGATGCTCCTCAAAAGCAGTTTGAGGATTTTCATCAGTTTTTAGTGGAATCTTTCATCCGTCACTCTGAATTACTAAAAGAGCATCATTTTATCTGGGCCCCCCTAGATACCATCTACCTCGGGGGAGGCACTCCCTCTTTGTGGGGAGCTAGGGGAGCAGAATTTTTTCAGCAGCATATTCTTAAAATGGGAATCACCGCTGATGCTGAATTTACGATGGAAGTGGATCCTGGAACATGGAATCCTGAGATGCTCAAGGCCTGGAGAGACATTGGGCTAAACCGAATTTCCATCGGTACACAAACTCTGGACCCGGGCTTTTTAAAAGTGATGGATCGGATTCATTCACTGGAAGATAGTCTTAGTTTTTTGGAAGTCATGCAGAAAGATGACTGGAATTTCTCGCTGGATTTTCTTCTAGGTATCCCATTTTCTCGAGAGAGAAAACGTGACATTCAAAAAGAACTGGAGCTTCTGCTTAAATATTCTCCTAAACACATAAGTCTTTATATTTTAAATGCCAGATCTAAGTATCCTCACATCCAGGATATGCCGGATGATGAATTCATTCGGGAAGAATACTTATTTGTGAGTGAATATTTGAAGGCACGCGGCTTCCATCATTATGAAGTTTCAAACTTCGCTCTCCCGGGTTTTGAATCACGTCACAATCAAAAATACTGGCGGGGAGAAAATGTGGCGGCCTTGGGTCCCACTGGCACTGGTTATCTTGCTCTCGCTGAAAATGAGGCCATTCGTTATAAATGGAAAGTTTCAGTGGCGGAGATGGAAATTGAAAAACTAGGGATTGAGGAGCTTTTGCTGGAGAAAACATATTTATCTCTTCGTACTTCTGATGGCTGGAAGGCCTATCCGGGATCAGAGGAGCTTGTGAGTCATTGGGTCAGACAAAACTACGCTGAGAAAAGACAAGATCGTGTTTACTTAACCTCGCTGGGATTTTTAATGCTGGATTCATTGATGGATGATCTTTTTCGATGGGAAGCAGCTCTAAAGAGGGTGTAAATGTTTAAAATTACAACCAATGTTTCAGCGAGTTAAAATAAGCAATTAAATTGAAAATAGCCCACTTTTTTTCCCCGCTCAACATTGACACTTTTCCATTCGATACCATCTTTTAATTAATACTAACTGACAGTGAGCGTGAACATGGAATCGAACGAAAACAACGAAAAGCCAGCAGAAGAAACTCAGAAAGCAGAAGCCCAGGAAAATCAAGAAGCTGCTGCAAATGAAACTAAAAAAGAAGAAGTTGATTATAAATCAAAATATTTTTATATCGCCGCAGAAATGGATAACTACCGTAAGCGTATGGAGCGGGAAAAAGATAATCTTCTGAAGTACGGCAATGAACGTGTACTTTCGGATCTAGTTGATGTTCTGGATAACTTTGAAAGAACAATCAGTATGCTGGCACCTGATCAGGATCAAAAGATTAAAAATATTGTGACTGGTTTAGATATGGTGAAAAAACTTTTTGAGGACACTTTAGCTAAACACGGACTTAGTCCGGTAGAGGCCATTGGCAAGGATTTTGATCCTAACTATCACGAAGCATTGGCCCAGGAATATGCTGAAGGCAAAAAGCCAAATGAAGTGATTAAAGAGTTCCAAAAGGGCTACCTCTTAAATGGCCGTTTATTAAGACCTGCCAAAGTTGTAGTTGCGAGCGATAAACAGTAATCAATAAAATAAGGAGAATTATATGGGAAAAATTATCGGAATTGACTTAGGTACAACAAACTCATGTGTATCTGTAATGGAAAACGGCACTTATAAAATTATTCCAAATGCTGAAGGTCACAACACGACTCCTTCAGTGATTGGTTTTGCCAACAATGGAGAGATCCTGGTTGGTCAAGTGGCAAAACGCCAGGCAGTTACCAATCCAACAAAAACTCTCTTCGGTATTAAGCGACTCATTGGTCGTAAACACAGTGATAAAGAAGTGTCTCACTTCCATGAAGTGGCCCCCTTTGAAATCTTCGCCAACAAAAACGGTGATGCTTGGGTAAAAGTTGATGGCAAAGAGTATTCTCCACAAGAAATCTCGGCCAAAGTTCTTGAGAAAATGAAAAAAGCTGCCGAGGATTATCTTGGTCAGCCAGTAACTGAAGCGGTTATTACTGTTCCAGCTTACTTCAGCGATGCTCAAAGACAGGCAACAAAAGATGCCGGCCGTATTGCAGGTCTTGATGTTAAACGTATCATCAACGAGCCAACCGCAGCAGCTCTGGCCTATGGTCAGGACGTTAAGAAAGATAAAAACATCGCGGTTTTCGACTTAGGTGGTGGTACTTTCGACGTATCAATTCTTGAAATCACTTCTGATGGTGTATTTGAAGTTAAGTCAACTAACGGGGACACTTTCCTTGGTGGTGAAGACTTCGATTACCGAATCATTAACTGGTTAGCGGAAGAATTTAAGAAAGAAACCGGTATTGATCTTAAGAATGATAAAATGGCATTACAGCGTCTGAAAGAAGCTGCTGAGAAAGCTAAGCATGAACTTTCTTCAGTGGTTCAAACAGATATTAACCTTCCATTCATCACGATGGATGCAACAGGTCCTAGACACTTAAACTTAAATCTTTCACGAGCTAAGTTTGAGTCGCTTATTGCTGACCTGGTTGAGAGACTGGTAGCTCCATGTAAAACTGCGATCAAAGATTCTGGACTTTCACTCAGTGAAATTCAAGATGTGATCTTGGTCGGTGGTGCAACTCGTACTCCAATTGTTCAGGCGAAAGTTAAGGAAATCTTCGGCAAAGAAGCTCATAAAGGTGTGAACCCGGATGAAGTGGTTGCGGCCGGTGCTGCCATTCAAGGTGGTGTTCTTGGTGGTGACGTTAAAGACGTACTTCTCCTTGACGTAACTCCGCTTTCTCTTGGTATCGAAACCCTTGGTGGAGTTTTCACGAAGATCATTGAGAAGAACACAACGATCCCGACTAAGAAATCCCAGGTGTTCTCAACAGCTGTTGATAATCAGCCGGCAGTTTCGATTCACGTGCAGCAAGGTGAGCGCGAATTCTCCGCTGATAACAAAACACTTGGACGTTTTGACCTGACTGGTATTGCACCAGCTCCACGTGGAGTTCCTCAGATTGAAGTTACTTTTGATATCGATGCTAACGGTATCGTTCACGTAACTTCTACTGATAAGGCCACTGGTAAATCTCAAAATATCGTGATCACTTCTAACTCAGGTTTATCTGAGGAAGAAATTAAACGTATGGTTCAGGACGCAGAAAAGAACCGTGACGCTGATAAAAAACGTCGCGAAGTAGTTGATGCCCGTAACAACTTAGATAGCCTGGTTTTTGCTTCTGAAAAAGGAATCAAAGATGCCGGCGACAAAGTTCCAGCTGATAAAAAAGCTGAAATCGAAGGAGCGATTAGTGAAGCCAAAACAAAACTCACATCCGAATCTTTGGACGAAATTAAAGCAGCGACTGAAAGACTTCAAAACGTCGCTCATAGCCTTGCCCAGTTCATGTATCAAGGAACTGGAGCCGAGGGAGCTGGCGCCGGTGCCGGTCCAGGTGCAGGACCACAGGATGCGGAACAGTCGGAATCGAAGAAGAAGGATGATGGAGACGACGTGGTAGATGCTGATTATAAAGAAGTTTAATTGGCCAAAAATTAAAAAAAGTAAAGGCCCCTTAGCAATAAGGGGCCTTTTATAAATTAGGATGATTGATTGTTATGAGCAAACGAGATTATTACGAAGTACTGGGAATCTCAAAAACCGCTTCGAAAGATGAAATAAAAAAGGCCTATCGCAAGCTAGCGATGCAATACCATCCTGATAAAAATCCTGGAAATACGGAAGCTGAAGCGAAGTTTAAAGAGGCTTCCCACGCGGCCGATATTTTAATGGATGATCAAAAACGCGCTATGTATGACCGAGTTGGGCATTCTGCTGAACAAGGTGGAATGGGCGGCGGCGGATTCCAGGGCGGATTTTCCGGAGACTTTGGTGATCTGGGAGATATCTTTGGAGACATTTTCGGAGATATTCTGGGTGGTCAAAGAGGACGTGGCGGCGGACGTCGCGGTGGAAGATCCCGTGCTCAGGCCGGTGATGATCTTCAAACGGAACTCTTCACTACTTTTGAAGAAGCAGCTTTTGGTGTGGAAAAAGAAATCCACATTAATCGTTCAGTTGCTTGTGGTGACTGTCACGGTTCTGGTGCCAAGAAAGGTTCGGGTCCGGTTACCTGTGATATGTGTCAGGGTCATGGAGAAGTTCGTCGTCAGCAAGGCTTCTTCACCATCGCTCAGCCTTGTCCAAAATGTCATGGCTCCGGTCAGATCATTAAAGACGTCTGCGAAACTTGTCACGGCCGTGGTCGGAATAAAAAACGTGAAAAACTTTCCGTTAAAGTTCCTGCCGGTATTGATGAAGGCCAGCGTTTAAAACTTACGGGCCAGGGAGATTCTGGTTTGCATGGCGGTCCGGCCGGCGATTTATTTGTGCTGATTCATATTGAGCCACATGAATTTTTCAAGCGTGAAGACTACGATGTGAATTGTGATGTGCCGATCAGCTTTTCACAAGCGGCCTTAGGCACAGAAGTTGAAGTGCCTACATTAGGTGGTCGGGTTTCCATGAAGATTCCTGAAGGTACTCAATCCGGTCAGAAAATGAAGCTGAGAAATAAAGGTATTACTAAACTGGGCGGCTATGGTTTTGGTGATCAGATTATTACCATCCATGTCGAAACGCCGACTAAACTTAATAAAGAGCAACGCGAGTTGTTCGCTCGACTCTCTGAGCTAGAGCAAAACTCTTCAAATCCTATGACGAAGGGTTTTTTTGACCGAGTACGTGAACTTTTTCAATAAATTTCTTCAGGTCAGGATGGAAAACGTCCTGACCTGCCTCCGTGACAATTATACCCACCAGAGTTAAAATCTAAGGCAGTTATTCTTTTCAAAGGTTACTTATGCGAATTCTCCTACTAGTGCTCCTGGCAGTGGCTTCATGTACTCAAATGAAGACAGTTACCAAGATAGATGAATCACAAATTTCGCCCATCACTCGTCAGAAATTGGATGCGGCCCGAGATCTTATTAAGGCCAGTCAGTACCGGCCGGCCATTACTAAACTTTCTGAATTAAATGATAATAATCTGACTCCGGTTGAGAAGTCGCTTAAGTACAATTTAAAAGGTGTAACCTTATTCAATATGGGCGAAGTCGACAAGGCCCTCTTGAATTTTGAAGTCTCTGAAAAATATGCACCTAAAGAGACTCAACTTTACAGCCAGATCCAACTGAACATGGCGAGTGCTCACTATAAGCTTAATCAGTTTAATGAATTGAAAGACCGCTTAAGTAAAATTGATAAAAGACAACTAACTGATATAGAAATAAAAAAATATGCTCAGCTTGGACTGGCCTATGGGAACAAGGTTCAAAATCATTTAATGATCGTGAGTTCCAGTGTCTACTTGCTGGATCAGGGAAAGACTTTTTCTGATATCCATGCTTCAAGTCTATATCCTCCTATGAAGGAATCGTTTGCAAAATTAAGCCAGCGTCAGAAGATTGATCTTCTGGAAGACTTCAATGATTCAAACAATCTCGCCATTGCAGTTCTCGCCCAGATTGAAGCTGATGAGAGATATCTGGCCGGTGACAAAAGTGGTGCTGAAGATGTGGTTCAGTGGTTAAGAGGGGAATATGGAGACAACGAAGAAGTTCAAAAGTTTGCGAAAGAGTTCCAGCTGCGTCTGGAAAACTCTTCTCGTATCAGCATCTCCGACATAGGTCTGGTTCTTCCTCTTTCAGGAGAGAAGGCAAGCTTTGGGCAAAAAGCATTAAGTGGAGTTGATACAGGACTTAAAGTTTTAGGTTTAAATGAGAATGTTAAAATTCACACTAAAGATTCCATTGATTCTCCTGCCCAGGCCGCTCAGGCGGTACTGGAGCTAATCCGGGAAGAAAAAGTATCTTTCATCATTGGAGGCTTGTTTCCGGAGAGTGCTAAGGCCGAGTATCTGGAGGCCCGCAAGTATGGTGTCCTCTATATTTCCTTGTCACAAATCAATCTTCCGAAAGAAGAAAAAAATCATCACTTAATTGAGGTTCAGGGTTCCATTGAGTCTCAAGTTGAGGCGTTATTATCAGATGAAATGATTAATAAGTTTGGACCTCGAATCGGGGTAATCTTCCCCGATAATGAAGGAGGAAAGGCTTACGTAGATGAGATCTGGAGAAAAGCTTCCCAGAAATCATTAAAAGTAACCAGTGTGGCAAGCTTTCCTAAAAATACTCACGATTATCGAGATACCGCTCAGCTCTTCCTGGGTCTTAAGTATCCACGCGAACGTTCAGAAGAATTAAAAATTCTGGATGACGTTTATTCTTTGGAAAAAACTTCAATTCGAAGAGTTCAAACGCTTCCACCTGTTCTGGATTTTGATTGGGTCTTTCTTGCAACTTATCCTCATGAGGCGACTCAACTCATACCGACTCTTGGGTATTATGATGCAAACCGTATAAAAGTCATTGGCGGTCCAAGCTGGGTGTCTAAATCTTTAGTTAAAGAACAGAAGAATTTGGGGACACTTTACTTCGTAGGTGATGATCCCGAAGATCTTAACCAGGAGATGCTGGCCAAGTTCAGAGAAATTTATGGCAAACCGGCCGGTCTGATTGAAATCTTGGGCCTCGATGCTATGAAGTTAGGGGCCGAAGCCTTGCATGCCAGCGGAGATGTCAAAGGACGGGATGAATTTGATTCTAAGATTAAGTCCCAAGGTAAACTCAAAGGTCTAAGCACTGAATGGGAATACAAAGACGGCGTATGGCTTAAGCACATGAATGCCATGGCCATCACCAGAGGTGAGGTTGTGAAGTTGTTCAAATCAGAAGCTAATCAGTAATTAGTTTGGATATTTTAAATAATATAGCTGCTCAAAGTTACGGCCGAAGTCTTCCAGATCCAGGCCGTAGCCCACAATGAACTGATCTTCGATCTTTTTACCAGTTAGATCAGGCTGAATATTCACGGTTCTTTTATATGGTTTATCAAATAAGGTAATTACCTCAAGAGACCGGGGTGAACTGAGCAAAATTCTTTTCTTAAGAAAACTTAAGGCCCGTCCGGTATCCACGATTTCTTCCACGATCACAACATTGCGGTCCATTAAGTTAGTTGAAATGTCTTTGCTGATGGTAATGGTTCCGTGATTTTCTTTGCTGCGACCTACGGCCTGAAGCTTCACAAAATCCACGTAAACCTTAACGCCCTTGATCTCTCTGACCAGATCGGCAAGAAAGACCATGCTGCCTTTAAGCACACCAATTAAAACCAGATCCTGACCTTGATATTTTTGAGAAAGAGTATTCCCCAATGTCTCCACAATGCCTTTGATCTCTTTGGAATCGATATACTTCACAAACTGAGAAGAGACGAATGTAGAGGGAAACTTATTTTTTTCATCGGCCATACTTGATCCTTAGTTAGTAAGACATCTTACCGTTTGAAAACGTCAGGTGCAATTCTTACATAGCTGATGGTTTTGATCGGAAAAAGAAACTTGTTTAAATTCTTGTCCATAACAGGGCTAAGTGATAAATTTTTTAGATACTGCCTCTGGCGCTTATTATTAGATTTCTTGCTGGAAGCAGGCCCGTATCACCTTGGAAAAAGTACAGCTGTTGTTAAAGGATATATATGTTTAAAAAAATGCTTGATTGGTTCTCAAATGACCTGGCCATCGATTTAGGTACTGCCAATACTCTGGTATACGCGAAAGATCGAGGCATCATCGTTAATGAACCGTCCGTTGTGGCCGTTCATCAAGGATTTAGAGGTGAACAAAAAGTCCTCGCCGTTGGAAGAGAAGCCAAAGAAATGCTTGGCCGTACTCCTGGTTCCATCAAGGCCATTCGTCCTATGAAAGACGGGGTAATTGCAGATTTTGAAGTCACTCAAGCAATGCTTAAGTATTTTATTCAGAAATCACTTAATGGTTCTAAATTAATTAAACCGAGAATTATTATCTGTATTCCTTTTGGGATCACTCAAGTTGAAAAACGTGCTGTTAAAGAATCAGCAGAACAAGCTGGTGCTCGAGAAGTTTATCTGATCGAAGAACCAATGGCCGCTGCTATTGGAGCAGGACTCCCTATCACTGATCCATCGGGTAACATGATTGTTGATATTGGCGGTGGGACAACTGAAGTGGCCGTGATCTCTCTCGGCGGTATCGTTTATTCTAAATCAGTGCGTGTTGCTGGTGATAAATTTGATGAGGCCATTGTCTCATACATTAAGAAAAAATATTCTCTTCTGATTGGTGAAAGAACCGCTGAGATGATTAAAATTTCAATCGGCAACGCTTATCCGTTTGATGACGAAGTGAAAACTTATGAAGTTAAAGGTCGTGACTTGATTGCAGGGGCGCCTAAGACCATTGAAGTCACTTCTGATGAAATTCGTGAAGCCCTGGCCGATCCTATTTCAGAAGTTGTTGAAGCGATTAAAATTTCACTTGAAAAAACTCCTCCTGAATTGGCAGCTGATATTGTTGATAACGGTATCATCCTTGCCGGTGGTGGTTCATTACTGGCGAATCTGGATATTTTGATCAAAGAAAAAACAGGTCTACCGGTGTCTTTGGCGGAAGATCCACTCACTTGTGTTGTACGTGGATGTGGCATGGCCCTCGAATCAATTTCGCTTCTTCGTCAGGTGACGACACTAAGCTAATATGTCACAAACCTTTTTCAGCAAACAAGATCCTTCTGAAAAGCTTAGCAGATTATCTCTGCTAGGCTCTTCTCGAGGAGTTGTTACTCTCTGGATTAAGGGCAAAAAAGACAAACATAATTATACTGTTTTTAAGTTTGATAAAGACCGCATGGAAATTGTTCTGGATGCTAAGGACAGAATTTTTACTCCTGGTCAGACAGTTCTATGCACCTTTGAGCTGCGCGGAATGAACTTCTTTTCAGAAGTTATCTTTCAGGAAAGTATCAGCGGTTTTAATGTCTTACAGGTTAAATACACGCTGTTTAAATCTGAGAGACGTTCGAGCTATCGTTTGCTGACTTACCCACTTTATGAGGTTTGGGCCGAATTCGATTTGGGTGAAGTTTATGAAGGTGGGAAAGTGGTGGATATGAAGTCCCGAACCAATCAAACGGGACTTTTTAAAAACTTTCT
Organism: Bacteriovoracaceae bacterium UBA4096; assembly: GCA_002381945.1. Taxonomy (GTDB): domain Bacteria; phylum Bdellovibrionota; class Bacteriovoracia; order Bacteriovoracales; family Bacteriovoracaceae; genus Peredibacter. The sequence continues at coordinate 22,695 of DFXY01000048.1, forward strand.
TCAATTGCTGGATGACAAAAATAACGGAGATGAAGGAAACAAGTTCAAAATCCGCGTTCAGGATTTATCCACTACCGGATTGGCCCTGCACATAGGGGAACTTGAAAGAAAATACTTTGAGAAAAACTTCATCTTTCAGAGAGTGAAAATCAATTTCACTGATGAGTTCATTTTGATTCCTGAAGTTAAAGTAGTTTATGTCGTTGACTACATTTCCAGCGACAAGAACATCAAGAAATACAAGGTAGGGCTTCATTTCCCAAATCTTCCGGCCGCCACTGATGATTTGATTGGTAAAAAAATCAACCGCCTTCTTAGAGAAAATGATTTCAACAAAGATTTTGAGAATTTCATCAAGTGAAAATTCTGATTTCTCTGATTCTCCTGACCAGTTGTTCTTCTTTTAATGGAACTCCCCGAGAAGGTAAAAGTTCTTACTCCTACGCTGATGCCAGTGGTGGTTACAGATTAGTACGAGAGTCCAAACAGATAGAAAAAAAAATTGTTACCCGTAATCAGTTAATTGATAGTAAGAGTGGTCAGTCCAAAGTACTGGAAAAGAGCATATTAGTTTCTCAAGTTGGTTCCATCAAATCTAAAAGTGGCCGGCTGCTGACTGTTAGACCACTGGCTTCCGAGTTCGTGGTGTGGTTAGAAGGAAAAAAATACAGCTCTAAAATGCAGCTTATTACTTCTAATAAAACCATGAGGGTTACTCTCAATAGTCCGGAGAGCAAATGGCAGGGAAGTAAGGAGATACCTTTTCCAAAAGGAAAGTACTTCTGCTTCTTTAATCAAATACCAGAGTGTCTTTATCATAATTACCTTCTGCCTTTGGCGAATAAGAACGAAAACCAGAAATTTAATTTTTTTATAATCTGGGATAGCTATCCATACCTTCAGGATCAGTACAATTATGTGGGTAAAAACTTATTTGCGGCAGCGACTGTAAAATATGATGGAGAATTTAAAAAACAATTACGATATATTGTAGAAGTAGAAGGACAGATGATTCTTTATACTTTTACCAAGTCCTATGATCTGGCGAGAATCGCCTGGATCGCCCAAGGGATAACCATTGTTCCTCCAGGTGAGGAAATTGTTGATGAGTGAGGTTATTTTTGAGTTTGGATAATTACGGACAATTGATTATTTCAGGGATTAAGGGGACAGCGCTTCTCCCTGAGGAAATTGAATTCATTAAAAATGAAAAACTCGGTGGAATTATTTTCTTTGCCCACAATTTTGAAGATCCTGCGCAATTGGCAGAACTGGTTAATTCCATCCAAAAACTTCGAGACGAATATCCTTTATTTATCTCAGTTGACCAAGAAGGCGGAAGAATCATACGCTTCAAGAAGCATTTCACTCAGTTTCCATCCATGTTGGATCTGGCCCGAATGGATTCACCAAAACTTGTTTTTGAAGTTCACCAGATTCTGGCAAAAGAGCTTGCGGCGTGTGGAATCAACCTGAGTTATTCACCTTGTTGCGATATCCTGACTAATCCAGAAAATACTGTCATTGGCGACCGCGCCTATGGAACAGACGCAGAAACAGTTGAGAAGTATATCAGCGCTGCGATTCGTGGCTTACAAACCAATGGAGTTCTTGCCTGCGCCAAACATTTCCCCGGTCATGGTGGAACCACTCAGGACTCGCATTATGATCTACCTCTGGTTAAAACCAGCTTGCAGCAGATGCGCCAGAGAGAATTGATTCCTTTTGTAAAAGCTTCCAAGTCCCGTGTGGAATTTATGATGATGGCCCATTTAATGGTGGATGCCCTGGATGATAAACTGCCTACCAGCCTCAGTGCTAAGGCCTATGACTTTTTAAGAAATGAAACGAAATTTACCAAGATTGTTATAACGGATGATATGGAAATGAAAGCAATAGCCGATCGTTTTAGTATTGAAGAAGCGGCGGTGTTGGCGATGAATGCCGGAACGGATATGCTGTTATACCGTTTTATGGATGATGCTAAGAAGGCCTTAAATGCCATTCGTGAGGCCACTAAAAAACGGGTTATTAAAAAAGAAGGCCTGCTCGAAAAGTTAGGCCGGGTGGAGCGTTGTAAAAAAGAGTACTTCTCTAATTACCAGCCTATTTACATTCCTAAAATCAGTGAAGCTTTCAACACTCTGGACGCCAAAAAAATCATGGATCAATATCAGGCCTTTCAGACTGGTAAGGTCTGATATAACCGGACAATTTTTCCCATTTCTTGAAATTTTCAACGCTTAGCAATTCATTGTTATTCTTAAAGTAGTCTCAATTGTGAGTTCGAGGTTTATGAGAGCTTTAAGTATTATTATCTTCTTAGCATTTATTTTGCTGGGCAATGCTGCTTGGGCGCAATCCGTGTGCCCTTCAGAGTTCTCGGAAATATCGATAAGATGTATCACAGCTCTTAATCCAAAATATTCAGACAAACCGATTCCCGTTTCATCACTTACACCAGGCTCTATTCTTTTTTATAAAACGGCCGGTGGTGAAACAGGTAAGATGCGAGTCTTATCCAGTGTAAGTAGTTCTACCAAAGAATGTTCAGTCGCTTTTGAAGCAATCACTTATGGTAACGGTTCAACCTTCACTCCCAATACTTCGCTTTCGATCAGACCCGGCAAGAATCATTGGTTGAATGATAAAATTTATCTCGATCGTGAAGGGCTTTCCGCCTTGATTCTGATGAAGATCAGTCCAGAGGAGAGAGCCCGCAATAAAATAGAAGCACTAAAAAAAGAAGGCAAGCTTGATGAGGCAAAAAGCCTGCAGGAAAGACTTGGCCGTAAAACCCAGGATGAACTTTCCAGTGATTCCAAGGCAGCTTGTTATCTGGAAATAACTAAAGATTCTAAGATAGTTATTTTCAAAAAAGGCTCTACCGAGGAGAGAGGTTTTAAAGAAGAAAACCTCGCTCTCTTTTTGGCTCCCTTAGTTCTGATTTTTGTGGCGATTTTTATTATTGTCCGGGTTTTCATGGAAGATCAGGATAAATATAAAACGCAGGAAGTACTGGAAGATGCTGAAAGTAACAAGAACGTAAAACAACAAGCGTTCTTTATTAAGATCACAAAACCATTTTATAAACGATATTTTCTCCCGATTGTCCAAAGTTCCAAAAACAAACAGGGATTCAGGAATAAGTACCGACAAAAGCTGGCCAATGCTGGTCTCCTAAAAGAGATGTCCCCGGAAGAGTTCATGGCCCTCAAATTTTTTATGATTATCGGGGGACCTTTCGCCTTTCTTGCTGTTAGGTGGATTATGTCTGAGAACTGGCCTTTAACCATTACTCCGGTGATGGGGCTAGTGGGATACTTCTATCCTAATATTTGGTTGGATGGTGTGATTAAGCGTCGAGCAGATGAAGTTATCCGTGCCATGCCATTTATCGTGGATATGTTGGCCCTGTCTGTGGAGGCCGGATTAGATTTCATGGCCGCAATTCAACGAGTTATTGAAAAAGCGCCGATGAGTCCTTTAGTGGAAGAATTTGAAACTCTGATTAAAGAAACCAAAATCGGTTCCTCCCGATCAGAAGGTTTAAGACAGCTTGGTTGGAGAGTTAACGTTATTGAAATCAATTCTTTTTGTGCCACTTTGATTGCTGCTGATTCAGTGGGTGCCTCGATCGGACCATTACTAAAGCAGTTATCGACTGAGTTACGAGTAAAACGTTCTTCACGGGCAGAGCAACAAGGAGCGACTGCAGCGACTAAGATTCTTATTCCAATGATCTTTTTTATTCTACCTGCAGTTCTTGTTGCTATTTTTGCACCCATGCTCTTGAAGATGATGGCGGGTAAAGGATGAAAATACAGATTAAATATCAAGGTAAAGTCCTTTCAAATAATATTCTGGTGGCGGATAATCCGTTGACTCGGATAATTGGTCTGATGTTCAGAAAAAAACCGCTGGATTCTGATGGGTTGATTCTTGAACCATGTAATTCAATTCATACTTTTTTTATGCGCTATCCACTGGATATCGTTTTTCTAAGTAAAACAAATGAAGTGGTGAAAATCATCAGATATCTTAAGCCATGGAGGATGACACTGATTTATTTCAAGGCGAGGAAAACCCTGGAGCTTCCCGCAGGAAATCTTCCTGCTGACATTCAGGTAGGAGACATTCTGGAGGTTCAGAATGTTTAAACTGGTAGTTGTCGGCGGTAAGCTCCGGGGAAAAGAATATGTTCTTAACGACGGTGAAAATGTCATCGGTCGGGGAGCTGAAAATGATGTGCAGGTTGCAGTTGAAGGTGTTTCCAAGAAGCATCTGAAAGTGACTGTTAATGGAGAAACAGCGTTTGCTGAAGATCTGGGAAGTTCCAACGGAACTTTAGTAAATGGGAAAATCATTAAGCGAATGACGATTAAAGATGGCGACAAAATTGCTCTGCCTAATCTCATTTTGCAAGTCGTTTATGTCCTTGAGAAAAAAGTCATCATTAAAAAGAAAGTTTTCAAGGGTGGAGAGTCTGAACAAGACACTTATGATGATCTCAATCAAACGGAACCAGTACCTGCCAGTCTGATTGCTAAACCCATCTGGTTTTTCAAAAATAAGATCATGCCAATCGTTTATAGTTTTAATGAACAGTACGAATGGGCTGCCTTGGTGGGGATTCTTTTATTTGTATTCATTGCAATTAACATTTCCCTTACAATCTTACCGGTATTGCGTGACAGTAAAATCCTGTTGATACGGGAAGTGGCCTTGCGGGCCAAGCAGTATGCAGCCGAAGTGGATAGATTAAATAACGTGTATCTCAGGGATAAGAACCTGGATCAAGTTTATACCGGGTTTCTGGAAGGTGAAGATGCCGAGGGCGTTCAAAGCTATAAACTATTTGATATCGAAGGACGGGTCTATCGTCCGGTAGCCGAGTTAAATACCATTGTGAACGATCCTTTTGCTGTAGAATCCCTTAGGTTTTATCGTGATGAAAAAAATCAGGATCGCGAGAAAATTGAACTTCAGGGGAATATTGTCCGGGTTGCTCGTGCCGTAAAGGCCCATGATAAAAATCTCGGAAGGGATGTGGTCGTAGCGATTATTTCCATTAACTTTTCTCCAACCTCACTTGCAACTGAAGCCGCTAATAATTCCAAAGCATATCTTGAGTCATTGGTTACTTCAGGCATGGTGGCCATCATTTTTTTCGGAATGCTCTATTACATGACCATCCGTCCGCTTGAAGAAATGCGTAACCAGATAGAACGGGTTTTAAGAGGTCGACAGAAGGAATTGGAATCAAAAACGTTATTCAAAGAAATTCATCCACTAAGAAATACCATCAACAGTATTCTGATGCGGATAAAGGAATTGCAAAATACTGAATCAGGTGAAGTTCAGACGCTGGAAGAAGATGGTCCCTATCTTCGTTCATTGGTTGAATTTATGGCAGGTGCTCAGGGGCCGGTAATGATCCTGAATTCAGAAAAGATTATTCAACATATTAATCCTGAAGCTGAAGATCTAGTTGGTCTCAGGGAAACGGCTTCGGCCGGTTTGAGTATTCTGGATACAGCAAGAGACCAGGGATTTGCGGCAACGATCATCGATCTTTGCGATCAGTCGGCCAACAACGAGGGTTGTAATCAGAAAGAAGTTTATGAGATTGGCGGTAAACAGATGGAAATCAACGTCAATGCTTTAATAGGTAAAGATCGTTTTGCAAAAGGTTTTTACATAACATTTGTGAGAAATGATTAATGGCAAAGAACGTTCTGGTTCTTAAACATTTTGAATCACCAAAAGAAGCTGGAGTTTACTACCGGCTGGTTTGCCTTACAGGAGGCAACAAAGGTGAATCATATGTGCTTATGGGAAACAGAATTGTCATTGGAAGATCTGATAAGGCCGATATTCGACTCAATGATACGAAGGCCAGCCGTGAGCATGCCGAAGTCACAAAAGTCGGCGATAGCTGGTACGCCACTGATCTTGGTTCGCAGAATGGAGTCGTTGTTAACGATAAGAAAATTACTCAACAGCCATTGGTTGAAGGGGATAAACTGATTGTTGGTCATACGGTTTTTAAATTTGCCAAGGTTGAGGTTGCTTCCAAAGGCAAGGTTATCAAAGAAGATACCGAAGAAAGTGGTCCAAACAAGAGTTTTATTCCATTCTTGATTTTAGTGATTATCTTCGCCGGGTTATTCTTGTTTGATGATAATGAAAAAAAGGAAGTAACTGAGACCAGATCCAATGTCCGAACTTATCAGGATGCTAACAACGAGTTTGTAACTGCAATACAAAAGCGGCAGGCCAATGAAAACAAGCAGACCAAGGAAAAACTCAATGTCATCTATCAGCGTGGTCTGCGTGAGCTAAGAGAAAGAAATTACTATCGGGCCATCCATGAATTTAATCTGGCCTTGATTATTGCACCTGGAGACTCACAAGCGGAGTATTATTTACGTAAAACCAAAGAGGAGTTGGATAAAGAAATTGAAGGCTTTACCGCCAAGGCGCAAAGGGATGAAGAATCTCTGAAGTTCCAAAGTTCAATTGTATCTTACTGCTCGATTATAAGACTTTTATATACTGTTCCAGACGATCCAAGACATAAAAATGCCATCCGGCAGATTAATGAATTGGAGTCTAAACTAGGATTTGAAACCGGTGAAACTGATTGTCTTAAAAAACAACGTGCCACTAGATGAAGTATCAGTAGAAACCACTGATCTTCATGAGATGTACGAAATTTATGTCGGTCGCTCCGAAGACTGTCATGTGCAAATTGATGATCCTTTGATCTCAAGGCACCATTTTATCCTAAAGAACCAGGATGCCACCTGGTATTGCGAAAAATTAACCCAATTAGGTGCTGTGACTTTGAATGGCGCTATAGTGATCAAAAATCCGGTTCAAAACGGGGATGAGATCAAGTGTGGGGGCTATTCCGTCATTATCACCGGTCTGCCAACATTAAGCCCTGGTTTTCAGGACATGCCGACTGCAACCCCTACCTTGTTGGTTCAGGAAGAAACACAAATTGTGGCACCTCCAGTAGCCCATGAACCTGTTGAGCATGTTGTAGAAGAAGTTCATGATTTAAATAAAGAGATGGAAGGCTTTGAATCGCTGGATGATCTTGAGAACTCTGAACCAGAGGTCGAAGCTGAAGTGGACTCCATTGATTTTTCCAGTGATGAGAATGAATCAAATGAAATGGAATCTGTAGATGATTTTGGTGGGGATTTAGTAGATGGCAATAATGAGTTTAATAGTGAGACGGAATCTGGTGATGACCAATTTGGACTCGCAGCGATTGAGCCTGAAGAAAGCACCCGTTTTTTTAAGGCCTTTGTAAATTATCAATTGGTGCTTTTTGGGGAGCACGCTCCTTACGACCGGTTTCAAATAGATCAGGAAGAGATCTTTATCGGGCGAGATACCAAAAAATGCCAGATTATACTGAATGATCCTGAAGTTTCATCAGTTCATGCGGTTATCAAGAAAACTAATATTGAAATTACACTGGAGGATCTTAATTCCTCTAACGGTACCATCTTAAATGGCGAAAGAATCAATAAGGCCCAAATTACTGCCGGCGATGAATTTGTCATCGGAAGTACCAGTTTTACACTTGAAGTAAGATCAGATCTGCTTGAGTCAGAATCAGATCGTTTGATGCCTGTTGAATCAGGGCAAACAATAGAGACAGAAGAAATTGAAGAAGAAGAAGTCTCGGTTGATGAAAATGGAGATATTAACTTTGATTCAGATGCTCCTCCCGAAAAGAGCATCATTAAACGGATCTGGAAAAATCCCGCTCAAAGAAAGAAAGCAATTTATATTGGTGCCGGACTTGTTCTGGGATATCTTTTTCTGGTTCCGGATGAAGCGCCAGTTCAGGATAAGCCTAAAATCGCCAAAGAAGCCCCGAAGGCCAATGATAAAAATAAAAAGGTCCTCGCACCAGAATTAGAAAACAGCAGGAATATGGCCTATGAGTTAGGGGTCAGTTTTTTTGAGCAGAATAAGTATTTCGAAGCTTTAAATCAGTTTCAGATAGTTGTTGGAATTGATCCTGAGTATAAAAAAGTCCAGACTTACCTGGAGCAGACAAAAATCGGTTTGAAACGACTAGATGACCTGGAAGCCCAGAAGCGTGCCGAAGAAGACAGAATTAAAACCAAAAAATTGATCGATGAATTAATGATCAAGGCACGCGAAGCTGTAAAAGAGCGTAATGTGACTGTAGCTGAAAGTTACTTTTCTCAGATTACTGAAAAAGATCCGGAAAATATCGAAGTTCAACAATTGAAGCTTGAGCTTGAATCCTGGCAGAAAGAAGAAGAGCGTAAGGCCCTCGAGCTTGCCGCTAAGAATGCCGCCAGAAAAAAGATGATTGATGCCTTGAATCCTGGAAAAACCTTTTATCTTAAAAAAGAATGGTACAGGGCAATTTTGAAGCTGGAGGAATTTCTTCGGACTAAAGGTATTGATGAAGACCTGGTGAAAGAAGCTTCAGATATGCTAAGTGATTCCAAAAATCAATTGGCCTCGGATTTAGGACCGCTCCTGGGGAAGGCCCGTTCATTAAAAGAGGGCCAGGACCTGAAGAGTGCTTATGAAACTTTTTTGGATATTCTTAAAATTGAACCAACTAATACTGAAGCATTGAACGAAGCTGATGATATTAAGAATCAGCTGGAATCCCGTTCCAAGAGAATTTACCGAGAAGCCATTATAGCAGAATCCCTAAGTCTTTTTGGTGATGCCAAAGAGAAATTCCAGGAAGTGCAGCAGATCTCTCCAACTGATAGTGAGTACTATAAGAAGGCGAGTGAGAAATTAAGAAATTATCTGGAGTGATATGCGTTTAAAAGCTTATGCAGCACAGACTCATCAAGGTCCTTATCTTCAGGTTAATGAAGATGGCTATGATTTTGATTTTGAAAATGAACTTTTCATGATCTTTGATGGCTTTGGGGGTTCAGGCCTTGGTGACAGGACGGTCGAGAAGCTCAAGCAGGAAATTAAGACTTTTTATACCCAAATCTCAGACGATCCCAATGCTACGATGCCGCTTTATTATAATCCCCGGAATCTGCTTGAGGGAAATGCCATCCTAAACTCCATGATGAGTGCTCATCAGAATCTTTTGAAAACGAATCTGGAAAAACCGGTAAATCAAAGGGCAGGGGCGAGTGCGATTGTGGCCGTTAAAGCTGACAGTCTCTTGGTTCTGGTTGGAGTTGGAAACTGTTCGGCCTATCATTTCCGTCAGGGTAAACTTTCTAAAATTATCGTAGAAGATACTTTCCAGAACCTTTCCAAAGATCAATTTGAATCACGCTTTCGAACTTCTCCTATGAATGCCCTTGGAATGTACCCGGAAATGGGTCATCAATTGCGTGAAGTTCGCCTGGCAGAAGGAGATAAAATCGTGCTTTTGACTGATGGGGTTTATGCCCAAGTCAATGAAGATGAACTCCTTTATACTCTTAATAAAGCTTCTCCGGATGCTAATGAAAGAGTCAATAGCTTACTAAAACTATCCAATTCTCGCGGCAATACTGACAACCAAACAGCAGTGATTCTCGAGTTTTAACACTTTTTCATTCCCATATGGACCAATGGGCCACTATAATTTTTCTTGTAGCTCATAAGGAGAGATTCAGGGATGAACCATAAAGTACTTTTGGCGGATGATAGCCTTACCATTCAGAAAGTTATTAAGATCACTTTGGCCAATCAACCTTATGACATTACTGATTGCTCAACTGAAGAAGAACTTTTTCATCAGCTCACAATTGAGCAACCCAAGCTGGTTTTCTTAGATTTCAATCTTTCTGAAAAATACACTGGCTATGAACTAACCACTAAAATCAAATCAATCTCTCCTTCGACCAAGGTGCTTTTACTATTAGGCACTTTTGATACGGTTGATGAAGCAGCGATGGAGAAGTGCGGGGCATCCGATAAAATCGTAAAGCCCTTCGATTCAAATAAGTTCATTGCGATCTGTAAGCAGCTCATTGAAACTTTTGCTGATGACGAGATTCCTTACCCGGAAAGTAAAAGTGAAGACGCTCCTGTTATGTCTGAGAGTGAAGAAGATCAATGGACTGTCAGCCACTCTACAGAGCAGAAGTTTGCAGCTCCTGAAAAGGAACTGGATAACTCTTTCCCAAACATTCAGAATCCTCTGGTTAAAGAAGTTTCTGATTGGGGTATGAGTGTCCCTAACATCATTAATGATCATGATTCTCATGATCAGATGATTGATCTTCCCCCAGTCATCGGAGACGTTAAAGCTACTCAGGATACACTGGCCCGGAAAGATCTCTTTGAAACTAAATTTCCTCAAAGTGATGATCTTGATTATCCAACTATTGAAGAAGCAGCTCCGGTTAAAACTGAAACTCCGACCCCAGCCTCAAAGTTAATTTCGATTGATTCTTTCAATGACAAACCACTAGAAATGGAAATTGAAGGCTCTTACGTTCCTGATGAATCTGATGTTTCAAGTATTGAAGCCCAGATTCGTGATGAAGTAGAAGAGAATCTCTGGCAAGCTGATGAGTTCGAAGATCTGAAAAAAGAAGTTTCACAGAAGATAGAGGAAGTTCAACATAACTTCCAACCTTCGATAAATGATTTTGACGAATCTCTGTTTAAGCCATTGGATGAGAATGAATCCATTGATTGGCAGGAGGCTGGTCATACTTTCCATGAAGCTGTTGCAGAAAATAATGCTCAAGTGTTGAACATGGATGCTTTAAGAACTGAAATGGAAGAGATGGTTAAGAAATACGTTAAAGAGTATATGGACCAGCATTTTCAGAAGAGTACCGAGAAAGTTGCCTGGGAAGTTATTCCTGATTTGGCGGAAAATCTCATCCGTAAGGAACTTTCAAAAATTTCCAATAAGATCTTAGATGATCAGGCCTGAGAGCTTAATCTCAGGCTGCCATTATAGAGACGCGTGATCTGAGCATCACAACAAATTTCGGCTTCTCCATGAATACCTAGCCCCTGGAAGATACCCTCAAAAACTTCTGTACCTTCTGAGACTTTTACCATCTGGTTCAAGTGGCCACATCTAAACAACCACTCTTTTCTTAAAAGATCCGTATCTTCAAAACGATTGTGATGAATGAATTCCGTAATTTCTAAGGCCAGGCTCTTTTTATCCATTTCAAAAGGAGCTCCGTAAATAGCTCCGAATTCATCATCGGTTGAGAATAAATTGATGCCAATTCCGGCGAGCATTTCGTTTTGGCTTCCTTGAACCAGAATGCCTCCGCATTTTTTAGATTGTTCATCCCATAAATCATTTGGCCATTTGAGCTTGAGGTGCTTTCCTTTTTTCTCAAAATACATGGCCACAATGACGGAAAGTTCCAAAGCGGTATAACTTAAAACTTTATGTGGCCTTAAATTAAACGAAAAACAGAGAGTACCTGGCATTCCACTCCATTTTTTATCACCTCGTCCCCGGCCTGATTTTTGATTCTCACAACTTACCAACAAGTGAGCATGGCCCACCTGCTTTAATTGTTCTTTAAGTACATCTTGTGTAGAATCACATTCAATTACATGTATTTGTTTAATCATTCGAGGTTCCTATGTCTTTAATCAAAAGAAGTACTCCACGCCCTATTAAGTTTACTCCAGGAATTAATCCTTATGCGCATGGTTCAGTCATGGCAGAATTTGGAAATACAAAAGTTCATATCACCGCTGCAGTTCAGGAATCAGTTCCTCCTTTCCTGAAAGGTAAAGGTCAGGGATGGGTAACAGCGGAATATGCCATGCTTCCTTCTTCTACTCATACCCGTTGTGACCGGGAAAGAAAAGGGGCCTCAGGACGAACTCAGGAGATTCAGCGCCTGATTGGACGTGCTCTGCGCTCGATTGTGGATTTAAAAAAATTAGGTGAAAGATCAATCCTGATTGATTGTGATGTGATTGTGGCCGATGGTGGAACACGTACGACTTCTATTTCCGGTGCCTATATTGCTCTTGAAATGGCCGTAAGAAAACTCATGAAAGATGGCCTTCTACTTGAGAATCCAATCAAAGACGGACTGGCAGCAATCTCTATTGGTATTAATAAAAATGATGAAGTGATCGCTGACTTAAACTATGAAGAAGATTCTTCATGTGGCACTGATATGAATATCGTGATGACAGCCAGTGGAAAGTTTGTGGAAGTTCAGGGAACTGCTGAAGGTGAGCCATTTTCAATGGATCATTTACAGGCCCTTTTGGGTTGTGCTCAAACAGCTCTGCAAGTTGTGATCAAAGAACAACGTGCCATATTGGAAAAGCTATAAGATGACTTCCTTTATTCTGGCATCAGGAAACGCTCATAAGGCCGAAGAGTTCAAAGATCTCTTCCAGGGTGTCTTGACCGTGAGTCCAGCGCCTAAAACTCTGGAGGTAGATGAAAGCGGCAAGACCTACACTGAAAACGCTTATCTTAAGGCCCGAGCTTATTATGAAACCTATCATGCACCGGCCTTGGCCGATGATTCAGGTCTTAACATCGAAGCCTTACCTGAAATTCTAGGGGTTCAAAGTGCCCGCTTTGCCCCTGAGCTTTCTGAATATTCTGATAAATGTAAAAAAGTCATCGAACTCTTAGGTGGCAAAGACAATCGGAATGCCTATTTTGTCTGTGTCCTTTGCTTTTATATCTCGCCAGATGAAGTCTACTTTTTTGAAGGTCGGGTTCATGGAACTATCGGTTTTGCCTTAAAAGGTGACCAAGGTTTTGGTTACGATCCAATTTTTATTCCGGAGAGAAAAGAGCAGGACGGGAAGAGTTTAGCAGAGCTTCCTGAGTGGAAGAATGAGTTTTCGCACAGGGCCAAGGCTAGTCAAGCGGCCTTACACTTCTTTAAAGAATCAATGGACAAATCACGTAAGAAGCCTTAAATATATTGGTCTCAACAATGATCGGGGTGTAGCGCAGTCTGGTAGCGTATCTGCTTTGGGAGCAGGTGGTCGTTGGTTCGAATCCAATCACCCCGACCACTTTTTTTCTACTATTTTCTTGATTCCTTTTTACTCTTCAAAAAATCAGCAATCCCAATATTTAGAAACAAACGTGGCCAAGCAGTCAGGAAATTTCATGCGTATGATTTAAGTTGCCCCCGGACTTCTTTATCTTTTTTCGTCTTAGTGATTAGCGATTGAATCATTCTCTAGTTTTCAAAGATGAATTATTGCGCCCTAAAAACTTTTAAGTTTTTTAAAAAAAAACCCCTCATGATAAGAGGGGTTTCAAAGCGTTGAAAATTCCCAAGAGGTCTAACAAACCCGAATTTGGGGGTGTCTAATTCTAACACATAAATAGAAATGATCAAAGCGGAGAGCTCCTATGGCCAATGAAGGCTATCTTAGGAGGCAAGGATGCTCAAAGCGTTGAAAATTTTAGAGCTTATTATCCTGATTTTAAAATTGCTAACAACTGTTTTAAGATTGTTGAGGAGTTGGTTCTAGAATTTGGGGGAGAAGAAATTCTCCCCTTTATTATTATTCCTACTTCCCAAAATCAACTTCAAGGCCAGTCTCATAAGTCGTTCCACTCTTCTCATCACCTTCACGCACTCTTCCGAAAAATTTAACTCCACTCTTCGTTTTATATTTGATGCCGATCTCTGCTTCTTCTTGGTTACTGGCAAGACTTCTGGTCTTGAGTCCTTGTTGTCTTGACGTATACCCTGTAAAGACCAAAATCTCAGCATTGTTGGGTGCCTGGATATCCAGACCGGCAGTCACACTCACATCTTGTTCAAAATTATTTCCTGAATATTTAACCTCTGTAAAACTCTTCACATTCGAGCTAAGTTTCTGATCCACTCGGGCGTTGGCCTTGACTTTATCCAGATGAAAGGTCACACCATCTAAAGCTTTCAGGTCTCTTGTTCCAGTGGTGTGGAGAGCTTCCAGAGAGCCTTTAATTTCAGTGTCTGAAGAAATGACTTGAGTGATGTCGAGACGATTAACGATTTCAACTTTAATAGTAGTATCTATGGGAGCAGGTGCTGACTTCATTTTTTCCACATCAACTGAATAAGCGTTCTCACCTCTGACTTCCGAATTTAGTTTTACAGAGGTGTTGGGATTCACATAATGAATGATTTTTTTCCCCGCGCCGTGCGAGAAGTTGGCATTAAATTTTCCAGGATGCGAAGCTTGTGATTCAAGAATCTTTTTTGCCGTCTGTACAATGACGTGCTCTTCTTCATGAATTTTATACTTGGCCACAACCACTGTTGTTTCGGCCTTAGGTACATCCTCGCTGATCATCAAGACTTCATAACGGACTTTCTCCGGATGATACAATGATGCTTCATCCTGGCAATTGGTCAGGGGGTCTAGATACTTATAACTCACCATTGATTTTAAATAGTCGGCCGGCAGACCTTCTGCTGTTGGTTTTTGCGTGTAGTTTTCAAGTTGATTTTCACTAATGTGATGAGCAATTTTAGAAATGTCCTGAGTAAAGACTTGAGCATAGACCGGAGTTAGGAACAGGATGAAAAAAAGAGCTTTCCACATGGAAGGCTTATCGGAATTTAGAGGAATTAATTAAAATACTCCGGTCATGAAATGGCAGGTCACTACAGTGCCGTGAAAAGACTTTAAAATGCCTTTTACAGGAGGTGGGTCTATGAAAAAGTTAATCTTTTCAATGATTTTAGGACTTGGTTTTTTACCGCTGTCTTCCCAGGCCGGTTTATTGGTGGAACCGGTATTGGGTTATACCGTAGGCCAGAAACTTGATATAGACGGGCTGAAGGAATACGACGGAGGCAGAGGCATGTCTTATGGGGGGCGCCTGGGCTACCAGACAGGTCCTTGGCAAATTGGAGCAGACTATCTCAAGAGCAGTATTGATATGAATAGCAGTGATTTTGACGAGAATGCAGATATCACTGAATGGGCGGCATTTGTGGGGATGGAATTTCCATTTCTTCTAAGAGGCTATGCAGGTTATATCTTTTCAGCTGAAGGTGAAACCGAGCTGAACAATGTCTCTACCGATCTTAAAGATGGAAATGGATTTAAACTAGGAGTGGGTTTAACTCCTTTGCCATTCTTAGACATCAATCTGGAGTATCGAAACGGGACTTTTGATAAGTATCGCCAGAACGGAGTGAACATATCTCAGGATGTGGATTACGAAGCTTATATGCTTTCCATTTCGCTTCCTCTGGACTTATTTTGAATTGATTGATTAGATATTTTTATTAACCTTTATAAAGGAACACCATGAGATATTTAATCTTGTTCAGCCTTTTCATTTCTCTTTCCGCAGTGGCCTGCCCTGAAATTTCCGGAGAGTATGCTTGCTTAAGAAACAATCAAACCACTTTCCGTTCCATTGAAGTTATTGCCGGTGGTTTTCGAATGACAAATGGCGCTCATACTAATGATTACATTACAGATGGCACGACCATTCAGACATTGCCGGATACTGACAGCATGAAAGATGGAAAGTATAAGAGTCATTGTCAGGGCAACAAGCTCATTGTGGATTTCACGGCCACTATTATGTATGAAGGTTCTGCGATTGCCCGTCAGGTATCAAAAACCACTTATCAGTTAAAAAATGATCAGCTTGAGATCATCCAAAAAGTCAGAATGAAAGGGATTCCACTGCCAACGATTAAAGAGCATTGTTCTCTTCAATAATATCTTAAATCCCTGATCCTTTTTATTTCTGGAGCACAAAAAGTAAAATTGATTATGTGCCATTTTATGCTGCCACTATAATCATCATATTCTTTAATATGTTGAGGTAGTGGTATGCATTCGAAGCAGCAGGGTTTTTCGTTGGTCGAAGCTCTTATTGGTGTTGCAGTCCTTGGAGCTTTAAGCTTGGGATTGATGACAATGTTCTCCAATGCTTTTAAACAAGAATCGGCTTTAAACGCAAAACAAGAGTCGAGGACACTATTTGATGAGCTGGCCCTGACCTTTATTAATTCAGACTCCTGCGGCATCCGGGATGTGGGAGCACTGGGATCTCTTGATCCAAACAGTAAAAATGAAATTGAAATAACTGAAGGCTTAATTGGTCTTCAGGGAAAAGTCATAAGCAAGGGTGGAAATGGCCATTATGGTAAACTGAAGCTTAGCGATACCAATTCAATTACCATTTCTCCTTTAACTAATATGGGTCATTTAATGGATTCTCGGTCCCAAGTTGATCCGGCCTTAGTCGCCCAGGCCGGCAACTACGTCAGAATTGGAACTTCCAATAACTATTCTTCTGAAATCCGCCTGCGCTTTAAAAAACCAGCTGGAGCAGACAATAATCAAGGTCTCATTATTTTACGCTTTCCTGTTATCCTTACTCTTGATCATGACAATGGAAATAAAATTACCAGCTGTAGAAGTATTCCAGAAGTTAAACATGCTCAAGAATCTTGTCAGTCTATCGATGGCGGCAACAGTCTTTCTGCTGAATGGAATGAAGAAGAGTTCAGCTGTAAAGTTTCAGTCAACAGTAACGATGCTGATGGGGGTCTTTGTAATCCTGATCACGACTGCACCAATGGTTCCAGTGTTAACAATTATCGTACATCTTCGGTTTTAAATTAAAGAGGGTTTTATGAAATTATTACTTTTATCATTTAGCTTCTTTATCAGTTCATTAAGCTTCGCTGAGGATGTTGTTGTGCCCATTGAGTGTAAATACAATAAAGGCAAAAAACCATCTTCCGCCCTGTGTGTGCAATTTGATCCCACGCTGAAAGCGTCGGTTAATGGTGTTTGTTTGTATGATGATAATGGTTCTTCAAGTTCAAAGAGTTGGAAAAGAGGAAACCTTAAGCTGGATAAGAAATCGGGAAAATATACATTTACTCCCAAGATTTCCTGCGACAACGGAGTTGAATATAAATTGGTTCCAGATTATCAAAATGATAGCACTCTTAAACAAATCGCTGGTTCCAAAGGGCCCTGGACAGGTAACGCTGTTTATGTGACAGGGAAAGCTCCGATGAATTGTTATTACAACGTAACAGCGTTAGGGATCCCGACCGGTAGTAAACCCTGCTCGGGAGATTCACAAGATGCGAACTATTGTCGGATTTTAGAAAACCCTAAGAAGGGTTATAACGGTAAGTGGTGGGTGCATGGAAAAAATTCAAAAGTTTGCCGCGGTGGCGTTGCCTTCGGAAATAATCCCTCTCAAGTTCAGGATGAAGAAGTCATCATTTCTGACGCTCGTTTTCTGGAATTGGATGAAGAACCGTTAAGATGTATTCGTTCAAACAATTCTCAGGTTGCCTGTAACCAGTCAGCATGTATTCAACCGGGAGAACAGGCAGGACCTGGTAAAAAAGGATGCTGCCGCAGACTAGCTAAAAAGAGCGGCGGCTATGGTTGGTACCAGAATACTAAAAATATCAATAGCTCTGATTCAAATTCAACAGCTGGTACTACTGAGTGTACAAAATTAGTGGCCGCGAAAACACTTAACAACTTTGTTTCAGATGCTTCAGGCTTTTTAGTCGATGGGGGAAATCTCGTTAGCTCCACTTTTGCCGACGTCGTAGGTAAAAGCGATCAGAAGACAGGCCTTGCAGTCAAAGACAATAATATCATTTTTAATGTTAACCACGTTGGGGTCGCCTCCATTTCCAATAACGGACGCATGTCGATTAATTCCACTGCAGATAGCTCTTATCATTTGAAAGTCGGTGGAGATGTTCTGGCCAGTAATTTTCATACACCTTCCGACAAGAACTTGAAAACCGGGATTGTCCGTATTGATCGTCCCTTAGATAAGATCAGTAAGTTGAATGGGGTCTATTACTACTGGGATAAAAATAAGGCCGGAACCTTTTACACTGAAGAAAGGCAAGTTGGCCTGATTGCCCAGGACGTAGAAAAAGTCCTGCCTGAATTAGTAAAACAAAGGGAGGATGGTACGAAAACAGTGGATTATTCTCACTCTGTAGGTCTGATCGTGGAAGCGATTAAAGAGTTAAAAAAAGAAAATGAAGCACTGAAAAGACGAATCCAGGTTCTGGAAAATAACTGAAAATAAGGTGCCGTTATGAAAATGCTAATTGCTTTAATGACTTTGTTTCAAATGAATATTGTTCAAGCACTAGTTACTTGTTCACCATCTTCATGCTCTCCACCTTGTGATGGAAGTTGTACCTATTATGTGTGTGACCAGGATGAAACGAAAACCTTTGAGGTGAAAAAGCTTCCAATGACAAATGAAGATTCAGAACCAGCGAACGCCTGTTTATATACCAGGTTAATGGAAACCAAACTTCCGTTCACTTTTCAAGGTATAACCTATTCTAAGCTTCCAATGTCCATAACCAATAAATACAAGACCTGTCGGGGTGTCACTGTATCTGGGCCGGCATGTCCTCCCCCGGCTATCTCGCCCCCTGCCCCATAAAAGGCAACCGACTTAGATAGCTGAAATATCCTGTCCTCCGGCCTCCTTAAGAACTTTATTTTCTGCATCTTGTTTTTCTTTCATGTACTCTTTCTTTTCTTCCTCCACGCTCCGAAGGGCACTCTCAGCTCCTTCGAGGCGTTCGTGGTGATCTCTCTTGGCCCTCCCTCGCATAATCTTCATAAAATTCCGGACCTCTTTCATTTTATTCTTAAAGAAATGACTATTCATAAATGCCTCCTTGGACCAATGGTTATTTAGCATGAAGGGTGCCACTGAATGGGGTGTTGAGTCATTGACTCCTATGTGAGGGAAAGTAAGCCCAAAATTTCTAGACAGGCCGCTCTCTCATAGGGGAAGATGAGTGATCTTTAAATATAGCTGAGTAAAACGGATGCAAGATGCAGAAGTTTACTTTGTTTTTAAAGATACACACAAACACTTACGAGAGGTCAGCACATGAGGCTTAACAGGCTCATCATTCAGGGTTTTAAATCCTTTAAAGACAAGACAGTCATTATTTTTGATGAAGGTATTACAGGGATCGTAGGTCCTAACGGTTGTGGTAAATCCAACATCGTTGATGCTTTATTCTGGGTTATGGGAGAGCAGTCGGCCAAGCATCTTCGCGGAACTTCCATGAAAGATCTTATTTTCGCCGGATCTTCCCGATACACTCCTGCTTCATTTGCAGAAGTGACTTTGGTTTTAGATAACGTTAACGGCAAACACATTCACATCAGTGGAACAGTGGCAAAACCGGCCGAAATTCACCTGACTCGTAAACTTTATCGTAACGGTGAAACTGAATACCGTATCAACGGTGAGCCAGCTCGTCTGAAAGATATTCATGAAGTTTTCATGGATACTGGTGCCGGTGCCAAGTCTTATTCAATTATTGCTCAAGGTGAAATTAACAAGCTCGTTCAGGCCAAGCCGGAAGAGCGTCGGGTAATGATTGAAGAAGTTGCGGGGATTACTAAATTTAAACTTCGTAAAAAAGAATCTCTTAAGAAGATTGAGCAGACTCAGTCTAACCTGATCCGTCTGGAAGATCTTCAGAATGAAATTTATAAGAATCTTAAAAATCTTGAGCGTCAGGCAGAGAAAGCCGAAAAGGCCAAAACGCTTCGTGAACGTATTAAGAAATATGAACTGATCGTAGAAAGTCATCGAGAGCATGACTATCTTCAGGACTTCACTAATGCCAGCACCATGCTTGAGTCGCGCCAGACCGAACATGAGAATTTGACCCTTCGTAAGTCTCAGTTGGATCTTCTATTAGAAGATGAAAAAATCCAGAAGACTGACATGATGGAAAGAATCGATGTGGCCCAGGATGATTTTAATGATCACTCTAAGGAACTCGCTGCTGCTGAAGAGCGTGTGAAGCATCTTAAAAAATCACTGATTGAAAAAGAAAAACAAATTGATCGGGCCCAACGTGAAAACGAAGAGCTCAATATTGATATTGAAAAACGTTCAGAAAGATTAGAGGCCCTAACGGCCCAGTTAGCAGATCTGGAAGCTAATAACTATGAGCAGATGGATTTCTCTAATCTGGAAGAAAAAGTAGAGCTTTTAAAGTCTCAGATGTTTGATCTTGAGGAAGAACTCGGAGAAAAACGTCGTGAGCTTAATGCTTCTAAAGAGAGACTTCAGTCTTTGGATAATGAAGCTTTCAAAAATTCTTCAAAACTTGAAGAATACTCACGCCTGCTTCAGGATTTAACGGCCGAAATTGAAACCCTGGAAAAAACGACTTCCAATTTCACCGACGATCTTATGAAAGATCGTGCCACTGTTAAATCTTCTGGTGCCAAGGTGGAAGAACTTAAGGCCGCACTGCCTGCCCTTAAAGAAGAAGTGGATAGTCTGAACCAGGAATTAAAGTGTCATGATGTGACTTATCGTGAACTTTCACGTGAAGTGATCCAGCTTGAATCCAAGCGTCAGTCATTAATTGAGATCAACAACTCAGCTGAAGGTCGTCGGGCCGGTGCTATTGAACTTGTTGGTAAGGTTAACGATGGTACGCTGGAAGTTTTAGGGAAACTCATTGAATGTGATCCAGAATATGCTGTGGCCGTTGAGCAGCTCATTGGAGAATCACTAGACGTGGTCCTTTCAACGGGTGGAAAAGAAGCTTTCGCTTCTCTTATGACGGATTTTGAAGCCACGGTCGATGTATTATGGCCTCAGGAATCGTCGATTTCGACTGAGTCGATTGGACGCCTCGAGACTCAGGGTTGCCAGAACATGAAGGCCCTAACCGATATCGTAAGAATTAATAATCAAGAATATGCAGCTAAACTTTCAAAGATTCTTAACGGTTTCTTTGTTGTAGAGAACTTAACCACGGAACTGGCCTCTAAAATTAACCCAGAGATCCAGTTTAAAGGACTTGTTTCTAAGGATGGAAAAGTTCTCATCAAAAAAGTCGGTAACTCCATTCTCTACGGAGTCCGTAATGACGGAGCCTCAGAAGCTCAGGGGATTGTTCAAAGAAACAATCTGATTCAGGAAATGGGTATTCAGCTGGAATCCAAGCAAGCTGAACTTGCCATCCTTGAAACTAATATTAAACAAATTGAAACTTCACTTTCTGAGAAGAGAACCATTCTGGAAGAGAAGTCCAAAGAGTTTAATGAGATTAATATGATTTATGCGGCCACTAAGGCTGCACTGGAATCAAAAGAATCGAATCAATCTTCTAATTCTTCAAGACTTCAGATCCTTCAGGGCCGTAAGTCGGAAATTTCTAGTTCCCGCCTGACTCTTCTGGAGAGTGATGAGACTTTGATCAACGCTAAAGAAGAGTTCGATGCCAAGGTGAAAGAATTATCCAGCGATGTCGCTGATATTGAATCCCGTTATCAGGAACTCAAAGTCAGCTTTGAAAATGAGCGGGACGAAATGATGGAACTCAAAGTGAAAGCTCAGAGTTACCAGCAGCAGTTAACATCCCTTAAATCCCAGATTGAGGATGTGAATGCTCAGATTGATCGTTATCATGAGAAACAGCAGGCAAATCTGGAGCTTTTAGAAAACTTTCAGACCGAAATTGAAAACGCTCAGACTGAAGCGGAAACAGTTGAAGCTTCTAACCGCGATCTATCCGAAGTTCTTTCTGAGAAAGAATCTTACTTGAATCTTCTGAAAGATCAGATAGCTCAAGTCCTTCTTTCAATGCAGGAAAAAGAGTCTGAACTAAAAGAGATCAACAACCGCATCAATAAAATTGAAAAAGAAAATGTTGAGTTGGAACTTAAAACCGCTCAGATCATTCAGGAAGAAGAACTTCTGGTAAAAGATATTTTTGAGCGTTACAAGATTGATCTTCGTTCAGTCATGATGAAGCATCTTGAGATTACTTCTGACAAGATCGTTGATCTGAAAGATCTTTCTCCGATGTATGTCATGGAAACAGAAGATGGCCCGAAAGAAATTGAAATTCTTGAATATGAATTCGAGAAGCGTTTCCCTGGCCAGATCAAAGAAGCGAAAGAGAAATTTAAAGAATATAAGTCTGACTTTAACCGCTTGGGTGAAATTAATTGGGCCGCGATTGAGGAATATGACCGCCAGAAACTTCGTTATGACTTCCTGAAAACTCAGGAAGAAGAGCTTAAGAAATCTCTGACTGATCTCCAAACTGCCATTGCTCATATTGATGAGAAATCTAAAGAGCGCTTCAAAGAAGCCTTTATGGAAGTGAACGAGCGCTTCTCGAAAGTCTTCCCGATCATCTTTGGTGGTGGGGAAGCGAAACTGGAAGTAACTGGTGATCTTGATTCCATCGAGTGCGGTGTGGATATTATCGCGAAACCTCCTGGTAAGAAGATGCAGTCGATTACTCTGATGTCGGGTGGTGAAAAGGCGATGACAGCAGTGTCGTTGATCTTCTCAATCTTCCTGGTGAAACCATCTCCTTTCTGTTTACTGGATGAGGTTGATGCTCCACTGGATGATGCTAACGTTGGACGATTTAACGAACTTCTACGTGAGATGAGTTCTGAATCACAATTTATTTTAATTACGCATAATAAGAAAACCATGGAACTGAATGACACACTTTACGGTGTGACCATGCAGGAGCCGGGCGTCTCTAAGGCCGTCTCAGTGCAACTCCATTAAGGTTTGTGGACAGGGGAAAAGTAACTTCAGTAAGAGGAAGCTTTCCCCTTTTTTTAAAAAAGGAACAATATGAAATTCCTCCTTCTTCTCGCCCTCATACCGACCCTTTCTTTTGCAAAAAGTTTTGTTCCAAATTCTTTTTCCGCTAACTACGAAGAAACCGTAGTCTCCCTGGCCACTGGCAAAGAAAAAAAGAGTTTCGGAAAAATTGATTATAAATTTCCCGGTAACCTTCGCTTTGAAGTGACGTCACCTGTGCCCACTCTTTTTGTGGTTAATCCTAAGAAGAGCTGGCTGTATCAGCCTTCCCACGTGAAAGGTGAAAAAGATCAAGTGTCAGTTCAGGACTCTGCGGATCTTCCACTGATTAAATTCTTGGACTCGGTTAAGAATGGCATTGAAGATTCAAAGATCTTTACCACTAAATATGGCAAGAATGATCTGACTTTGACATTTGTAAAGACAATCCAAAAAGAGATGGGGTTTGTGGAAGTCGTTCTTCATACTGACAAAAATGCCAAAGAGATAAAAGAGATCAGTGGGTTTGATAAAATTACTTTAAAGCATATCAATGGCAGTAAAACCAACATCAAGCTAATTGACCTGAAGGAAAATGTTTCATTCCCTCCAGGTAATTTTACTTTCAAGCCTTCGGCCAACACTAAAGTTATTAAGAACTAAAGAGTTAATGATTCCTTGCAGTCGGCTTCGTTAATCATAATGTTATTAAGATACATTCTGATTTTGAGGTCGCTGCCGACAGTTGAGAACTCATAACTTTCTTTCCCAAAATTCTCTTCACTCATCACATCCAGATGAACCTTGTTATCTGAACAGTAAGCTTTTTGAGTATAGGTTAGCTCGCTTCCCTCATTCGTTTGTATTGTAATTTCTTCCGGCTCCCCATCGGCCACAAATTTAAGATGTTTAAACCCTGATGGCGTTTTGATGAGAAAGCGGTAATAGGGGATGCGCTCACGAACTGAAACTTTTGAAATTTGAAAGGCACTAATCCTGGAGCGGGATTTACATTCTTCGTACTGCGCCCTAAAAGAAGGGCATTCGGCCCACACCGATGCACTACTGATAAACAGGGCCACTGCTGTGAGAAAAGTTTTCTTCATAATACCTCCTTGATTAAAAAGACGGAGGTAACTAAACCTTATTCAGCGCTGACTTCGAAATGAATTTTTCTTAAAAAAGAAAAACCCCCAGAAGTCGCGTTCTCCTGAGGGTCTTTGGGTAGGGATCTCGAACTTTGGCTAAATCCCGTAGGCCTTTATCAGGACCGCCAAACCAAAAACATTAATCATTAGTGTCAGGCCATAAAAACTCAGATTCATAATTGCTCCTTATTTTTAACAGGCCATGGCCAGTTCAATATAGATATCAGTGGTGTAATCACGAGGACCCGACTGAAGGCGATTGCGGCCGGTTTGCAGCAATGTCACCTGTTTTGGTCCCAAATCACAATCTTCATAACTAGAATTTGTTGAGCTGCTTGCCACCCAATTGCAATCCGTAAAGTTGCAATTCTTGAAATTGCACTTCTTAATGTGCGAGAATTCGAAGCTGCAATTCTCAAAAACACAGTTCTCGAAGCTAACCCCTTGAAAGTCGCACGCATAGAACACGCAATCGGAGAAAACCACTTGCCGGTAGGTGCTCAAAAGGATGCGTGAGCCGGCCAGGATTTGAGAGGAGATGACGACCGAAGCTAGCTGCTCATCCTTAATCAGCTGGTAGCTTTCTGATGATTCTAATTGAGTCTTTTCAATTGTTTGTGTGAACATGTGGCCCCTCCGCCGCGTATAGTTCCTGACTGCAATGATATGCAATTTGACGATTTGCGTCAAGATATAAAATTGCATTAAGAAACTATTTTGCAATCCGATAAGAAATTCAAGGGGGTGGGTTATGATCCGCTTTAGTCCAGACTTTTTGGAAAACTTTCTCGCTGTTGTTCGTAAGTACATGCAATTGCGGGGAGGACTGACACAAAAAGACCTATCTGAAATGATGAATGTGGGTATTTCCACAATGAGTCGATTTCTCAATTTGAAAACCAGCAATGTCGACGAGCAACTGGTTGCCAATATCATCGCCACTCTGGGAATTCCCTTGCATGAAATCATTGATGGCGTGGAAGAAGATTCCACTGAGACCTTTAAGCGTCTGGTGCAATTTTATAAAGATCAAAAAGCCGCCGATCAGAAACTTGGAGAGGATGAGGGGGCCAAGCAACCTGAGACCAGAACGAAGACCCAGGCCACAATAAATGTTGGTGGTCGTAGGCAGCAGATGCCTTTTGGAGAAACTGGTGCAGTGGGAACTACGCGAACAGATATCTCGATTCGAGAAAAACTTGAAACGCTCTCACCAAGACAGAAGGCCTACTTAAATGACTTCCTGAATTTAGATATTAATGATCGCGATTTGATTGTGGATTTAGGTGACGCTATCTTCCGCTACTTTCGCCAAAGGAATGTGGAATTTTGATTCATATTGTTGTCCTGCTTTTAATTTCAACCGCCTCTTTTGCTGCACCTAAAGAGATTGAGGTGTGGTTTTTATCCAATGCTAAGGTTACTCAGCTTAATGAACTTTTAAATCGTCCCCAGTACGTTTATAGGGCACCAGTGGCCAAACTAGAATGTCAGGAGATGGGGGATTATTGTTTTGATCCTCAATACGGACTCTATAAAAAAGATGATGCTAATTTAGAAGTTGATGCCGGCGAGATAACTAAAGAGAAAGGTCCCGAGATTCCTTCAGCAAAATCAGTCGATCGCGATCTTATCAACTGCGACCCAAACAATTATTTTGATATTTTTTGCGGAAAGGCACGGGCCCAGACCAAGCGGGAGACCGCTAAACTTGATCTGTGGATAGATACATCGTCTTCCATGAGAGAATTTGATTACACTGATAAAGAAGGTGGCTGTTTTAGAAAAAGTCTAGTGACCAGATTGGATGAGACTTGTGGTTTTAATCAAAAAGTTAACGTCATGATGTTTGATACTTCGATTAAACAGGCCGGAAGCATGGATCAGATGTGCCATAACCAGGGGCTTAATGATTATAAACGATTAATGGACTGGATTGAGCGCTCAGATGCCAAAAAATTAATTGTCATCACCGATATTTATGAATTCCATAAAGATTTCTCAGACTTCATCGAAAGTAAGCACGGGAAACTTCGTGGTGATAAAGATGCCCTTACTGCTAAACAACTGCTCGATCTGGTTGATGAACTTGCCAAAAGCTGTAAGTAATAACAAAATCCCCCCATGAATCTTAAAGCACTTCTCCTCTGGTCCGAGCAGGAATTCACGCATCTTCCCTGGCGTAAGAATCGCTCTTTGTATCGGACGTTGGTTTCTGAAATCATGCTTCAGCAAACGACCGTGGGAACTGTGATGAATCATTTTGAGCGCTTCCTGGTGCGTTTTCCAACACTCGAGAGTCTGGCCCAGGCTTCGGAAGAGGAATTAATCGTTGCTTGGAAAGGTCTGGGGTATTACCGGCGTGCACGAAACTTGAAAAAAATTGCAGAAGCACTGGTAAATAATCATGGAGGAGAATTCCCTCATGATCTTGAAGCTCTTCAAGAAATTTCTGGCATCGGTCCTTATACGGCCAATGCGTTGATTGGAATTGGAATGAATAAACGGGCCTTGGCGGTGGATGCTAACCTGGAGCGGGTTATTGCCCGGCTCTTTGGTCTCAAGACAAAAAAAGGTCCTAAGCTTCAAAAAGAAATTCAAAACCTCTTCATCCAGAAATCGATTTTTAATGAGAAAGTTTCCTTTCAGGGACTCAACGAAGCCTTAATGGATCTGGGACGAACATTTTGTCAGGCGAGGAAAGCTAGTTGTGAGCTTTGCACTTTGAAAAAATCATGCAAAGCTTTTGAGTTGGGAACTCCTCTGAAGTTTCCTTTTCGTTCAGAAAATGAAGCCAAGAAGAGTGAACACGAACTTCATCTGCTCCGGGTGATTGTGAAAAAGAAGGAAAAGCTTTTGGTTTACCAGAAGGCACAGAATGAATGGCTTTCGGGGCAATTTGAAGTTCCCACTTTCATTCTAAAAACCAGTGATGAAAAATTAAGTCAGTACCCAATAATTAAAACGGAAATACCTCAGGAATTCGTGACTAGTTTTAAAACGTCTATTACGAAATACAAAATTTCCAATCACGTCCTGATTCTAAGTGAAAAAGCTTTCTCGCAAATGGGATTTAAAGTCGAAACTCAGTGGCGATCAATTCATGAGGCTTCATCCAACTTCTCCACGGCCACCCTTAAGGCCTTGGCCAAAATAAATTAAAACTTAATCAAGATAGCAATCAGTCACAGTCCCATGGCCATTAAGCTTCCGAGTTTAATGGTAAGGCGATACTCCATTTCTTTCATTTCTGATCGAAGTGAGTTTTCCATTTCTTTCATTTCTGAACGGAGTGAGTTTTCAATTTCTTTCATCGATGTATGAAGAGAATGATCCCCTCTGTTTATTATGGCCAAGATTGAACTTTCTTTCGAGTCTAGTAAAAAACGGAAATTTGTATCAAGGGTCCTGATCTCAGCTTGATTAATCAGAATTAACTCTCGAAGAGAATACTCCAGATCCTTTAGATCACTTTTCGTAGCAAATTTGGAATCCATAAGTTCAATCCAGCTTTTTACAACTTTTTTGGCCTGATCTGAAGAAAAGCCAACTTCTTCTAGATTCTCAGTATACTTCAAAGCATTGATCATTTCCATTCTCCTCGTTGAAGGAAATTTGTATGCAAAAATTTGGGCCATGTAGAAGAAGATTAATTACTGGAAATCAAAGGGAGGTCGGCACAATGCAGAGAAATTTTTTCTTAATGCTAAAAGGTAGCTGGTACCTTTTAGCAATTTTGACAATTTATTCTTAGTTGCAACCAAGAATTGATTCAACAGTGTACGTGCCCCAGTCTTGGTCTTGGTGATCGTAACCGTCATAGTAAGCACTGAGAACAGTGATGACGCCATTACCTTCAACTTCAATTACTGTTTCATAGGTATAATCAACGATACCCTGATCAACTTGATGACGAGTCGTCTTGTTGCTGATTTCAATCAGACGGCCATTAGGTACATCACACTTTAATTGAACGGCCTTTTCAATGACGTCCTGATGTCTTTTTACGAACTTGGAATTTTCAATTTCCGCCATGGCAGAGAAACTTAGAACAGCAAGTAGGGATACAGTGAAAGCTTTCATCGAATGCTCCTTTAAATTGAGGCCTATTTAAAAACTTGCCGGATTTCTAACATGGTTTTGTGAAATCTTTTGTTAGAATTGAGTTAGAAATGTTTGAGGATTAGATGAGATTTTCTCTGTAAAATTTATAGAGCGATCCTGCTGGGATTGAAAGGATTCTTATGTGATGTTACGAGGTTTAAAACATTTTAAAGGAATCTTTATGAAAAAAATATTTAGCTTTTGTCTTCTACTAGGAACTTTTTCAGCATTCTCTGCCGAAGTGAGGATCAATTCAAATCAAGTTGAATTTAATGTGAATAAGGACGTAGAAATTAATACTGCGACTTTGGGAATTAGATGCCTTCGCAAAGCGGGCATTTTAGAACAACTTAATAATGGCTTGAAAGAGTACGCAGAATGTAACGACTTTAAAGTTAATGGCGTTAAACCTGCTTATTATTCCCCGGCCATTCAATTAAAGAAAATCGGCAAGAATAAATTTTTATTGGAAAAAGACGCACTCATTAAGTTCTCAACATCTCGTAAAGGGCATGTTTGTGTCATTATCAAAGCCGAATTTAAAGATTTCAAAATTCAGTTTGAAAGAGGCGAGGATACTTACTCCCTTCTTTCTTATTGTTCCGTTAAAACTTTGCCATTTGCGACTAATGACTATGTTTACAACAACAGAAGAGTCTCTACCTTAGAGCAATTCAACGATGCTCTTGGCCGTCCAGTTCAAGTAAATTTAAAGTAGATTTAAAAACAGGGATAGAGTGAAATAAGATTTATCCCTGTTACAAAAAAAAACCGAGATCAGGAATAAGCCGGATTCTGTATTAAACTATCATTCCTCTAGGATCTGAATTACTCCAGACCTCCAGCACCCTACCCGTGAGCTCCTCGAGCAGACTCAACGCTCACCTACATGGGCTTGCACCTCGTAGAGTTTACCTGGTTTCACTACGCACCCAAGTTTCCCCGGGCCATACATACTTTCTGTTGCACTTGTCCTCGCCTCACGACGGACGGGCATTACCCGCTACGATGCTCTATGGTGTCCGGACTTTCCTCCCGTCTTGCGACCGGCGATAGTCCCCTGATCTCGGTAAAGATTATATAACGCCCTCAAGCGCCGTAAGGCAAGAAGATACGGGAGCACTGCGGACAAGTTTTAAGGTTCTTTTGCATGTCGATTTCGGACTCATCTAAGCGGGAGATTTTATAGCGGCAAAAGTAACAACTTCCCTGATCAATTCGGGTAAAAGGACCATGGGCCAGATTTTTAGCGGAGATTTTTTGTAAAGTGGACCGAAAATCAGATGGCAATTCTTCCAGTAGAAGTTTAAGTCTTAAATCAATGTTTATAACTTCATTATTTAATTTGGTAACTTCCGGCAGAACATCTACCTCAATTTCTTTTATGGTTTTTTCCAGCCCAGCTAGAAAAGTTTTGTGATCCTGAGATTGAGTTTCAATTTCTTCCAACTGAGTTAAAAATTCCAGACCCTGTTCTTCAGCTTGATCAATGTCTAATTGATATTGATGGATTTTTTTCTCATCTCCGCCCATATCCATCAGGCGTTGTTTTTGTTCGGAAGCAGTCTTAAGCTTCTTTTCGAGTTCTGCGAGTTCATGATTTAAGGCAAATCCATCCTGCTTGAGTTTTGCAGTTTGCATTAAAGTCTCTTGACGCCTCTCGTTTAGCTTGGATACTCGATCTTCTTGCTCACTCTTGGACTTCAAGTAATTGATTCTCATCTTAGTCAGGGAATCTATTTCTTTTAATTTTAAAAACCAGTCAACACTCACTTCATTTTCCTTCGATTTCGACGATAATAGGTGCACCATGAAATCCAATCTAACTTACCTTAAAAAACTCGAACTGTTCAAGGAACTGGATAATTTCAAAGAAGGTCAATTCTTTGCTATTGCCGACCAGAAGGTCAAAAACCATCTTCCACAGTGGATCTCCTTTTCTCCTCATATCTTCTGGTTAAAAAACCCGGAAGAAGAGAAGAACTTGGAAGTCTATGAACGGGCCATTGAGTTTTTTCTCAAGCAGGGAATCACACGTACATCTACTATTTACGCTATCGGTGGTGGTGCTACCACGGATTTTGCAGGTTTTGTGGCTTCAACAATCCTTCGAGGTGTAAAGTGGGTCGCCATTCCGACGACTCTTTTGGCCATGATCGATGGCTCCATCGGGGGCAAGGTTGCCTTGAATATGCCTCAGGGGAAAAATCTAGTGGGCGCTTTCTATGCCCCGGAAAACGTTTATATCTGTGGTGACTTTTTAACCTCTCTTCCTGCCAGTGAATGGATTTCAGGCAAGGGAGAAGTCATGAAATACGGATTTCTATCCAAGGAAATCCACGACATGATTATGAGGAAATGTGCGATTGAAGATATTGCTGTGGCCTGTGCCAAGTTTAAGAATGAAGTAATTATAAAAGATTTCAAAGAACAGGGCGACAGAATTCATCTTAATCTAGGCCATACCCTGGGGCACGCCTTTGAATCTCACTTAAAGATCCCTCATGGCCAGGCCGTGGCCATGGGACTTAAATATATGTTTAAGGTGATGGAACTTAATCAATCGCATGGAGAATGGAGTGGGATGGTACAGGCCCTTAACCTTCCTGCTGAGAAAATGGAAATTGGTCATTATTCTCATTTTGACTTGAAGACATTTTTGAATTTTCTGGAGCAGGACAAGAAGAAGGTTGACTCAAAAATCAGGTTAGTTCTCGTCAAGGATATTGGTTTTTGTTATGTTGAAGAAGTCCCGATGAAAGACTTTAAAACAAAGATTCAATCCTATGCAGAGTTTAAGCCTTAATAATGGAATGATGAGAGAGAAGGTCCATGTACCTTCTTCTAAGTCCTACGCTAATCGGGCCTTGATACTTTCAGCACTCTTAGACAATGCTCCTTTGTTAAAAAATCTTCCGCTGGCATCAGATGTCACAATATTACTTGAGGCCCTGAATAAAGTGGGTCTTATCATTGAGAAGACTGATGGAGATATTCTCATCACTAATACTTTCCCGGCCTGTGAAATAAAAGGTGTGGAGATTGAGGTTGGTGAAGGGGGGACTACCGCGCGTTT
Source organism: Bacteriovoracaceae bacterium UBA4096 (assembly GCA_002381945.1). Lineage (GTDB taxonomy): Bacteria > Bdellovibrionota > Bacteriovoracia > Bacteriovoracales > Bacteriovoracaceae > Peredibacter. The sequence continues at coordinate 53,587 of DFXY01000048.1, forward strand.
TCTGGCAGCTTTGCTTCTATTGGGAAAGATGCCTTATCAATTGATTTTAGGGCAGAGACTTAAAGCGAGGCCTTGGCAGGAATTCATTGAANNATTCAGTTACCTGTAGAACTTAAAATTGATTGTTCAAAAACTACTCAGTTTGCTTCGGCCTTTGATTTAATTAGCATAAACGCTAAGACTAAAGTTATTCCACTCTATCTGAGTTCTTCTCAAAGTTATTGGGCAATGACCGAAAAAATGGTTAAGGCAATGGCGGGAATGGAGAGTTACTCGATACCTCTGGATTGGAGTAGTGCCAGTTATTCACTGGCCTTTGGGGCCCTAAATCAGAAGATGGATTTCCCTGGACTATTTCCGGATGAGCTTCAGGCCGATGCTAAGTTCTTTCAGATTCTGGAGCAGTTTCAGGCAGTAACTCTGAATGAGAATGGCATTGCAGTCATTCCTTTGGACGAGCATCACTCTTTAAAGTTCGATGTCTCTGATGCTCTGGATTTGGTTCCGACGCTTGGTTATTTTCTTGCCCACATTGAAGGCCTTCATGAATTAAATGGTATTCAAAACCTGATCCATAAAGAAAGTGATCGCTTGGGAGAAATCATTAAACTATTAAAAGTTTTTGACCGAGAGGCCCACACGGATGGTAAATCTTTATTTATCAAAGGGGATAAAAATCGGATCAAAGAAAAAAGAGATTTGAGTTTACCTAATGATCATCGCATGGTGATGACGGGAGCTTTATTCCTGATTCATCATGGTGGGGGGACACTGGCCCCCGTCACCGCTGTAGAAAAATCTTATCCAGAATTTTTTGACTTAATTATTTCTTCTTAAATTTAACTTTAATGGTCTCACCAGTATTGATGTCAGAACCTTCAAGCTCAATAAAATTGCATCCATTTGGCACACCAATAAGATTCTTGCTCACATTACAAAATGTACGATTCAAATCTATCTTCCGGTAACGCCCTGAGGCCCCCAAAGTTAGTACTGATTTCACTTCGCATTTACCATTAACCATTTCACTGTTAATTTCCATCGTGGTTTCAGTTAAATCATGTTTAAGTTCAGAAAGGTCATTAAGTTTAATTTTAAATGAATCTCTTGAAGCATTAATACCTTGAAATTTCACTCGCTCTTTAATACTGGAACGAATCATTGAATGAACTTCTTTGGTGTCTTTACCATTGTTCATGATCCAATAAAATTCCATATAATTTTTTTCAACATTCTTATTGCTGGTCACAAATTTACAATCAGCATCAGTCTGAGTGTGAATCATCATTACGTTCTCTTCGTTATGATTTTTTTCCATAGTAAATAGCTTTTTCTCTCCACTTTGGGCGAGTGCATTTAAACTAGTGAGCGAAAGAGTCATGGCCAGAAGCGTAGTCGTCATTGATTTTTTCATATTCACCTCAAATGATTTTTACTTAGCATAATCGTCATTAAGCCGCGACTCTAGTCCAAGAGAAATACTTTCAAGGGGTGTCCAGTAAGTAGACAGCTTGGATTTCTCTTGATTACACTAAGTTAACTTAATCAAGGAAGCTTTATGCGGTATTGGGTTTTGGTGATGTGTATGATGATCAGTTCAGCTTGGGCCCAAATGGGAGAGGTGACTGAACTTATTGGAACTAAAGACGCGTATATTAAGCGAGAAAATTCCAAGATCATGCTTAGTAAAAAATTGAAACTGGATGGCGGTGACGAAATCTTTTCTGAGACCGCTGAAGTTCTCATCCGCCTTTCTTCAGGCACTCTATTGAATATTGGAAAAAACACCCAGCTTAAATTAACTAAGGAAATGATCGATCTCTTTAAAGGCATCATCAGACTTAAGGTAGTGAAGGATTCTAAAGTTCAGGCAAATGGAGTGGCCTTCGAGGCCCAGACCTCTGACTTTGAAGTATCATGGTTCGATAACAACTCGATTGATCTGGATGTCTATAAGGGAGAGGTGACGGTTTCATCTCCTCACGTCCATACTTTTGTGCCAGAAATTGTGAAGAAGAAAGAAGGCTTTACTTACAACCCTTTAAGCCCCAGCTTTAACCGCCGAAGCTTTGCTCCTAAACTTAAAAATCAGCTACTTAAGTCAAAAATTAAGTAATACCTAATCTTTTTGCTCCGCTTAGCCGATATGGTTTTTAACTATATCTGCAACATGGAACAAATAGCATGGTTAGGTTAACGGCACTCGCACTCGGAATTCTGGCCCTCTTTTACTCTATCAACGTAAAGTTGGATAAGAAGCCTGAAGTTGCTTTTGATGATGAGGATCTTCGCCCTAAGAAAGTCCGAAAGGGCAAAAAGAACCGTGCCCCCGCTTCAGTTGCTAAAAAGACCGTAACACCTCCAGCTAAATCTTATGAACAATTCCGTCCTGAACCTCCACGATATGAAGCTCCTGAACCAGAGATGCCGGTTGAAGATTATGGATCACCATCCGGTGGCGGCGAGAGTGTAGCTCAGCCGAGTTATATCTCGAGTGGTTATTCTTATGGGGGAGGGCGATCAGGTTCTGGATACAGTTCTTCTGGTCGATCTTCGTCGGGGAGTGATTCAGATTCATCTAATTCTGGTAGTTCAACAGCCTCGACCTCTAATCCTGTCATTTTAGGTGGAGGTGGTGGTGGTGTGTTTCTACCACCAGAATCTCAACCTTGTAAGGGGGATGAATGTCCTCAACCACCAGAACCTGAAGAACCAAAGGATGAGACTTTAACTTGTTCCAGTAACAAGGGAGGCGGGGCCTATGCAAATCCCATCGCAGTTGGACTCACATGTTCTTCGACAGCTAAAATTAAATACTGTCTTAGTCAGGGTGCTTGTTGCGATCCTAAAACTTCAGGAACCTCATTTGCTTCAAATGTTATCGTAGGTGAGGACTCGGGAAATTATTGTTTAAGCTTTTATGGTGAATCTTCTTCACTTGGTAAATCTTCAACAGTCACTGAGTTGTCTTATACCATCAACAATACTTTGCCTGATATTCAGGTAAGTCATGCTCAGACTTTTTACCAGACGACTCAACTCTCGGGTGTAAGTTTATTAAAAAGTAATGACTTTGAGAAATTGAACTTTGAAATGGGTCAGATCAGTTTAAAATCCAATAATCCAGGTTCTGCAGACTGTGAAGAAATTGTGACTAATTATGTTTCTTTACCAGCACCAGCTCCAGCGGTGGTTATGTCACCACTTGATATGTCGGTCATTGAACTTTCCAAACAGGTAAAAATTCCATTTAGTGTTAACCACCTGACTTATGGTGATAACTACATCACCAGTTACGTGGTTAACAAGAATTATGCGACTCCACTGTATGCGTGTTCAACGACAAAAATTAATCTTTCTGACTTTGAATACTTCCAGGCCGATGTTTCACAGGCTTCAGCAGTGCTTTCAAATGTGCGGGAATTTTCAGGAGAGTTTACTGTCTATGGTTTCTTTGAACCGGATATTACAAATCCAGCTCGAGGTCCTGCAGGTTCTAGTTCAGAATCTCAGGATGGACGTAGCTTGAAGTCCGGTCTTTTTGGAATTTTCTTCTAATATTAAAAAAAGGATCAGAGACTTGAGTCCCTGATCCACCCAAGTTCTATTCTTCAGTTGCTTCCATGTCTTCCATTTCTTCCATCTCTTCAGCAGGCACAGTTGTGTCCATGTTGGATGGCGTCTCTTCCTGTTCTTCCATATCAGTAGATGTAGAAGGAGTAGTTGTTGTTGAATCTTCCTGCATCTGCGGATCAGTAGTTGTAGAAGGAGTAGTTGTTGTTGAATCTTCCTGCATTTGCGGATCAGTAGTTGTAGAAGGAGTCGTTGTCGTTGACTCTTCCTGCATCTGAATGTCAGTACTAGTGCTGTCTGTGGTACTAGTCGAAGGGGTTCTTTGCATTGACTCCTCTTCTTCTTGGACTGAACTTGTTCCAGTATTGGCGTAAAGTGGAATAGCGAGCATTAAAGCGGCCATTGTACAAAGTAATCTTTTCATCGAGACCTCCTGTTTTTAGGACTAATGTTTCTGGTATCTCTACCAGATGAAAAACCCCTTCATTGAATCAGTGACCCATCAGGCATAGGAACTCTAAATGTTCTAAAGATTAAGGTTTTATTAAAACTTAAATTCTCGAGTATTAAATAATTTATTTTGATGAAATTCATATTTATGTCATGCTGTTAGTAGGACAAGAATAAAAGATGGAGTTACCAAGAATTAGAAAAACAAAAGAATAACTAGGAAAGTGAGATAGTCATGAATGTACCCGCCATTGCTAAAAAGACTTATGAAGAGCTCAAAGGCGTGCCGGAATACATGGTGATTTATAATTTTGTTTTGGAAAATCTCCTACGATTAACTGACAAATTCGTTAGGGCAAAACTGATTCATGCAGTAGTTGATGAATTTAATAATGAAAGTTTTTCCCATCCATTGGTTCAAGAATTAAGCCCTTGTAAGTTAGGCTGTACGGCCTGTTGTCACACCCAAGTAAGCGTCACGGATGATGAAGCCCAACTTCTGGTGAAACTGATTGAAGATGGTGTGGAGGTGAATAGGGAACGTCTGAGCAAACAAGCAGCAGTCGGGAACGATAGTGCTGCTTTCTTCAAACTAAAATATCAGGACCGAAAATGTATCTTTTTAGGAGCTTCTGGCGCCTGTTCTGTTTATGAGGATCGTCCTTCAGTCTGTCGCACTAATGTTGTATTGGGGGATGCCTCTCAATGTGACACTTCTAAAGGTATTAAGCCCACACGATTAGTGAAGACTCCGAAGTCTGATCTTGCCATTTACGCATCTTTTGAAGCCGCAGAATCAAGCGGAACTCTTCCCCATATGGTTGATCAGTTTTTAGAATTATCAGAAAACGCCAGTTAGTGGCATAATTTGTGAGTGCCAAAAATAAAGCATAGTCTCCTTAATTTTGTACAAAACAAAGCTCCACTTACCGTCGGTATATTTTTTCTGATATTTGGTTTTGCCTTCTGGGGTCTTCAATTTAGTCGCCTGGAGTTGGATATCTATGATGTCTATGATCCAAACTTTCAAAGTAGTCATGATCTTGCCGAGATGAAAGAAAATTTCGCTGATCAGTCTCAGGTGCTTGTCGCCTTTGAATTCATCGCTCAGCCTAAAGGTTCCGAAGTTTGTAAATTAATGGAGTGGAGTCGAGAGCTTTCAAGGAATAAGGACATTAAAGGGGTTTCATCTTTATGGTCGATTCGGGCCCCTAAGTCTCAAGCAGGCAAGCTCTGGTACCCCAGGGTGCAGCAGGATCCTTGTCTGATGAGTTCATCTGATAGGGTAAGACTCACAGATGCTCTGACCTCTTCTTTCTTTCGTCATCTGATCTCCCAGACTGGCACCAATGATCTGGTTTTTGATATTTCATTTTCCAATAAGAGTTCTGATATTTCACAAATTGAAGAATTGATGGATCAAACCAATAATTTCTTGAAAAAAGATTTGCCTGAAGTAAAAGTCAGATACCTGGGTCTTGCAGGTTTTCGTTACTACTTCAAAAAGATAATTCAGAAAGACAGTATTTATAGCGCCCTTATTCTATTAGTGATCATTTTTTTTATGAGGATCATCTTTGGTACCTGGAAGAGTGGGATGTTCCTGATTATGACCCTGACTGGCACTACGGTTATTCTTTATGGGGTTTTAGCATTGTCAGGAGTCTCGATTGATATTTTAGCTAATAATCTGTTCCTGATGACGGCAGTTGCAGGGATGGCCGATTTTATTTTTGTCAGCCAGTATCAAATGTCAGGAAATTATCAGGAGAGTTTCAGAAGACTGATTGTACCCTGTTTTTTTACCACCTTTACCACTCTGGTCGGATTTCTATCTTTAAACACTTCTGACTTAAGTATTATTCAAAGATTTGGAAATGGTGCCGCTTTAGGAGCATTGGTTGAGTGGCTCATGATGTTTCTGTTTCTTCCGGCATGGCTCAAAGTCACGAAACAAGATAAAGTTTGGGTCAATCCTTCTCAGAGTTATCGTGGGAAATGGATTGATAAAATCGAAGAGATAAAACTTTCGCCACTTATGATTCGCATTCTTGTTCTACTAACAGTTTTATCGCTGCCAGCATTTTTTTATTTAAACGATCAAGATTCTCCCGTGAAAAATCTTCCGAAGCATCATGTTTTAAGACAAGCTTATGAGGATTTTCAAAATAAATTTGAATGGCAGGGACAGGCCTATCTTTATTTTCCTCAAAAATTGGATAAAAAAGATCATGATCGAATCCTAAAAGAAATCTACGGATTAAAGTTAGTGTATAGGGTTGAAAACCCTGAAGAGTTGGCCGATGAATGGTCTAAAGGTTTGCCCCCACTCCGACAGGATCTCATACGACGAGAATTGAGTATGACACCCTTGTGGGAAAGATATTACTCAAATGCCGGGACTTTACGTGTACCTTTGTATTTAACAGAACAGGATCTTCATTCCTTACGTAATTTAAGAAGTGAAGTAGAGAAAATTTGTCACGACAAATGTCGTCTGGCAGGGCAGAGAATTGTTTATCTGGAGTATGGAGAAAAGATTGCCAGGAACATGATGGAAAGCTTTGCCGTAAGCCTTGTCTTGGTTATTAGTATTATCGGATTTTTACTTTGGAAAACAGGACATGGTCATCATTTTTGGGCTGTTTCTTTATCGGCCTTGATGGGCCCTTTAATTACCCTTACCCTTATCGCTTTATTTCAAATACCGGTGACATTGGTAACCTCCATTTTCCTGGCAGTGATGGTAGGTCAGGCAGGGGATAATGCCATTCAATTTATACTGGTGCCTGAAGGGAATTTACAGCAGGCCATTGTTAACCGCTCACGTGCAAGTCTGTTGCTTGCACTGGTGATGATTCTGGGAAGTTCCTTATTCTTACTGCATACCCTCTGGCCCATGAAAATTCTGGGAGTTTTATTTATAATTGGCTTTTTGATCAATATCATTGGGGACGTCTTTGGCCTTAAAGGACTGCTTACAAAATCTTAATCAACCTTCCGTTCATGGAGCTTCCAGGCCTTCACAGTGAAAGGGTATTTCTGTATGAATTTTCTAAGCCACCTATCATAGCGCCCAGTGAGAGTTAATAAATTAATGTGGACTACAGGAATGAATGTGGAGTGAAACTTGTCCGGAGTAGATTTTGTACCTCCTCCATCATAAACGTAGTGACTTATTAAGGGGAGGAAGAAAAAAAAGAAAACGCCGATTAAAACCTCGAGCATAACCTTTAATCCTAATCCGAAAATCCAGGTTTCATAGGCCGCAATGATGTAGAACAAAAGTCCAATCATCATTCCAATGGCATGCCACCAACGGATGATGGGATCCACGTGAATAAAATAAAACCAGTCATTATAAGTTTCGAATTTTTCTGGGGGATAAAGTTGCTGGCGTTCCAGATGCATCTGGTGCAGATCTTTTGATGGCACTAACTGGGAGTATTCAGGAACAAGTTTGCTTTTCATTTCCCGATTATAACTCAGATCATAATTTGTGTTTAGACCCAAAATAGTAGACTCTTTGACCTAATTCCTGACCATCTAAGGAGAGAAAGCGAACTACCATTTTTGGACTGGAAGGTTTAGCTTTGATCTGAATGTGAAATATTTTTCCAGATACTCTTTCAATACTAATACCGGGGACTTTTTGCCAGATTACCTGGGAAACCTGAACTTCAGGTGAAAAATTAAACTCGATCTGCATGACCTCATTAGAATCTAAACGATAGCGATTTAAGTGAGATTTAGGCACTCCTGTCACTATGTCCGTAACTTCTTCGAAGACCGGGACTTTAAACAGTGCCAGTGACTCTTTTAAACTAACTCGATTCTTAATTAATTGACTGGCAAGAGCATTCCCGCGAGAGTGCTCCCCTTGGACTAATCCCGCTCGCCAATTAGTTTTATACCTTCGAACGAAGGCCTGATCCCGATAAAAATTTTCACCAAAGAATTCGTCTGGTGAAAGTAAGTAGGAAAAATAATCGGCCAGAGCTTCATGTACATCGGCCCGCATGTCTGGGCCACAGAGCTCAGATTTATACTGGCAAAGGAAAGCATGAAAGAGTTCGTGATTAATGACATCAATGGACTTCAGTCCATGATCTTTGACTCGTTGATTTGAACAGAAATTAACTTTATTTTGAATGAAATTAAAACCTGTACGTAAACAATTGGCCTCACCAATTGAAACTGTAATGTCTTGACTTAGGGGGCCTATTTCATTTTCAAAAAAATTATAGGCCCGAATAAAGTATTTATTCAGTACTTTTTGATCAACATGAATATCTTGCGCGTTTTCTATAATAAGGCGAGATGGCCCTTCAGATTGAGCAGATACGTGGAGATTTATAAACAGTAGCAGTAAGAGCACATTCAGCATGATCTTGATTTACACGATTTAAGTTCAATGATCATGCTGAAAGTATCAACTCCATAAGGATTACATGCAGTCCTAAGCGACTGTTTCCATTGAAGAACCTTCGATTAAGGCCACTAGCTCACTGGCCACATGCTCAAGTTCTACCGCCTGCTTACTTAATTCAGTTGCTGCCACTGATGAGTTTTGAGAAATATTTGTGTTCTGTTGATTGGCCTGGTCTAATTGAGACATAGCAGAGGTGATTTCCTGAACCCCCTTTGATTGCTCCTTGGAAGCAGTGGCAATTTCCATAACCATGCTATCAACCTTACTCACGTTTTCCAGAATCTCGTCTAAGACCATATCGCATTTTTCGGCAGTTTTAATCCCAATGGAGAGTTTCTCTTTTCCGGTTTCTACCAGAACTTTAATTCGGCTTTGATTGTTAGTAATGATGTTTCCTACTTTTGATATACTTTGATCAAGGATAGAGGATATTTCGGTTGCTGCCTTGCCCGACATTGAAGCGAGGTTTCCAATTTCATCTGCCACCACCGAAAAGCCTTGTCCATGTTCTCCTGCTCGGGCAGCTTCTACGGATGCATTAAAGGAGAGAAGCTTCGTTTGAAACACGATTTCATTGATGACCTTGGTCCTTTCACCAATTGTGGCAATGACAGTGGCAATCTCTGAAAATTCTTTGTTGCTTTCCTCCATTTGCTCCATGATTTCCCGGTTGCTTCTGCCAATTTCCTGAATTGACTCAAGCATCTCCTCAACAGTTTGTTTCCCTCTGGCAGAGGCTTTTTGACTCTTGGCCGATTCATTTTTTGAATTTTGAGCAGCATCAGAATTTTTTCCAACCATGGCATTTATTTCGTCAATTGCAGCGGAAGTTTGCTGGAGGCTTGAAGCTTGTTCGTTAGAAGCTTCTGAAAGAATGACCGCACTTTTTTCGATGTCATATGAAGCGGTAGCTACATGTTTTGATCCAACTAAAAGGTTGCTGGCCACTGTGCGGAGAGATTTATTTATATTGGATACCATTTGAAACACGATTACTGAGAGCAGAATAGTGATGAGAAGAAGACTTCCCCCCATGTACCATAGTTTTTTTTCAGACTGAGCGTGGGTTTCCTGGACTTCATTTAATAAGAAGTTGGTTTGATAATCAATCAATGCTCCAAGCTTGTTGACTGCCACAGTGGCCTCAGCAAAAAAATCGTTTGGGTTGATTCCAAAATTCCCCTGATTGGAATTTTTTAGAATTACTTTTAGTGCTCTTGTTATTTCAGTCCATTCGCCGGAGCGCTGGAAAGTTTCCAATAGTTCGGTGGCCTTGGCATCCAAGACGAGAGTTCGTGAAATTAAGGTCGAATCAACTGAACTCTTCAAGATCAGAATTCCATCTGAAATATCAGAAGTAATTCCCTTGTTATTTGCGAGAACTTTATTCATCTGGGCCCGCAGGAGACCAGTGTTATCTTTAACTTCCTCCAAAGCCGCATGTGATTTGAGTCCAATGGCAATTTTTGTCAAATTAGTATCGTTGGCCGAATCGAGCCCAATCTTTATCAGGCGAGTAATAAAAGCTTTATATTTTTCCATAATAAGGGGATCAGCTACATTTTTCCCTAGTACAAGTTCCCTTATCGCTGAGTGCTCCTTAAGACTGGCTTCTAACTCTTGTCTTAAATTTTCTTGAAGGTTAGCAAGAGAGAGAACATTTTTATAATCATTGATTTTAATATCTGTGGCTTCCCATTGTTGACGAAGTTTAGCGGCATCAATCGCCCCTGAAGAAAAGGCAAAACTCATTCCTCTCTCTATTTGCATCTGATGAATCAAAGGCGAAGCCTTACTGTAGAGCAGGACTTTTTTACTGACCTGAGAGGCGTCCTGATAAACATTCAGGATGTCATTCATCTGGTAGAGCGATACCAGCGCGAAACAAAGAAAGGGGAGGAAGGCAATGAAAACGATTTTCCATTTAAGACTTATGTTTTTCATTCAGAAAATTCCTTTTAAGTTGTTTTACTTAACTCTTTTCGAGGAATCTCAAGGTTGTCTTAAGGTTGAAAAAGATGATATTGGACAGGTCGTTTTTGAGAGGATTACTCAGGTTTGATGGGAAGCGGGCACTCCAAAAGGTACTCGATACCTTTATACCTTTGTTCATCTAATTGATTCGACTCTTATTCAAATATGTCGTTACGATCAAGGCGACGAGAATCGCCCCAATTAGGGCCTCGCTCCCACAGAGGAGCCGCATTTCAGTCGTTTTTGGTAAAATGTCACCGTAGCCGAGCGTGGTAAATGTGACTGTTGAAAAATAGATGCTGTTGGAAAATTTCTTTTCGAACATGTCAGGATCCATAAGATAGTAGGTGATCCCGTAAGCGAATATTGTAGAGATACTTGTAAGGATGATTTTCGCTGGAGAATGTCCGTATCCATTAGTGAGGTCACTAAGAAGATTTACGATAAATTTCACTAACAACTTACCTTTCACCCAGAATCTCCATTTTCCGTGGAGCTCCTTCCTCATCTCCAGGTCTTGTTCCGGATTAAGGTAAAATTTCCGAAGTAGCCTCTTTTCGAGGAGAAAGAAATCAAGCGCGCTCTTCTGGTGATTATTCTTAACCAGGTCAACGTAGACTATACTCACCATAGGAAGGTATTTGTAGGCTCCCTTCCCTGGTTTAAGAGTGACATTTAAACTTGAACGATTACTGAAAACGAAGTTATAGAAATGTGTCTTGTCGAACTTAAGACCGAGGATTTGATTGTTCTCAAATTTAAAGTTTGCTTGGGTTCCGTTGCTGCACGCTGAGAAGCTTAGCTTCTGGATGAGGCAGTCTTTTACGTCAAATTCTCCGAAAGAGCAGGAATTGAAGTTAACATGGTAGACATTGGAATCGGTGAGACGAAATTTTTCGAAGTGCGAAACCGTCGGTGAAGAGTCCGTAAGGATCGAATTCTGTTGTCCATTTTCCTGAAAGGATGAAAAACAGAGGAAGTCCAAGTTATACCCACCTCTTTTGTGGTAAGCTACAGAGTCGAATCGGATCGGTGGAAGCGTTTGCAGCTTGAAGTCCGACATGAGTGTCGTCTCTACGGTACCGTTCGTGAAAGTAGTATGGCCATTTATGAAAAAAGTAGCGAACTCTTGTTCAGATCGAGAACATCGGTAGATGTACTTAAAGCCCGGTTGCTTTTTGACCCAAGAAAGATAGGACATAATCTGGAGCGATCCACTAGTAACCGGAGTGTTTTGTTCGATGGCCTTTGCCTCGTTTAGGATCGTCATCTTCGATTCGCAAATTAAGAGGGTACCGGGATTGATGAGATTAACTATGTCTGGAATTGTCAGCCCAAACTCTGTCATCCAGTCACTAAACTTATAAAGGCTTTGAGAAAATTTCTCGAAGAGTTCCTTGAAATATGATTTCCTCGCATCGTTGAAGTTTTGGCAATTCTGTCCCAGATAGGTTTCAAGCATGGTTTATTTCAAGATTGAGTTGAGAATTAATTAAGTGGTGGGACTAACAGGACTTGAACCTGTAACCACCCGGTTATGAGCCGGGAGCTCTAACCAGTTGAGCTATAGTCCCACATAAAAATCGAGACTTTAATTTACTTGATCCACCAACTCTTGCCAAGAATCAGTTTTGGCTTTTTCTGGGTATAAAATGGCTTAAGACGCGCTATTTCAAGGCTTTGGGCGAGATTTCGCCTCTCGGCTGTGTTAGAACTAGGAAATGAAAACAACAATTCAATTTCACAAATACTCCGGTAATGGAAACGACTTCGTGGTTTTGGACCATCCGACTTATGAAGTGACCTCGAAATTAGTAAAATCCCTGTGCAGCCGGCACTTTGGTGTGGGGGCAGATGGGGTGTTGGTTTTAACTTCGGCCGAAGGTGTTGATGGGCGCATGCAAATCTTCAATGCTGATGGTGGAGAGGCCGAGATGTGTGGCAATGGTATTCGTTGTCTGGTGACTTATCTGGATCACCTGCAGAAGGCCAGGAAAGACATTTATAAGATTAAAACCATGAATGGACTTTATGAGGTCACTCGTAGGGATGGGGCCTTCGCTGTTGAGATGTCTGAGATTAAGGATAAAAATCTTTATGATCTTTCCCTCTTTAATGAGTACAACCGGGCCTTTTACATCAATACTGGCGTACCACACCTGGTGTTCTTGGTTCATGATGTAAAACGCATCGATATCAAATCCCGCGCTCCTCAATACCGCTTTCATAAACTCTTCCCCAATGGGACCAACGTGAGTTTTGTTCAGATACTGGAAGGTGAGCAGACGGCCTATGTACGCACCTATGAGCGAGGGGTGGAAGATGAAACTCATTCTTGTGGCACGGGATTAACGGCCGCAGGGATGGCGCTTAATTTCTGGAATGGCTGGAAAGAAAATATCACGCTTAAGACTTTGGGCGGAACTCAGAGAGTCTTCATTGGAGATAAGGTTTATTATTCAGGTGAAGTGACGGCCTGTTTTCAAGGTGAGTTTTATCTGTGAAAGAGCGGATTGATAAAGTCCTGGCCGATAAGGGACTGGTGAGTAGTCGCTCACAGGCCAAGAGCATGATTGAAAATGGGGACGTGACTGTTAACGGTGTTGTGATTAAGAAGGCCGGTGAACAGATTGATCCTGAAGCGCAAATTGAAGTCACCTCTGTGCAGTTTGTGGGTCGTGGTGCCTTGAAGCTTGAGAAGGCCTTAAGTGAGTTTAAAATTTCCATTCAAGATAAAATTTTTGCAGATGTAGGAGCGAGCACTGGTGGTTTTACTGAAGTGCTTTTAAATCATGGGGCCCGTAAAGTATTTGCCATCGATGTGGGACATGATCAGCTTGCCCAAAAGTTAAGAGCTGATCCTCGTGTGATTAATATGGAAGGTACCAATATTCGAGAGCTGAGTGGTCTGCCGGAGCTTGCTGATGGAGCGGTCATGGATTTATCCTTTATCTCCATTACTAAAGTACTGGATGCGGTTAAAACTCTTTTAAAACCGGGCAGTGATTTGATTGTGCTGATTAAGCCGCAGTTTGAAGCTGGTCGTGAGCGGCTGCCTAAAGACAATGTGATTAAGGATGCCAAACTTCAGAAGACGATTCTGGATGAAGTGGTGAGTTTTGCGACTCAAAATGGCTGGATTCATCACGGGACCATTGATTCACCAATTGAAGGTAAGCTTGGTAATAAAGAATTCCTGAGTTGGTTTACACGGCCCTAGAAATCAAAATCGTAACGAACATTCAGTGAATTGATGGTATTGCTCTCTGGGAGATCGCTCAAAGTTTTCCAAAGTTTATCTTTTTGATAAACGAAGTTGTAATCAAAGAAAAGATTCTGGCTGAGATTAAAGATGAGCTTCATATCATTGGATAGATTTAAATCATCGCCTTTAAGTTCCCAGGAAGCGAGATCCTGAAAAGGTCGCACCCATAAAAGATTTTCAAAGGCCACGCGTTCGTTGATTCGAGTCTTGAAAGCTAAACGCACGCCATGGCGAAGGCCATTTGTTTCTTTCACACTCTCAGTGCCATCGGCCGCAACAACATCTGTCTCGCGCATGTCATAGAGTGGAATGTAGGAGAGGTCCATGTATTCCCAGGTATCGGATTCATATAAATGCCAGGTAAATCCAATCGGTCCCACTTGCCAATGATGCTTAGGAGTGGCGAATTCACTGAAGCGCTGAGAATTATAATTCACCAAAGATAAAGATGAGATGGATGAAGTCAGATGATGAATCACAAACTGTGCTTGTCCCGTGGTACTTCTGGTCGAAATTGATTCTTTAGTCACAGGATCTTTAAGTTTCGTCTGTTGTTGTTCAAACTGAGTCTGAAGACGATATTTAGAAGCGATATTTCCACCGCGCAAACCGTAACGTAAGCTCTCACCTTCATTAATTGACTGGCGAGTGAAGGGAGAAGCATAAAGTGAGATGCGGTAATCTCTAAGATCTCTTTCTAATTGATCCTTATTCAGGGTCTTTTCAATAAAGAGTTTTCTTCTTTCAGGTCCCACAGTCTTAATTAAATCCCGTTCAGTTAATCTCTGGGGTAGATCAGATTTAACTAAAAAAGGATCGGGACCGGGACTCACTTTTTTCACTGGCTCATCAATCGAGTGCCTTTGATTTCTAAGATCTGCGATCGGAATCGGTATCTCACGGTCGGCCAGACCTGTGATGGTATAAAAATAATCCAGCGAAAAAGCTTCTGCATTGGGAACGCGGTAAACCCGCCAGTAAGAAACTTCTGATGTCACCTTAAGGCAAATGGCCCGGGCAGCATGGCCCACGGTATCGCTTGAAAGTTTCGCGTGATCATTGCGGAGAATACCGTCTTCAATGCCTCGGTTAAGCATCACGATATTGTCTGGTAAGACTCGAAGAATTTTTACGTTAGTTAATCTTTCAAAGGGCTCAAGTGCCAGAGCAGAGAAAGAAAAAAGAACTCCCAAAATGATCCACATAAAATTAAGTGTAATCGATTTCGGGAGGATTAAAAGAGTTTAGTAATTGAGGACAGAAACTACCGGGAGACCTTGTTCTTTAAACTGATTTAAAAAAGTCAGGTTAATGAGCAGGGACATGGCCTTGACTTCCAAATTGTTTTTGGCGCACAAGTTGGCCGCGGCCTTAAGAGTTCCGCCAGTGGCCAGTACATCATCGACCAGCACCACTCGTCCTGGTTTATCTTCTTTAATCATCTCCAGTGTATCAGTGCCGTATTCCAGCTGATAAGTTTCAGCAATCACTGGAGGAGGAAGTTTGCCTTTCTTTCTCATCGGAATGAAGCCTTTACCTTTTAACTGGGCCATAGCAGCACCTAAAATAAATCCACGGGCCTCAATTCCCACCACATAATCGATTTGCGACCAGTCAATATTTTGGGACATAGCTTCTATTACTTCAGAAAAACGTTCCTGAAGCAAGGGAGTGATGTCTTTAAAAATGATTCCTTGCTTCGGAAAATCAGGGATGTTCCGGATATGGGATTCAAATGGGTGCATATGGGGCTCCTGGGATAGGGATAAGGGCCAAACTTATAAGTTTCTTTAGAAAAAATCAATCTAAGTGTCATTTAAAGTTATTTTATAACCTTCATTTCTTTCTCTAGTATCTACCTCCGCAGGTATTCTCCTGTATCCTTGGTGGCACAATATGAGTAAACCAGTAATCATTCTAGGTGGTGGTCTTTGGGGTAGTCTTCTGGCCTATAGGCTCAAGGAGGTCCTCCCTTTAGTGGATTTTATTTTATATGAGGAATCTTCAACACTTGGAAGGCATGAAATGTGGTCCTTCCGCGAGAGTGACTGTGACAAGGCCTTAAATTGGTTAAGACCACTGGTGACCAAGTCTTGGCGTCAGCACAAGGTGAAGTTTAACTCCGGTGAAAGAGACATCATGACTCCTTATCATCTCCTGGATTCAAAAAAACTTCATGATCTTCTGATTCAGAAACT
>DFXY01000048.1:69484-79238 GCA_002381945.1 Bacteriovoracaceae bacterium UBA4096
AGGAAGTGCCTTTCGCTTGAAGTTGAATGTCTGGAAGATCACGGAGTCGAGTCTCCGGTTTTATACAATGAAGAAGTCATGCAAAAAGATTGCCCCAGAAATCTTTATTATCTACCGCTTTCTCCTCGTAAATTACTCATCAAAGATTTTTGGTACTCCAATGATAAAAATTTAAATCTGGATGAAATGCGAAAAGCATTGAGTGAAACCCTCGCCAGTTACGGTTGGAAAATTCATAAAGTGATTAAAGAAGAAACCAGTGTGACTTTGCTTCCAACCTCCAGACCGGTATTCAGGCAGGAAGGACGGGTGATTAACTTAGCAGGTATATTCCATGATACAACTGGTTGTGAAGTCGGAAGTGCTACTAAACTCATCGATAAGATGATTGACACCAGTTTTCGTTTTGGAGAGCTAAGAGAAGTGGTGGCCTCTTATCGAAATGAAATTGAATCAGATCGCAAATTCTTACGGCTCTTAAACCGGCTTTTAATTGAAGAAAAACAACGAAGGATTTTTGAAGTCATCTATCAAAAGGCCAATCTCAATCTATTTGATCGCTCCCGCATCCTCATGTGGAAACTCATTAGTGTCTAGAAACTAGACAGCGGTCCGGGAATCTCACAATCCTCATTCCTAACTTCCCAGAATCTGCTGATGCTTCTGGCCTCAGGCTTGCTCCTTAAGATCCTGAGGTACATATGAATAAATACTTATTGTTTTTAGGGCTTTTAACTCTTTCTGGGCTCAGTTTGGCCTCAGAACACCAGATGATTGATACGCTGGGCGCTTCTCCTAAAGGCCAGTTTGTTGCTCTTGAGGAGTATGGCTATAAGTCTCAAAAACATACTTACTATGTAACCATCAAAGTGATGAATGTGTGGAAGAAGGAATACGTTGGAAAGTCGTTTGAAGTTGAGCTTCCCGCACATAGACCAACTTTTTTAAAGAAGGCCCGTGAGAAGGCAAAGATTCTCGCGCAAGAAGAGCTCCGCCGCTTTAATATACCTGTGAACTCTTAAAAAATTCCGGAACCTTGACGGAAGCCGGGCCTTGGATGAATTCATCAATCCATTTTGACTGAGGAATTTCTTCGATATTGATACACACTGTTCGGGCCCCGTGACTTTTTGCCGTTTGAAGAAAACCTGCTGCCGGATAGACAGAACCACTCGTCCCAATACTCACAAACAGATCAGCTTCATTTAATAGTTTATCAATCTTACTCATCTGTAATGGGATTTCACCAAACCACACGATATGGGGACGAATCTCCGCTTTACAGCAAGGGGAGAGCGGTAAAAAGTTTTTATAATCGAGCTTATAGTGGTGAAGATAATCGATGGAAGCCTTCTCACTGGCATTGCACAGGATGGTCGATTGAGGAGCGTAATCACCTTTTAAATTAAAGTAGGCGTAGTCATCAAAGTACACCACTCCACAATGGGTGCAGCGGGACTGATTAAGAGAGCCATGCATGCAAATTGGCGGAAGATGATCTAGCTGATCGGCCCTGTGGTGAAGAACATCCACATTCTGAGTAATAAGAGAAACATTGTGCTTTCTGGTTTCAGCAAACTTCACTAAGGCCTTATGAGCGAGGTTGGGTTCGGCCGCAGCGGCCTGCAGTCTTCTCATGGAATAAAAGCGCCACACTAATTGAGGGTCTTTAATGAAAGCTTCGGGAGTTGCCACATCTTCCATGCGGTGCTGCTCCCACAGACCATTAGAATTTCGAAAAGTATTGAGTCCCGATTCTGCCGAAATGCCGGCACCGGTTAAAAACACAATACTTTTGAATGCATCAAGGTTTAGGTCCATCGTTTGATGATACGGCCTAATGCCACCTAAATTCAATGGCCTCGCCGCCAAAGCATAGGCAAATTTCACCCTCTCACAGATGACTTTTCTTATGGGGTATTATATCTGGAGCTCGGGAAATTCCTCCCCCCAAGCTTCAGGATTCAATTATGTGTGGTTTGCTCGCCTACTTTGGAGATGTTCATCAACTTCCGGATTTTGAAACGACCTTTAATCAACTAAGGCACCGCGGTCCGGATGACACTGAAATTTTAAAAACTGATTCTAATGACGCCACCATGTGTTTTCATCGTCTGGCCATCATGGACCCGACCCAAAAAGGCCATCAACCTTTTGTTGATGACTCCAACGGTAATATTGCGATTTGTAACGGCGAGATCTACAACTACGAAATTCTAAAACACGACTACGAGGCGACCTATAAATTCAAGTCCCACTCAGACTGTGAAGTCCTGGTACCGATGTACCGTGATCTGGGTATCGAAGGCATGTGCCAGCACCTCGATGCTGAATTTGCTTTGGTCATTTGGGATAATGTTAAAAAGAAAATGGTGGCAGGCCGTGATCCTATTGGCATCCGTCCTTTGTTTTATGGATACTCCTCAGAAAACAAAATCATGTTCGCCTCTGAGATTAAGGTCCTGACTCCTTACTGCCAGAAAGTAGAATCCTTTCCTCCAGGTCATTATTTTGATGGCGAAAAGTTTGTTCAGTATAAAGACTTAACTACCGTCACTCACTACGCACCAAAAGATTTAGACAAACATCTAAAAGATATCCGCGAAAAATTAGTGGAAGGCGTTCGTAAACGTTTAGTCGCTGACGTTCCCGTGGGCTTTCTTCTCTCGGGCGGACTGGATTCAAGTCTCGTGTGCGGTATCGCTCACGATCTGATGAAAAAACCTATCACTACTTTTTCAGTGGGTCTGGATCATAATCCAATTGATATTGGTTATGCCAAGATTGTTGCCGACCATCTGAAAACCATTCATCACGAAGTCTATTTTAATAAGCAAGATACTCTCGGTGTTTTAGATAAACTCATCTGGCATCTTGAGACGTGGGACATCACCACCATCCGAGCTTCAATCGGTATGCATCTAGTATGTAAATACATTCACGAGAAGACTCCCATCAAAGTCGTATTAACCGGCGAGATCTCCGATGAACTCTTCGGCTATAAGTACACCGACTTCGCACCTTCTCCGGAAGCTTTCCAAAAAGAATCCAAAAAGCGTGTCGACGAACTCCATATGTATGACGTCCTTCGCGCCGATCGCTGTATCGCCGCCAACTCCCTTGAGGCCCGTGTGCCTTTCGGAGATTTGGACTTCGTTCAAACTGTGATGGAAATTCATCCTGAGTTTAAAATGAACACCACCGGCATGGGCAAGTGGCTCCTGCGCAAAGCCTTCGATGGCACTAACTTTATCCCGGACGAAATCCTCTGGCGTGAGAAGGCCGCCTTCTCAGATGCCGTTGGGCACTCGATGGTTGATTACCTCAAAGAATTCGCTGATTCCCAATACACTGATGCCGACGTGGCGAATGCTCGCGAGAAATATCCTCACGGCACTCCATTCACTAAAGAGTCACTTCTGTACCGTGACATCTTCGAGAAACACTTCAAAGGTCATAGTGGGCACATCAAAGATTTCTGGATGCCCAATAAAGAATGGTCGAACTGTAACGTGGCCGATCCTTCAGCGCGAGTCCTTCCAAATTACGGAAAGTCCGGGGTTTAATCACCCCTCAAAAGGTGTCACCTACCTTTTTGACTTGGGTTTTGCGGTTCCGCTGGTGGAAGTATTAGAGCTTTATGAATGGCCCCACAATTTAGAAATAAATTGTTGGGTTTTTATTTTGGATAATAAGATTATTCTAATAATTAGTTTTTTTTATGTGCTTAAATCATGTTTCTGAGTCTTAATATTTCTTAAGTGTTTTTTTGATAGAAACAATCTAAAGATGATGAAATGAGAAAAATTTTCGAAGTATTGAACTGAAAACCAAATGAAAATTTTGCAAAATTTGTAGTAATAAAAATCGTAAAAACTTATAAAGATAAAATCTAATCGCAAGATAAAAGAAAATTAATTCTTGACGGCTATTGATCTAAATATTTCCATATTAGAAATTTAAAATCATAAAAAGGAGACTGTCGAATTGCGACTAGAACTGAGAAATTTGATTGTTTACCATCAGATAAATATTCTTATACCTATGATCTTGCGGGTCGTCTTATTCGTGTGAAAAAGAGCAATGCCCAGTACATGGAGTACAGTTATGATTCTAATAGTAACCGTGTTTCACAAACAATTGAAGGAGTTACTACTAGCGGAATTGTTTATGATGAACAAGATAGATTATTAAACTTTGGAAATAAGAGTTTTAACTATAATGCAAATGGAGAGTTAATCTCAGTTTCAACTTCATCACCCGAGACTGTTAGTAACTATGTTTATGATGTCTTCGGAAATTTGAAGTCAGTAACCCTTCCTTCAAAGGCCATCACTTATGGAGTAGATGCTTCCAATCGTAGAATGGTTAAAAAGATCGACGGAATTGTTACCAACTACTTTATCTGGAATAAGAACAATCAGCTGATTGGTCTATCTGATGCGAATGGAACTCTAACACATAGATTCGTGTATGGTTCTAAAGCTCATTCTCCTGACTACATGATTAAGGGACAAAATAAGTTTCAAATTATTAGTAACTATCTTGGAAGTCCTGTTCTTGTAGTAAATGCTACGACTGGTAGTGTAGCTCAGAAGGTAGTTTATGATGAATTTGGAAGAGTCCTTTCGGATACAGCTCCAGGATTTACGCCTTTTGGATTTGCGGGCTGTTTGTATGATGTGGATACTAAGCTTTGCAGATTTGGGGCTAGGGATTATGATGCATCTATTGGACGGTGGTTGAGTAAAGATCCAATTATGTTCAATGGAGGGGATACGAACCTTTATGGATATGTGCTTCAAGATCCTATTAACCTTATTGATCCTGAAGGAACTAATCCTCTTGCAATTGGGGGCATTGTAGCTTGGATTTTATATGATCTATTTTCCGATCCATTCGGTAATGATGGTTCTATCCCAGGAAGAAGAAATGACCGTCGAATTGATATGTTTATTCCAGGAAACGAAAAATATGAGAGAATGGAATACAATAGGAATATCAGGAAAGGTCTTGAAAGGTTCGAAGACAAAAATAATTTTCCTGCAAACAGTTGTGATTTAACATGAAAAATAAAATGAACAAAAATTTTGTAAAATCGGCACTCTTATTTATTGCTGGTGTTGTAATAGCACTTATTTTAGCAAAACTCTTTTCAAGAAATGAGGATAATGTTCCGAATGTTTTGGAAACTAGATCACAATAGGCAGAAAAAGATCTACTAATGGCCACGGAATGGCCGAAGCTTTCCAAAAATTCTCGAAATACCGCCAAAAATGCGGCCCTGATCAAGGGCCGCAAATGATTCTTGCCCCGAATTCTAAGGGGTGGTGGCGGTATAAGGATTCGATGAACTTTTGGCCAAAACTAGCTTTGTGACAGTCCCGTAAAGCTGTTTCGTCTGATGAACATGGCTGTGCCCTAGGAGCTATTTCTGGATTCGTATCAGGCGTTCTAGGAGGCTATGCCACTGGTGGACTGAATGGTGCTATTGTTGGTGGTGTAGTTGGTGCAGCAGTAGGAGCAGTAAACCCATTTGGCGCCAGTGCTGCTGGTTCATTTGCTGGAGGTGCAGTTGCAAGCTTATTAGGCCAAGTAACTGGTAACTCTATGGATGGAAACCCGCTAATGTCGATTGATCCAATCCTCGCTTTAGCTTCAGGATTTGGCGGAGCTGCAGGTACAATGCTTGGCAACGGATTAAAAATAGCCAATCCTTATATGCAAGGTATTCTTGGAGCTGGTGGCGAGGCTTTATTTGGGATTCCAACTCAAATGATGTCTCCGGGGCCTACAAATTTTTGTGGAGGTAAGTAGTGATTGTAGTAAGTGCTTTTTTGGTCATTCCAATTATTCTGTTTTTTGTTGCTAAATATTATTTTAGTCTTATGGAAAAGCTGCATTCTAAAGGCGCAGCTTCTTCTAAACCTTTGATGTTTTTCTCATGGTTGGCTGTTTCCTTCATTGTATTTTTATCAGCTTATATCCCAATTAGTATTCTCAAAAAGGAAGCTCCAAATAGCGACATTAAATGGGGAATTTTACCTCTACTTGTAAGTATGGTTTTAATCTTCTTGTTTCAAAGGAATGAAATTAAAAGAATTGGAACTCTTCTTAATGTTAGAAAGTAGCTTGGAGTAACTTAGATTGGACCAGTATATCCTTAAATTGAGAACTATTTTCCGTAATCCTAAATCAAAAGTTCTTAAATCATCTGTGCACTATTTAGGCAAAAGATTACTGCTCCCTATTTTCTCGCCCGAGAGATCTCAACTCCAACATTACCTACCGAAGCCGGCATCCTTCCCTCATCCATTTCCTTAATCACTCTCGTGAGGTCGTTTAATCTTGAGGTGGTGTTTATATCACCCTTGTTAACTTCAAGAGCAAGTGCGAGACATTTTCTGGCCTTTTCCAGCAGATCTTTCTTTAGTAATTCTTTTCCATGGAATTCATAAACATATCCGAGTGTAGAGAGGATTCTGAAATCTTTTGGACTCGATTGAACCAGACTCTCTCCATATGTAATGGCCTTTTCCATATTTTCATTAAATTCTTTTTTTCTTTTTAAGGCGATTAAGCTGGTTCCAGTATCGTTGTAGGCCAGAAGTCTTGTTGCTGGATCTTTGATGTGATCAAGTACTAAATTCATAAATTTCACATGGGATTCCGGATCATTCTTAAAAAGAGTACCATATCTTCCGAGGAACTCATGTTTATCACCCTCATGGTATTTAGCACCTTCCATGAGTAAGGATAAAGTTCGATCATAATTATTTTTTGCTGCTGCAATGCCTGCGAGACCAACATAGGCATCGGAATCATTACGGTACTGTAAAGATTCTTTAAAATCTTTTTCTGCTTCATCAACTTTTCCTTTATGGGCCAGATGGTGACCCCTACTGATTAAAGCTAAAGAAGACATCCACATCATCATTCCCGCTGTGGTGACTTCTCGACCGGCCTTAGCCCGTTCTACGGCTTCGTCATATTTTTTCAAATTTATTAGGCATGAAATAACATTTATGTGAGTGTAGCTATCTTTTGGATCATACTTCAGAACTTGATTGTAAGCTTGAACGCACTGAGCGGGTTGCTGGTAGTGTGAATACAATGAAGCAAACACAAACCAAACTCTCTTTTTTTCAATGTCGGTCTTGGCAATCTTTTCAGCTGATTTTAAGGCGGCAATGGCCTTTGATTTATCTCCCAGCCGTTTGTATAACCTACTAAGAGTGGTCAGGTCATTGACCTCCTGGAGTTCTCCTAAAGCTAAAACTTCAGGAATTCCTTTTTTTACGGATTCAAGATCTTGCAGATAGGAATTTAATTCCAGATCATCTAACAGAAGACCCTGATGTTTCGGATTATATTTTAATCCATTGGCAATAATCTCCTTGGCCTGAAGGATATTTGCTTTATTAAATTTGTCATTATTCAAATATCCGTCATGAAGAATGATTGAGGCCATGTATTCATATGATTTTGGATGTGTGGGATCATCTTCAAGATTCTTTTTAAGGAAGTAGACAAGATCAATATTATTAAAACCCGTTTTAATGGTTTTGTTCAGAATATCTCTCACAAATTCAGTTCGTTTTAAAACTCTTTCACTTGGAGGCAGCTTGGCGAAGCGGGCTTCAACATCCGCCTCTGATTCTGCGTGGGCCTTATTTTTATAATTAAATTTGACGAAGCTTTCTGAAAAACAAGAAGAAAGGCCATATCCAAGAAGTTCAAAGTCGGTTGATTTGAAACTACTATTGGGAATTATGTTCTTCTTGAAATGAAGCTTGTCTGTGATCTTTAAGCCTTCTGAGTGAAAATCAAATTCACGTCTTATATCAATCCATTCTGTAGATAAACTACATCCTTTGGGTCTTACTTCTGCAAACACATTCTTAAGAAAGAGACTGCGTTCCACTAAGAAAGGTTCACCTAAAAACAAGTCACTTTCCCAATGTTTGAAATTACTGTTTAAAAGTCCCAGGAATTTCTCCATCCCATAGAATTTAGCGTAATGTTTTTCTTCTTCCTTGAAACTAATTTTCCCTGCCGTATATTCAAAGTGTAAGTTGAGCGGTTTATATTTAAATGATTTCAGATCATAGGGTGTAAATTCAGGCACGATAGGCTCTTCTCCGGAAGAGGCCATGCCCAGGAATGCAGCTTCAAGCTTATCTTTCGGCACATTAACTTCTAACCCTGTTAAGGCCAAAGCGAGATTTCCTTTCAGGGCAATTTTCGTCTCAGCTGATCCATTAGTCTCCGAATCAAAAGTGATAATTTTCTCTATTTTGAGTTCATTTGGTTCATCATTAACAAGCGGTATGGTTGCCAGAGAATGTGATCCGTCTAAGATGAGGGCAGACTTTCCTGCAATATCATCTCTATGATTTAGTCCATAAGAGACTTTATTAGTAGGATCTATCCAATAGTTTTTTCCATGGGCCTGTAATCGGACAATGGCATGGTTAAAAAGTCCTATGCTTGGTAGTCCGTATTTTAATACACCTGCTTGAGCAGAGGAGGAACGATAGACGGTGGCCACATCCGCTTTGATATCGACTTTTCTTAAAAGTAGTGTCAAAAGAGTTGAGAAGTCTTTACAGTCACCATATCTGGTACCAACTATTTCCTTGATATCCCTTGGAGAAAAAGCGCCTTTCAATGTACGCCAATCACCAACATAGTTATAGTTTTGTGTAATATAAGCAACCAGATGATTCACTTTCTCATCCAGAGTTTTAAGTGCCCTGGCATCTTTTACTATTGGCCCAAGACTTTTTGGTAAGTCCTGTACTAACACGTTATCAAAACGCCTTTTTAAGTTAGTTCCAATTTTAACCCAGTCTTTCTCTGTACTCACATTCAGGAAAGTCATCTTTGATAAATTAAGCACTCCAAATTCTTCTACAGTTTTTTTCAGATAAGGTTTGTTCAGCTTCATTGTCAGGAGATGTTTCTTGGAATCTTTTGTCTCCATGACTTCAAGAACATTGAATGGATCATTCTTCTCATAATAAAGTGGTAGTTCCGACTCTATACTCAGAAATGATTCATCTGCCTGACCTCCTTCACCCATTTGATAACTTGTGGAGAAATGTCCTGAGACAACTACTTTTTGCACATCTTGCTGATACTTAATGATTATTCTCGAATTCACTTGAATATTTGGAAGTGGAATCTGAATTTCCTTAGTGTCATCAATGCCTTTATCTTGGGAGACACTGCGATCAACAATCTTGTCTTTTGCTACTTCATAAACATTGTTTCCATTGATGACTTTAACCGATAAAATTTTGATAGAAGTAGTGTTTGATCGATAGGGGATTTTATAAATTGAAAAGCGTTCCTTGGCCGAATCTTTTAAAAGCTCATACTCCAAACTTTGAATCATTGTATTTGATCCATTCTTTTTAACTTTAACGATTGATTCTTCTTTTAAGAGGACATACTCAAGATCCGCTTTAGTGGCCCAGCGAGCGAATGCTTGAGAAGAGATGAGCAAAAGAATGAAGAATAGTTTCATAGGAATCCTTTTATTGACGACTAATCGGTCATAAAAGGAATTGAAACACTTAAGAATTATTGAGACATCAGGTTAGCTTTGGAACTATTGGGAATTAGATATATGAAGCGTTCTTAATTATTCTTAAATTGGGGCCTGCCAAAAGGTGTCACTTACCTTTTGGCAGAAAATAACATGCTGCTTACGTAAAAGTGTGCTGGCTGGCCGCTCGTTTCTAGTGCG
>DFXY01000023.1 GCA_002381945.1 Bacteriovoracaceae bacterium UBA4096
TTTCATCTGAATTTTGGCTACCATGTTGAGCACCACTTGTTTCCACGTGTTTCTTGCCGTCATGCTAAGACGATTCATCATCATCTAAAAATGATGTATCCGGATAAATATAAGCACATGCCGAAATGGAAAGCGCTGGTTTACCTTTATAAGACTCCCAGAATTTATAAAAATAATGAAGAGCTGATTCATCCTAAGACGCTTAAGACTTATCCTACGATTGCTACAGGTGAAAATTCGAAGAAAATATTTTCTTAGGTAGGTGAGGACATTACGTTCTATTTGCTAAATTTATCAATAAGGATACCATAGCGTTTTTTCAAAACGGTGCAAGATGGAACATCTTCTAACATTCCATCTGAGGCCATTGAGAAGACTTCCGCTTCCGCTTTATCACCCAGAATGTCAGTGAGGATTTTAAGTTTTTGTTTTTCAAACTTCTCAAAGTTCTTCTCATCCAAATTGCAGCAAGTATTAAAAAATTCCTGTGACATTGCACAGCCAGAGATCTTGCTCCATGGTTCAAACTTCAAGATCTCAACCATCCTTGAGAGCTTCTCTTTCTTGGTCAAGTCCATCTTACAAAGCTTTTCAGCTTCTTCCAGACGGCCTTCCATAATATGGTCAAACAGACCCAAGAGAAGATCTTCTTTGTTTTTAAACTTTAAATAGATTAACGGACGAGAAATTCCGGCCTTCTTGGCCACATCGTCCATTGATGTTTTTGAATATCCAAAATTGAGAAAACAATAGAGAGCAGCATCCAAGATGTCTTTTTTACGTTCTTCAATATTGGTAGTTGTTGCTTTTGCCATGTAAGAATTATGACATTTTTTGTAAAAAGTGTCAATTTGCAATAACTTGGACATATTGACAAAAAGTGTGAAAAGTGTCAAAGTGTCATAAGTGCCTCACTAACAATTTAACTGTTACTGGTACCACTTATTGGAGCCTTGAAATGAAAACTATTTTTTTCTCCCTGCTGTTATTGAGTTTACCAGTCCTCGCAAATAGCGGTCATCCCTTTGGACTCTTTCAGGTAGACTCGTCAACCTCCATGATCACCATGTTCGATCGTAACCAGGAAGTAACTGGCTTTATCGACATCCAAAAAGACTTCAGGAACTCCATCTTAAAGGTGGAGTCTCCTGACACATCTTTCGAGAGTATGGAGATTGATGGTGATGCCACTGAATTTAAAATTAAAGGGCAACTGACTCACAAAGGTGTTGGGCGCATGGTAATCCTATCAGGACGATCATTTATTTCTTCTGGTAAGGTCGCCTGGAGACTCTCTGACGATGCTCTGTTGATCAGAATTATCGCCGCGAGACCAAGTGCCAGAACAAATGCCATTCAAAAACAAGTTGAACAAATCATTCAATGAAAACAAAATTCATTGTTCTGTTATTTATGACCCTTATTAGTTTTTTTGCCAAGGCCGAGAAAACTTACAGAAATGATCATGACGTTTGTACCTACAAAAGTCAGATCATTGATATTGATTTGCGCTCGCCAGAACAGTATCTCGTGAGTGAAGATGATGAGTATGGGCAAACTGTCTTTCTTCAACATAAAAACTCTACAACCAAAGTTGATCTACGGGATATGGGTATCGGTCGCTACCGTATGCTCAAACTCTACAATAGCCTTTGCCATAAGATTCTCGCCATTTCTTCAAAAGAAGAAGAAGTTGCTTTCTTTTTTCTGAAAGACAATCGGCCTTTCGCTGATCTGGGGATAATCCTTTTCTATAATTTAAAAACGCATGAGACTGAACTTGTAGAAACCAATTTGCCAGTAAGGACTGCGATTATGAAAGACAGGAAGCTATTATTTAAGGTCGCAAAAAAAGATTCAGACAACAAGTATGGCACAATCCAGATTAATAACCTAAAGTATCATTTTGTTGAAAAACCAATCGAACCTTGGGTTTCTTTTGATGGAAAAAACTTCAAGCTTGATCCTGTCTATACCTATGAAAAATTTGAATACAAAAAACTTCTAAAAAAATCAGATTTAGATAAATTGAAAGATATCAAAAACGCGATCTATACGATTGCAGTCAACCCTCTTAACAAAGGCCAATGCCTCTCATTCAATGGGGGTGGATGGGTGTGCAACTAAACTCCATCGTTATTTGCTGAAGATGAGTTCAAAATTAACATCCCCGTTAAGAAGTACAAGAATGCCAAGATCAGTGAAACCACCAATAAAAGTATAAGTAGACTCTGTGATTTGTAAAAATATATGGCAGCGACGGTCGAAGCAAAAAGCGCTATTTCTAAAATCATTTTTGATTTAAATTGAAGATTACTTTGGCAAGAGTTACAGATAACTGAACGGCCTAGAATAGTCAGATATATCATCTTTTTGACTTCAAGTGGGTCACTGCAGTTGGGGCATTTTTTTGTCATTATTTTACTTTGATAGCAGAAGTCTTAAAATGGAAGTCAATTTTTCTTAAGAACAAGTGGTCCTAAGGTTTTTCATAAAATAAATGAGGCCATTATATTGGCCTCACCCAGTGAATGGTTATTCGTTGCACTTTTTTTATTTGTGAATTTATTCTTAGCAGTTGATTTTTTTTCGGGGGCGTTTGGTCATCTTCTCGTGCTTTTTCCCCCAGGCCATCATGAATTCAAGCATGGGTATCAAAGTTTTTCCATAAGTAGTTAATGAGTATTCAACTTTTGGCGGTACAACTGGATAGACTTCACGTTTTATGATGCCATCAGATTCCAATTCCCTTAATTGGGAAGTGAGCATTTGCTGAGTGACGCTGGTTAAAATCTTTCTTAGTTCTCCAAAGCGGACAGTGCCATTTGCCATGAGATGGTAAAGAATCAGAACTTTCCATTTCCCGCCCATAATCCCTAAAGTGAGTTCTACCGGGCAAAAATATGCTTTTTCTTTTTTTGATTCTTTCATATATTCCTTCGTGATATTCACATAGTATGTTTTTTAATACTACATCATAAAATTGTGAGTACTTGTATATATAACACCTTTGCTTAAAACTGAAGACCATTCACGAGCAAAAAAGGAGCTATATGAAACAGTACATGCTTACAAACCATCCGAAGAATTTTTTAGAAGTTCTTGATACAGAAATTCCTTCTCCAATGGACCATGAAGTGGTGATTAAAGTTGGGGCAGTTTCTCTCAATTACCGTGATCTTTTAATTGCAAAAAATATTCCCGGAAATGAAACGATTCCACTTTCAGATGGGTCCGGTACAGTACTGAAGGTGGGTAAGAGGGTCACGACATTAAAAGTCGGAGATAGAGTCGCTGGTTTATTTTTTCCCGATTGGATTAGTGGAGGTGTTGATCCTCTTAAAACCAAACATGCTCGCGGAGGAGGAAAACAAAAAGGAATGCTCGCCGAATATGTGACCGGGCATGAAAATAGTTTTGAGCTTCTGCCCTCGCATTTGTCTTTGGAGGAGGGGGCGACTCTGCCTTGTGCGGGAGTCACTGCCTGGGCCTCATTGTATGCTGGAAGTGAAATAAAGTCCGGGGAAGTTGTGCTCCTTCAGGGAACCGGTGGAGTATCAATATTTGCTCTTCAGTTGGCAAAGGCCAAAGGGGCCAGAGTCATCATCACCTCATCACAAAACGAAAAGCTTGAGCGCGCCAGGAAGTTAGGGGCCGATCATCTGATAAACTACAAAGAGCGTCCGGATTGGGAAAATGAAGTGCTTTCTTTGACTGATGGTCGGGGAGTTGATCGGGTAGTTGAAGTTGGTGGAGGAGGGACATTGGAAAAATCAATTATGGCCACTCGTATGGGAGGACGCATTTCCTTGATTGGAGTGTTGACTGGTTTTGATAACAAAATTAATCCGGTTCCGCTTTTCCAGAAGAATCAGACATTGCACGGCATTTATGTTGGCAGCGGCGAAATGCAAAAGAAACTGGGCCAAGATCTGGAACAATTTAACATCCATCCCTTGATTGATCGCGTATTTCCTGTTGAGGAATCCTTGAAGGCCTACGAATATCTGGAAAATGGGAAACATTTTGGGAAAGTGATCATAAAGTTCTCCTAGACCTGACCCTAATACCTTTACGGTGCTCCTTAAAAAAGATAGCGTTTTAGTACCAGAAAAAGGGGACTCTTGTGCCAAAATTTATCTACGCTGCATTCCTTCTATTATTCATCCATCCAAGCTTTGGGAACACTGATGTCTATTCAGAAGGGACAAGCTTTATTGGCAAGAATACCAAATATGGTACTGAAGCGTTTCTGGGTATTCCTTATGCTCAGCCGCCTATTGGGAATTTAAGGTGGAAGGCACCACGGAAAGTTCGTCTTGCCACAAGAATAAAGGCCCAGAGCTTACCTCCCGTTTGTGCTCAGGTTGGCAACATGTTCTCCAATACTGCACCCGAAACGTTTGGAACATCTGTTGGCTCCGAGGATTGTTTGTACTTAAATATTTGGCGACCGAAGGTGGAGTCTAATGTAAAAAGACCGGTCTTTTTTTGGGTGCATGGTGGCTCCAATACAAAAGGCACCGCCAATGATCCAAATTATGACGGGGCCTATTTTGCACAGGCCAATGATGCCATTTATGTCAGTGTAAATTATCGTTTAGGCCTATTCGCTTCCTTTCTTCACTCATCACTTGAGAATGGAGATTCATTAGATGATTCAGGGAATCTAGTGACCTTGGATTTAATTGAAGCATTAAAGTGGGTAAGATCTCATATTGAGCAGTTTGGTGGTGATCCAGATAATGTTATCATTGCTGGCCAATCTGCAGGGTGCATGAATGTTTGGGGACTTCTCCAAAGTCCACTGGCCAAAAATTTATTTAACGGTGCCATTTGCTCCGCCGGTCTTCCAAATGCCTATCCGAAAATCCTTGTCAAAGAAAGATCAGAGGGGCTTCTGTATGACTTACTTGTTGCCGATGGTACGGCCAAAGACACTGCTGGGGCCAAGCTTTATGTTAAGAAAGTTGGACCTCAAACCATTAGAAAGTATCTGCTAGCTAAAAAGCCCAGTGAACTTTTAAGTATCCCTCGTTTTGTTGTTCCTACTCAGCATGTTTCTGATGGTGTCGTACTACCTTATAGCGGTTTGGCCGGAATCTTAGTCGGTCGTTATAACCGAGTACCGTTAATTCTTGGGTCAACCGTAGATGAAGGATCCTATCTGGCGGGGGCCCCAATGTTTAAACCCAGCGAGGCAAACCTGTTTAGAATGATGAATGATGGGAGACATTATTCGAAGGGTGATATCATTAAGCCTGAATCTCTCTCTAAATTTGACAGTATTACCAGAACGGCCAGCAAAACTTTATTGATCACTATGGAAGGCATCGCCCAGAGTTTGAGACCTTATAATAAGAGCATTTATAAATATGAATTCACCTGGAAAGAGACTCCTTCTCCATGGCGAGATATTTTTGGAGCTTTTCATGGTCTGGACGCCGTCTTCTATTTAGGCAACTTTGTTGAGGACAAACCTAGTTTTGGTCGATTTGCGTGGAGTTCTTCCAATAAGCAAAGTCGTGAAGCACTTCGGGAGAAGATGTCCCTTTATTTTAAATCTTTTCTCCATCATGGTAATCCGAATACCGGGCATGAAGAAAAAGAATGGCCTTCCTATTCTGAGCAGGGCAAAAGCATAAAATTCTAGTTTTTATCATGGCACGATAATTGCTTCTTTAATTCCCAATATCTATTTAAGACCGGGAGAAGGGTTATGAAGCGTCTAATTTTTGGGCAGTTGTTGGTCCTCTTTACAATTTCAACAGTTGTAGAGGCTTCCGACATTCGAACTAAAATTAAGCAGAACCTTGAATCCATGCAGAGTGAAAACTGTGTGGAAACGATGGGAGGAATCTCCCGTTTCCTTGAAGGGGCCACCGCTCAAACTTATAAAGAAGAGATTAAAAATGATGGGCACGAAGTTGTTTTACAGGATCTTTGGAGCTTAAAAATTACATTGCACGAAAGGCTACGGGGATTCCACCGAAGTGTGGGACTCACGAAGGACTGCGCCGACGCTTCAAGAGCGGCCCTGAAATCTATCCGGACTGTCGAGGACCATGTAAATTTAAATTATCTACAAACTAGCCAAGGCGCTGTTAAATTTCCAGATAATGCCTTTGAAGCGGGTAATACCCATGTGAAGCGGCATCCTGAACTTTTAGATTTTGATTTAAATTCGGATCTCAAAAGTGGAGATGTAATCTTAACGAGAGGTAATGCCTTTACCTCAGCGGCCATCGCAAATCTGGGTGAGTATGATACACAGTTCTCCCACATGAGCATGGTTTATAAAGATGAAACAGGAAAGCTCTGGACAGTTGAGGCACATATTGAAGTTGGCTCTTTTGTCAGACCACTGGAAGATCATGTGGCAGATAAAAACTACCGTACGATGATTTATCGCTTTGAAGATGAAGAACTTGCTGCCCGTGCCGCCCATTACATTTTCCATAAAGTAAAAAAAGCATCTGAAACAACCGGTAACATTAATTATGACTTTGGATTTGATCAGGAGAACTCTGACCAGCTTTTCTGCTCCGAAGTGGTATCTCATGCCATTGATCATGTTTCAAATGGTGAAGTAAAAATCCCTTATATCAGAAGCCGGTTGATGGTTAGAAAACCAGAATTTGTGAAAAACTTAGGCATTACCTCCGAGGCCAGTTTTGTTCCTGCCGATATTGAAATTGATCCTCGATTCAAGATTATTTCAGAATGGCGGGATTCAAACAAGACGATGGATAATCTTCAAAAAGATGCCATTCTTCAGGCGATGTACAAATGGAGTGATGAGTTTGGTTATAATTTAGTTCAGTCATCCAGCCAAAAGGCCTTGATATACAGAAATGTGGCCTGGCCTTTACGTCGTGTTCCTTTTCTTAAAAAGTATTTTATTGAAAAAATGCCCCTTAACATGAGTCGCCAGCTTATTGGTTACTTTGGTGTTCTTGAATCAATAGGGGAACTTCTTCAGACCGAACTTAAAATTGCTGACGAAAATGTTCTTCTTGAAAGAGATATCCCCTTACTGGATGTTGAGAAATATGAATTTCTGGATACCTTACGTATGGAAGAATCAAAAACCAAAAAGAGACTTCACAAAATGTTCAGACCTAAAAAATCTTCTAAATAACTTCACAATTTCCAGTGGGTGCCAATAACCCCACTGGAATAATCAAGATAACACTGATTGGCAGGCCCCAACGTTCCATTTTCAAGCTATGGAATTGTATTGATTCGTCAAAATCTTACTGGTTTATTACCATAAATAATGTGCAAAACAGTTCACTTTAGGCTTAAAATTCCATTAATCATTAAGACTTCTGTAGGTGAATCAATGGTCTCCAAATATTCTTTTAAAAATATCGATATCGTAAACTTTCTATTCCTCTTCTTAACTCCCGTGGCCGCAGTTGTGACTACATATTATTGGGTTAAAGTGGATGGCTTTCATTATGGCCAGGTTCTCTTAGGGTTGGGCTTTTATTTATTAACTGGAATTTCAATTACCGCCGGCTATCACCGCTTATTCGCCCATAAGGCCTATGATGCTCATCCCTTAATTAAATTTTTATTTCTTATCTTTGGTGCAGCTTCTTTTGAAAATAGTGCCTTGAAATGGTGTAGTGATCATCGCCTTCATCACTATAAAGTTGATACCAATGAAGATCCATATAACATTAATGAAGGCTTCTTCTATGCTCACATGGGTTGGGTTCTTTTAAAAAAGAACGGCACGGTTAATGAAAGATTCGCCAAGGACTTTAGACAAGACAAGCTGACTCTATGGCAGCACAAGTACTATCTTCCTATTGCTGTGTTCTTTGGTATGGTCCTTCCCACTTTTATAGGCGGCTACTTTCTTGGTTCCTATTTAGGTGGGCTGGCGTTGGGTGTATTTGCCAGAATTGTGATGACCCATCATTGTACCTTTTTTATCAATTCACTTTGTCACTTTATGGGCTCAACTCCTTATACAGATACCAATACTGCCAAGGACAGCTGGATTATGGCCCTACTTACCTTTGGAGAGGGATATCATAACTTCCATCATTATTTCCAAACTGATTATAGAAATGGCATTCGATGGTTCCATTTTGATCCTACCAAGTGGATGATTAAAAGCTTGAGCTTTACTGGACTGGCATTCAAATTGAAATTGACTCCTCAGGAGAAAATTCTGGCAGCGAGAATGCAGATGAAAGTTAAAGAGCTTAAAAATAAGTTTGAACTTCCAGAGATGGTTTTAGTAGAAGTCGAGAAGCTTCGGGCCCAGGTACTTGAGGCCATGAATAAAATGCACAGTTTGAAAGAAGATTATAAGTTTAATAAAGACAAGATGTGTTCAATGGCCATGAAAGAAGTTAATGAAAAGATAGACTCAGCTAAGGAAGAATTTGAACACTGCATGGAGCAATGGGAGTATCTGGTTAAGAACTATTCTTTGCTTCAAGCTGAAGTAGGGATAAGAAATTAATACCGGAAACATGATAAATATCATGATCAACCGTTTGTCTGGGTGATAGAGTGTTCTTATTAATTAACAAGGACCAATTAATGAAAACATTCTCTCTCATCTTTATTCTCGCAGTAGCTATGAGTTGCTCTTCTAAACAAGCAACCCAACAAAAAATTGATGAAAAAGTAGCACAGGAAAGTGTTACCGACGGTAGAAGCCTCTTCTTTAATATTCAGGAAGTTATTCAAAACTCAAAGACACTTAATGATCAACAGAAGAAACAACTCAATGGAATTTTGACTGACATCAGTCAAAAGAATAAGAAGCTCATGAGTGAGTCTTTTAAGTTGCGCTCTGTGCTCATTAAGGAACTTATTTCAGGTCAGGTTGATCGCAAACAAGTTAAGATGTTGAAGAAGAACATCAGAAAACTTGAAAATGAAAGACAGAAAAACTCGTTATCTGCAATTGACCAGATTTCGAGTGTTGTTTCAAAAGATCCTGAACGTGAAAAAATTATGCAAGAAATGATCAATATCGACAGAATTAATCACTAAGATTTGACTATGGGGGAAGGCCTGATTTAGGTCTTCCCCCGTAGATCTTTTAATTAAAATCCACGTAACCATTTCCTAGAGATAAGTGTGACGACCCTTTCTTGGCCTGTACATAATAAAATAGTTTTGAAGCATTTTCTGAATTGACTGGATAAATACTTGCTGAAGTAAGTAGCTGATCTGGATTGATCATTAAGACATCATTTTGGAGCTCAATAGTTGTATCCAGATAGAGGTAGCCAGAGAAGGGTGTTAAATAGACCTGGACTGCTTCATAACCTGCCGGCGCTACAACCGGAAGGGTAAGGGGAGAATTTTTTAAACTCATACTTGCATAGATCTTCTTGGGGCCAATAAAATTCTCAATTGAAAGATCGCACTCGGTGCCTGGAACAGAATGGGTTGCTGTCGCAAAGATCTTCTCTTTAATTACCTTCTTCCAGTTCGAATCTTTTTGAGAAATTGTAAAAGTCATTTCTCCTAACTCAAAACCTGCGGTCGTAGTGCAAGTTAAGTCATTATCATCTCGCTCAATAGAAGTTGTAACTTTACTAAGAGAAGGAGTTTCTTTTGATTTTAGAGTAACGTCTATAACGTATTCACCAGCATCAAGTTTCCCATAGAGTTTAGTTAAGTTTAACTTCGCTGATTGCTCAAAGGCGAAGGCATTAAGAGATAAGCCGAAAAGCGTGAGTGTCGTAAGGAATTTCATAACATGTCTCCAGTTAAATATTGTTCAGGCTTTATTCCATCTGCCTATGGTTTCTTCAAGTCAGGTTAAAGTGAGTTTTGTTAAGAATTGGTATAGGAAATATCCAGATAGTGCTACACTTAAACTCATGGATAAACTCACTCAAATAGCAAGGCAACTAACCCGTAAAGGGGATCTTCATTTAAACCAACACGGAGTAAAATTCTTTCACGAAAAAGCACGAAACTTGTTAGAGCAAGCTCGTCTTCATGAAATTTACGACTATCAAAAGCTCATAGAAAGTTCACTTTCTAAAAATTTTTTACATGAACAAAATTTCAAGTATCTTGAGTTTAGTGATCTTCCGATAACCATTGCTCGTGGAGAACATTGTTTTATCGATATTTATTTTTGGCGGCGAAGGCCAACAGTTATTCATAACCACCATTTTGCAGGGGCCTTCCAATGCCTTTCAGGCAATAACGTTGATCTTGAATTTTCTTTTACCGAAAAAAAGAAAA
The DNA here is from genome assembly GCA_002381945.1 of Bacteriovoracaceae bacterium UBA4096. Lineage (GTDB taxonomy): Bacteria > Bdellovibrionota > Bacteriovoracia > Bacteriovoracales > Bacteriovoracaceae > Peredibacter. The sequence continues at coordinate 10,237 of DFXY01000023.1, forward strand.
TTGGGCGTTTCCACGCCTTGGGTGAACTGAAGCTTCTGCAGGAGCGGCAATTAAAGCAAGGTGAAGTGGTAGAAATTGCTGAACTTGGGGAGTTTATTCATCAGAATCATCATCAGGCAGAACTCACAGTAAATCTCTGCTTTAGGACTCATGAGTTTAAAAAGCATAATCTTTCTAATTATCTATTCACCGGTCTACGTTATGAAAAAGAACCAAAGTTAATTGCTCGAGTGAACCGTCTCTTGCGCTTTATTGACCTTGAAGCTTTTGACTTTAAAAAAGTGGATATCTCTCTGGATGAGGCCATCCATCTGATCATACAAACTCATTACTCCGGCTCATGCCACCCTCGACTTCTGCAGCTTAGAAGGTATTTAGATAAGATGATCAAAGAGGAGAGCGATCTCTCCCTATCCAAGCTTCTAAAAGGTCATGATCAGAAGTTTGATAGGATTGAAAGCAGTTATGAATGATTGTCCCTGATACCTATAGCTTGTCTTTACTGGATTAATATACTCCGAAAAGCCACTGGCACAAAAAGCTGTCATACTGGCTTAAGCTCCTTAAGGGACCATACGATAAGTATTTGTGATTAGGAACATTCTGGTGTTTTTTAAGAATTCACTTAAAATGTATTAAAAGTTACTTAATCAAACCTTTAATCATTAGGCACAAATGAGGATTGGCATACTTTTCATTTTTATTTTGATGACTGTGATGGTTCCTCATGAAGAAGCCGCTGCTAGTAATTCCTTAAGTTATTCTGGTCGATTAGTTAATAGTAATGGCTCTCCAGTAAATGGACCGGTGAATTTAAAATTTGAATTGGCCTATACCAGTCCAACTGGTGTGGGAGCTACTTTATGTCAGCAAAATATCCCTAGTGTTGCTTTAAGTAATGGTGTTTTCCATGTTCGTTTAGATCCAGACTGTTCGCCATCTACATTAACCAATGTTCTGGCAATGGCACCGTCAAATGAATCTGTGGTTATTCGAGTGACTGATACGACTGCGGGGAAAGCTTATTCATTTCAGGCACTCCATTCGGTACCATTTGCCAATTATTCTCAGATGACCAAACAAATCACTCAAATGGGTGCTACCAGCGGTCAGGTGCTGGCCTGGGATGGCTCTCAGTGGACACCAAGAGACGAGGCCGGAACTGGTAATGGTTCTGTTACTTCAGTGGGGACAGGAGCTGGATTAACCGGAGGTCCAATTACAGTTAATGGAACGATATCTATTGCCACAGGCGGGATAACCAATCTCATGCTGGCAGGAGGAATTGATCCGGGAAAATTAGCTGGTACCAGAGATGCTTCTCATTACCTCAAGGGTGATAATACCTGGGGTGTTTTTTCAAATAATGTTCTGGCAACCATCTTGAATGGTTATGCACCGGTGGTTGGCTCTGATATCAGTGCTACCGACTCGGTAATGCAGGCATTTGCAAAGCTTCAAGGGCAGACAAGTGCACTCGACTCGGGTAAGTTGGACATAACAGGCGGAACGCTTTTCTTGGGAACAATCAATGGTGTTCCAGATCCTACTGCTGATGATCAGATTGTAAATAAACTCTACGTTGATAATGCTGTCGGTGGGGTCAACGCTTCTCAGTGGACCAATTCCGGGACAGACATTTATTTTAACAGTGGTAAGGTTGGTATTGGCACAAGTGCGCCAACCGAGAAATTAGATGTCATTGGGAATATTGCCGTCACTGGAAAAGTTCGGTATCAATCAAACAGCTTAAACTATATAGAACTCAGAGCTCCAGATAATGTTCTGGCAAATCTGGTGTTTCAATTACCTGGTACTGCCGGTACTTCCGGGCAAGCTCTGGTAAATGACGGCACCGGAAAACTTATCTGGGGATCAGTCGCTACCAGTTCAAGCAGCGTCGGTGGTGATTTGGGCGGTACGATTGATAATGCTCAAATTAATTCCAGTGCCGTAGGAAGTGCTGAGATTGCTGATGGTTCTATTGTTAATGCTGACATTGCAACTAGTGCCGCCATTGAGCAATCAAAAATTCAGGGCCTCACCACAGCTCTTGATGGCAAGGAAGATGACATTACTGCTGGTACAACTTCTCAGTATTGGCGTGGTGATAAAAATTGGGCCACACTTGATACTTTAGTTGTTCCAGAAAATGTGAACCTTTATTTCACTAATGCCCGCGCCCGTGGTGCCATTTCCGGGACGACACCTTTAAATTATAATGCAACGACTGGAGTTTTGAGTCTTGGAACAGTACCAACTACTCTTGGTGGTACCGGACTTACTGCATCTGGCACTTCTGGTAATCTTTTAAAATCTGATGGCACAATCTGGATTAGCTGGACGCCGGATTATCTATCGGCGGAAGCTGATACTCTGCAAACAGTAACTGATCGAGGTGCTACGACTACCAATGCAGTTACTTTTTCTGGAGTGGTAAATTTCCCTGGAACAGGTATTTGGAACGCAACTGGGAAAGTTGGTATTGGGACAAGTACTCCTCGTTCAAAATTAGAAGTTGTAGGCGGTCTGCAAATCGGTGCAGATGCCGTTGTCTGTGACGCCACTAAGAGCGGTACTCTTCGTTATAATGCCTCCAGCATCGAGTTTTGTAACGGGACCCTTTGGCAGGCCTTCGGAGTCTCCGGAGCAGGTATTACCAATATCAATGGTTCAACCGTTGGTTCACAAACTTTTGCAAGTCCAGGAACAACAGGTGTGGCCCCAGCGTGGTCAACTAATGCCGCCACAGGTGTTCATACTTTGAATATCCCTTATGCCAGTGCCGCAGGAGTCACGGCCGGTTTACTCAGTAAAACTGATTATGATGCCTTCAATGCCAAGCTTGGTACTGCCAGCTCTTTTTCCGGAGATGTCAGTGGAACCTATAATGCCACTAGTGTGGATAGGATTAAGGGAACGGCAGTGGCCATCACCACTTTGACCTCGCAAAACTTTTTAAAATTCAATGGCACAAATTGGATCAACTCCATGCTGGCCGCAACTGATATTCCTTCGCTGGATGCTGGGAAAATAACTACCGGTGTTCTTCCTGTGGCAAGAGGGGGAACAAATACCTCTTCATTAACAGGAAACCGAATCATGGTTTCAAGCACCACTGCTATTGGTGAAGCTGCGGCCTTAACCAATGGACAACTCTTAATTGGTTCAACTGGTGCCGCTCCAGTTGCGGCAAATCTTACTGCTGGAACAGGTGTTACTATTTCTAACACTGCTGGCGGAATATCCATCTCTGCAACTGGTACTGGTGGTACCGTCACTAGTGTCAGTGGAACCGCACCCATCAGCGTTGCCACAGGGACTACCACTCCGGTAATTTCAATCAGTCAGTCGAGTGGTACTACCAATGGGTTCTTAAGTTCAGCGGACTGGACAACATTTAATAACAAACAAGCGGCCGACACGGATCTGGCCGCCCTGGCCAGTAATACCGGTACAGGAGTGCTTGTCAGAACAGGTGATGGTACTGTTGCCAACCGAACTGTTCTGGGAACAGCGAATAGAATAAGTGTCACCAATGGAAGTGGAGTTGCGGGAGATCCCGCTATTGATATTTCTACGAGTTTACTTCCTTCTCCACTTGTCGGGGATGCGGGAAAATTTTTAAAGGCCAGTGGAGCGAACACTTCTGCATGGCAGGCCCTTACTTCTGGAGAAATAACGACGGCTTTAGGATTCACTCCAGTCAATAAGGCCGGTGACTCAATTCCTTCAGGGGTTTTTGATTTCAACACAAGTTCAGTGGTGAGAGTGCTCAATCCAATTGGTGTTACAGATGTGGCCAACAAACAATATGTGGATGCTCAGGTCTCAGGAGCTTCTAACCAATGGGCCCAGAGTTCAGGGAATGTTCATCGCTTAACAGGGAACGTTGGGATTGGGACAACTACACCGACAGCAGGCCTTCATGTTGTTGGTAAAACATCGACTGATAATTTCTTAGGTTTATTTGCAGAAAGTGGTATTACTCCTGAGAATTCATCAACAGCTCCGAATTCTGGACACATGGTTTCAGTACAAGGGAGTGGAGCGACTTTTTTTATGGGTCGAGATGTAACAAATGATATTGAATTTGTATTTGGAACATCAATACTTGGAACTACATTTGTAGGTTCAATGACTCCTCACGATTTTCAATTAAGAACAAATAATACGACCAGACTTTCTATCCAGCAGGCAACCGGTAATGTTGGTATCGGAACCGTTACTCCCACTGAAATGCTTCACGTCAACGGTAAAGTACTTGCCGTTTCCTATGAATATACTTCTGATGAACGCTTAAAGAAAAACATAACCACTATTCCTTACGCCTTAGAGACTGTGAACCAATTAAATGGTGTGACTTTTGATTGGCGAGTCGATGAGTTCCCTGAACGTAATATGCCTAAAGAGCGCACTTACGGATTTATTGCCCAGGAAGTGGAAAAGCATGTCCCGGAACTGGTTTCTACCGGTGGAGATGGGTTCAAATCGGTTCAATATGGAAACATTACGGCCTTGTTAGTTGAAGCGGTCAAAGAATTATTCTCTGATTCAAAGGAAACAAAAGAAAAACAAAAAGAACTTGAGCGCCAGATCGCTTCACTTGAGTTTCAGAATAAAAAACTTCAGATTGAAATGGAAGCTGTGAAGAAACAGCATGCCAAAGATATGGAAGAAATTAAAAATTCTATTAAGCAATTGCAAAACAAATGATTCCATTTTTAGGCCTTGTCATTTTATTCTTCTCAAATTTTCAGCTCGTTTGGGCGATTAATACTGTCGACACTGGTTTTAAAGTTGACCCCAATGAATTAAAAACCATTGTCGCTCATGGCGTTTGTAAAAAAGTCTGGAATCAGGATGTCCGTTCTCATTTCGTGGCCACCAAAACTAATGTGGAATGGACCAATTTCTATGTTAATCATCCCACTCCTTTAACGGTCCGGGATTGTTCTGCTACTTGTTCCAACCTGAAAAAGATGGGTCTGACTGTCAATGGCATTCATGCCTTGGATATCGATGGTGCAGGTGCCTTACCGGTAATGAATCTATTTTGTGACGTCACTTCTGATGGTGGAGGATGGACTCGAGTTTTCAGGCATAATGTTGCTGGTGGCGTATTTGCAACTCCTGCTTCTGCATTAAATGCGAACCCCACTGATCCTGCTAATAATAAATATTCTATTTTGGACCTACTGGATAATTTCAGAAGCCTTAACCGTTTGACTTTCAGACTTTACTGGCCTGAAAACAATAAACGAAATATTTGGTCCCAGTATACCAATCCCACTAAAGATACGGCGCTGATGGGGTATCAGGCAATTAGCATCGATACTTCTGCCAGACATTGGGGTGGCCTGGAACTTAGTAATAAAAGCACAGGTGTAACGAATGGCAGTCAATCACTGCTAGATGGCTCTGTTGAAAAGACCGACTGGTGGTATGCCATCGGATCTACCGTATTGTACGCAGGAACTGGTATTCCCGGTTCAAATCTATCTCCTGAAGTTGTGTCTGAAGTGCAGCTCTTTGTTCATGATGGTGGATATAATCCCATGAGCTGCCAGCAAATCCTTGAGATGGGCGAGAGTAAAGGAAGTGGGCTTTATACTATTTATCCTGATCAGGTTAATCCCATCCTGACTTATTGTGAAATGGATGTTGATGGCGGCGGATGGACTCTCTATTATGCCAACGCCTCTGATAGCAGTATGACCGTTAAAAAGTCTTATCTTCAGCATAAAACTGAATTGGCCGGTATTAATATCACTGCTTCAAACTTTAGTGACGTAAACACGGTCGGAATGCTGAATTATAAAAAATTCTCGGCCAATCAAATTATGGCAAGAGATATTGGTAACTGGTCTGCCAGTCAGTTCTCAACAGTTGAATTTCAAAATCCTCAAGATCTTACAGACTTTATTAACATCGCTTCAGTTCCCATCACTGGTGCTTGTAAAAATCTCCCAGGTGCAGGCATGTTCCGCTTTCGCAATAGTAATGGCTCGAACTATTGGTTTGATCAGATGAATAATTTTGATGCCGCGAATGTGGGTCTTGGTTGGGGTGATTGCACCGCCTCACTAGACCAAACCGATGCTTCCGATGTGGAGAATTATCCGAGACATTGGTTTTACAGTATTAGCGGAGCTACAGATAGCACTCGAGTTCGGGGGATTGGTGGTTTTAACCTCGGAAGCACCACCGCCAAGGCCCGTTATTTTATCCGGGAAAAACTTGATAGACCTAAGAACTGCATGGACATTCTTCTTTCTGGTCATTCAAAAGGAAGCGGGAGTTATACCATTTACCCGGAAGGCACGGCCGTGACGGTTGATTGTGACATGGTCACTCAAGGCGGTGGTTGGACCAAGGTTTGGCATGGTTATCCGTCTCATGCTCGTTACAATAATACGACACTTGAAACTTATTCCCGTTCAAACTCCATAGCATTTAATCAGATGAGGATGGAAGGAGTGAATACAGGAGTGAATATTGTAGATACGACCTGGAAGACTGCTTACTTGGATAAAACTATTCCTTTGTACTTCCAGCAAGTCATTGCCGGAGCTGATGCAACTCAACCTCAAGTGAAGTTTGCTGACTTAAGTGGCACCGAAACAGTAGGTCTGGTCGGACAATATTTTATGAAGGGATATGGGAACGGCTGGAGAGTTTTCTATACTTGTATCAATGTGGATCCAGCTACTGCGGATAGATTATATATAGGAGGAAGTTATTCTCCTAAGTGTCCTTCCATTAATACCTTTGTACCTTCTTCTATTACCACCTGTACTTCAACGAATAATTTTTATTGCACAAACGCTATGGCAAGCACTGAAGTTGATTCAGGTATGGGTCTTACCTTAAAAAAATATCAAGAGACCCGTGTATGGGTTCGCTCACTTTCAACGATGCGCTCTTGTAAAGAAATTCTCGATCGAGGCTTTGCTACCGGTAATGGATTTTACTTAATCGATCCAGATGGTGCTGCTGGCGCCACTGAAGCGTTTCCGGTTTACTGTGATATGACTTCACAAGGTGGCGGTTGGACCCTCGTCTGGTCAAATACCCGCTTAGGGACTAACAAACCAGTTACCAATCTAACATACGCCGATTCAATTAGCACCAGACCACGCTGTTCTGTGGCCCAATCATCTGTCTATGATTTTAGTGGCAACTGTTCTTCCATGTTAAATGATGGTGGCTCCAATGCGCCTCTCTTAGAGCGTTTTAATTATTTTGTAGGTCTTAAGCACTGGGATGATATGTCGGCCGGAACTGACTTTGAACTCAGATATGCCTGGGCCGCAGATTATGGCAGATCTCTGGATCGGGAAGCTATCATGCGGGTGAAGAATTTTGATCCGGCGGATTTATATCGACTAAGTATTTTAAGCTATCGCACTACTATTGGTAGTGATGTGGCAGGTATTAACAATCATAGCGGATATCGCTGGACCACTATGGATTCGGATAACGATACCCATGCCAGTAATTGCGGTACACTTTATTCTAACACCCCTTTTTGGTACTATGCCTGTTGGACTGGAAGTATTAATGGTGGTGGTGAAACTAACACCACTACATACTTAAATGGAGCGCATTGGATCT
>DFXY01000021.1 GCA_002381945.1 Bacteriovoracaceae bacterium UBA4096
CTTGACGCCTGTTACAGCATCAAAATTTTAATCGTTTATTAAGTTGTCAAAGAGCTTAGCGTTTTATCAGTTCTTTTTTTCTTCTGCAAGACTTTTTTTAAGAAATCTTTAGAAGAAGTTTTGGTGGAGATGACAGGGATCGAACCTGCGACCCGTAGCTTGCAAAGCTACTGCTCTCCCAGCTGAGCTACACCCCCAAAACTGCTAAATGCGAGAAGCCAATCTAGTAGCTTTAAAACTTAAAGTCAACGGGGTTTTGTTTTTTATTTCATTTTTTTTAGAAATAATTAAAAAGCTCATCATTATCGGAATTATTGATAACTACATTAACTAAACTTTTGGCCATATTTTCGATCATCTTACTCACCTAAGAATCGATGACATCTACAGCAATAACAATGCTAATATGACTATATGGATAACAATTGTCAGAACAAAGCAATCTGCTTGGCACCTTGGACACATGCCTTTGTAGATCTCAATGGAATAAGAAGACTTTGCAGCGAAAGCAGAGAAGAGCTTCAACCAAACTTAACAACGCTCGCTGAATACTGGAACAGCGGTTATGTAAAAAACATTCGGAAACAGATGTTGAACGGGGAGATACCAGCAGCTTGTATCGATTGCCAAAAGAAGAAGGATTCACATAAGGATTATTTCTCGAAGAAGCTTTCTTCTAATCTGTTGTATGAGATAGAGCGCAACACTATGGAAGACGGTTCAACAACCTTGAAGCCTCTTTCATATGATTATCGAATTTCCAATAAGTGCAATTTCAAATGTCGAAGTTGTAACGAAATCTTCTCAAGTTCTTGGGAACTAGAAAATAATCTTCATAATATTCCCTCTACCTACAAAATTAACGGAGAGGTCAAAGCCTTTCAAAAAGACATTCTTGAGAAAGAGTTCGTCGAAGCAATCAAGGCTGGTGCTATTGAGGAAATTCATTGGACAGGTGGAGAGCCTCTGAAATGGGATCTTCACTGGCAAGTCATGCAATTCCTTGTCGATAGTGAATTAGCAAAAAATGTATTTGTTAGGTATACCACGAATCTTTCTAATCTTGACTGGAAGGGCCGCAATCTCTTTGATGAGTACCTTGTCCACTTCAAAGGCTTTCAAATCAGGGCAAGCTTATACGCCACGGGAGATATTGGAGAATATTTAAGGACAGGCATGACCTGGGATAAGTGGGTATATAATCTAGATTATGCTATTGCTAATACAAAGAAAGATAAGAATCAGGAAGTCTTGTTGGAAATACTATTCACGTTACCGGGCCTCTTTGATTTGCCTCAGATCATCAAATTCGCAAGCCAGAGAGATTTGAAACTAGAATACAAGATTTATGAGGATTTAGAGAATCTGCCCTTAATGTCTCCTCTCTGCCTTCCTCGAGATATTCTAGAACTACTCATTGATAATCATACTAAACTGCTGTTCCCTGAGGCTTCTGTAAACAATCTAAGAATCATTAAAGAATTGATAGCGTTGAAAAAGAAAAGAACCCTACAAGAAAGTTATCCTGACGAATGGCTGATGATACTAAAGAAAAGCAAAGAGCATTTATTGACATTGGAATCAAGAAATCCCAACCAGCTCGCCTTTTCACAAATAATAAAGACCAACGTCATGATTTCATCGTGGTGGGATGATATATAGCTTAATTATCTCGGATAAGGGTCGTGATAAGCTTATCACTTTTAGAACAGCCATAATTAGAGAAGTCTGCAGAGTACGTTTCATAAAGTAGATATTGATCTTCTTTATAGTAGATTAAATGTGTGATCAAGTCTTCAGAGTCTAATGCTAAGTCACCAGTAGACTTCAAACCATCATCGTATTGAACAACACCTTTATTCTTAAATTTCAGTTTGCAATTTGACGGAATAAGGTCAATCTTTTTGCTTCCACCTACAACGAACTTACCATCAGAGTTTTTTAGTATTTTTTCTCGTGAAAAGACATAGCAATCCTTGTTCCCGATTATCCTCGTAAGCTGACTGCCTTTTATAACGACCTTTCTATCAATCTTACCGTCATAATATAGAAGCTCCCTAATATCGTCTGGAAACTTATCTCTTGTATCCGGCAAAGGCTGGGTGTAGTCGAATTTCACCTTACCCTCCAGGCAACTAATGCTTTGAATTGAGTACGTGCCACCAGGCAAGGAGTCGATCGAGTTCCCTTGATATAAGACTCCCTTATCCATTCGATGAAGAAGGTAACCGAAAAGGATAAAACAAGGCAGGTATATAAAGATGAATCTTTTTGTATTACTCATTTCTTTTTTGATCTACCTATCAGACTTTCCTTTTTTCTTAATTCTGCCATCTTTACTAGTTCTTCTATCTCTCGTGTCTCTTCTCCGTTTTTCTTTTTGTCTTCCAGAGCTTTTTTGAGATATGTAACTGCTTCAGAAAAATTTTCTCTATCTAATTCTCCGACCCCAATATTTATATATGAGGTAATACGGGCTTCCTGTTTAACACCTTTCAGCCTTAAGGATAATTCTTTCAACTTTTGGGATTCCGGATACCAAAAGGAAGAATATTCAATTAGCTTTTCAGCTTCATACCATTTATTGAGAGAAACAAAATAATCAGCCATCGTCCACGCTAGTTCAGGAGTTACTTCGACTGCACGATCATTCACAATCTCTTTATAAAGTTTAACACCTTTTTCTTTATCATTTTCTTGCTTGAAAATCCTAAACATCTGGGCCAAGGGCTCAGCCCCTGATATTGGAAGAGTACGTTGACCAGCATTATTCTTGTATTGAGTGATTTTAAAAGCTTCTTTAAAGTGCTCTAGAGCAGCTTCATTCTTTTTTTCAGCACTTAAGGCTACCCCTAAAGACATGTGAAGAGGGTAACTCTTGTATCCGTTTTGCAAACTAGAATAAAGGAGACTAGTGCTTGATCTCCATTGATGTACTCTCTGCAAAGTAGAAATGGCAAAAAACAACAAATAGAAACTGGTTAAAGTGACGAAGACCTGCTGAGTTTTCAAAGATTGACAGCGCTTAGAGAGCATATACAAGAAGGCAAATAAGAGAGAAAGACCTATCGAGGGAAGATAAAGAAATCTATCTGCAATTGTTGAAATATTCTGGAAGGCGTATCCAATTAACCCTAGATTCACAGAAACTAATAATACTAACAACGATATAGAATAGTGAATGAATTGAAACTTTTTTGAGCGGTAGCTGAGTATCAGCCCCCAAATAAAGACGCCTGCCAAGAAGGCTTTGATTTTAGGCCACATTAAGCTTTGAGTTTCTAAAGCGACATTCCTAGGCGCCATCATGTAGTCAAAGGAGTAACCAAGCGGAAGGAAGGTTTTTTCAAGGTATCCAAACAATGCATTGAATGCAACTGCAATCCTGATATAAATAGGCTCCTCTGCACCATGGGCAACTTGAGGATTTACAGTTTTATGTATTACCACCGCGGCAATCAGTAATAAAATGTAAGCCCCGTTACGAAAAAAAATCTCTTTTGGTGTTTTCTTAAAAAGAGTTATATCAAGCCAAATATAAACTAGAGGAAGAGCAGCAATCGTTGGGTGCGTGAGCATACCAATAAGATAAATTGCAGGAGATAAAAATTCATAGCGGTCAGCCCCTTTCTCACTACCTTTTAGGTAGAATATGAAAGAAATCAATCCGAAGGTTGTGGCCAAAACTTCTTTTAAAGACGAAGCCCAGACTACTGCTTCCACATGGACTGGGTGAAGAATGAAAACTAAAAACCCTAAAAGTGCGGCTTTCTGAAGTAAAGCATCTTCAGGATTATTTACATGATTATTTCTAAGAAAAAGCTCGAGCAAGTATTTACACCAGACATAAACCAGAAAGCAATTTACTCCATGAAAGAAGATATTCAAGAAATGAAAGGGCAGGGTTTCCTCTACCCCGAAAATCATGCTAACTATTTGCCAAACATTGAAGATGATTGGAGTATTGGACAAAGACCAGTAATTAAGAATGCTAGAGAAGTCGGCTTTGATAACTTTGATGTTTTGAAAAATGAGGTCGCCATCATCAAAAATAAATTGATTGAAATATAGAGATGATCCAAAGAGCGCGAAGGCTGCAAGCAAGGCAAGAAGAAAGATGTGTTTTTTTTCTAGAACTATCTTCAACTTATTTAACCTCTGCCCCACAACATCTCAGGCGCCATGGTCCACCAGCCTGATAAACACCGCCAACAAAGGTATTAGGAGGACAAATATTGCTATTAACCTCAACACATGTCGTAAGGGAAACCATCCATGAGGTGGCGCAACTCGCAAGATTAGTACCATTTAAACAGATTTGGCCTGTCACAAAAACTCTATCAGCTGCAGCATTACCTAAATATGAATGCCCATTTACAGTAAGTACATCAGTTATGGTGGCGTTACCACCTACAAACAAACTTTGCTGACCACTTACTGAATTTTGTGAGGTAATTTCAACATTTCCTCGAAAGATCGCTGCTCTATTTGTTAAAGGCCCGGGAGTCGCGTCTCGGTCTCTAATATCAAGGCCCCGACATAAACCATCGTCTATAACTCCACCCATCGATCTACATGCGGCTTCCACGTATTGGGCATCTTCCGTGTAACAACTTTCAATCCTACCCGCCCCATTAAGAAAGTATGTGAGATTAAAATCTCTGGACATGAGAAGAGTGCCAATCGTATTTTTCTGATTTATTTCATCAAACTGACTAACTCCCTTTTTAAGCTGAGCGCGCACAGTTGCCGATCTTTTATTCCGAGGATTATAAGTTCCAGGATTATCAGGATCTTCGACACTAACGACTTCATTCACAGTAGTGTCAAACTCACTAAATATTATCGCTTCAACAGTGATGTCCCCAAAAACTGAGCCGATGCCAATTACGATATTACCGTCATGATCTCTAATTCCTGCATTGTTGTTTGTAGCCGCTCCGTTAAGAGTAGGAGCAACATTTCGAAAAGTGAGTCTGCAAGCATCTTTATTTCGAATAGTTCCAGAAATTCGAGAAGCCAATTGAACACTGTCTAGCTGCTGATTCATTTGTTTGGTTGTTCGATTCATCATTTGACCTATCTTCATCACTCCTAGACTCACTGTGCCAAGAATGCCAATTGCAATCATTATCTCAACTAAAGAGAAACCCTTCTGTTCATTTGAATTTTTTAGCTCATTTTGTGGCTTCATTAGTGACCTAATAGAATAGATTTATTTGATTTTATACCAAGGCTAAATAATGTCATAAGGGTAAAACCTTCCCCTCCCTAAGTACCTAAAATTAAAGGCGCCAGGGCCTTCTCGCAATTTTCGATCTGCTCTAACTGCCATATTAAGGAGACATCTCGGTAAGTTATTTGAATTTGGCCCAAGACAGTCCTATAATAATCCTTAAATCAGCACCTCAAAGGAAACCGAAATGACCATGACAAATGAGCTCCTCTCCCTGGAAGCAAGGGTTACCATTTCCGATGAAATTGTTGTTCGGGAGAATAAGGACGGGACTGTAATTGCCATGAAAATGGACGATGGAGACTTGTTCTACAAAATTGATGGGGCAGCGGCTAAAATCTTCAAAGATCTTAGAAAAAATAAAGACCTCAAGACTTCGATTCAGGAAGTTGCCGATTTTTACAAAATTGATCTGCTACCAGTACATACAGATGCTAGTAAATTCTTAAGACAGCTCCATACTCTCGGTTTCATATCGCTTAGCGAGTAGAGGGCCCCTAATGACAAAAAAAGAGACTTCTTTAGAATATAAACAGAGAGTAATGGATAAACTCTCCCCGACCTTTTGTGCCGCCAAGTGGAACAATGCAACAATTTGGCTAGATTGGGGGCAAACGACTAGCTGTCATCATCCCGAACCCCACGCCATTTCAATCAAAGAAATTCTAAAAAACCCTACAGCTATCCATAACACTGAAAGAAAAAAAGATGATCGCAAGCTCATGCTGGAAGGCAAGAGACCTAAGGGATGCCAGTACTGCTGGAATATAGAAGACATGGGAAAAGACAATGTCAGCGATAGGGTCTTTAAAACTATCATCTATAAAGAAGAATCTCTCAAAGATTTAACTGAAATTGATCCAAAAGAAGATGTTGATTTAAAAACACTAGAGATCTCATTCGATCGAAAGTGTAACTTTGCTTGCAGTTATTGTGGTCCTCATTTCAGTACCCATTGGGCAGCTGATATCAAAAGATCGGGAGCATATACCGATATCAAAGATATTTTTGCTTCAAATTATGAACATGATTATGACTTTGAGTTTCCATATGAAGATTCTCCAATTAACCCCTACTCCATGGCGTTTTGGAAGTGGTGGCCAAGGTTATCTGAGACATTACAAGAATTAAGAGTTACTGGGGGGGAACCTCTGCTATCACCTAACTTCTGGGAGTTGGTAAAGTTACTGCAACACTCACAACGAGAAGGAATGGATTTTGCTGTTAATTCAAATCTTGGTCTCAGTGACCACTACATTGATAAGCTTGTTGAGAGTTCACATAAAATTAAAAATTTTCATCTCTATACCAGCTGTGAAACTTCTGGCGCACACGCTGAATATATCCGTGATGGACTTGACTATGAAAGGTTCTGTCGAAATGTCGAAAAGGTAGCTGAACACGGAAGATTCAAATCCATCAATATGATGATGACCATCAATGCTCTATGCCTTTTTGGAATTACCGGTTTTCTAGATCGGATACTTTATTGGAAAGAAAAATTTGGAGCCCATCAACCTACTTTCACCATGAATGTGCTTCAATTCCCTTCCTTTATGTCGGTCTTGACACTGCCTGACCATCTGAAGGAAGCTACCAAGCAGAAATTGAATAGATGGTACAAGGAAAACAAGGACAATCCACTCTTACTAGGTCATGAAAGAGACAGCACTGAAAGGCTCATCAACTATCTTCACATCATTCAACAGGCCAGTGAAAAGTCTAGTCCCCGTGAAATTGCACAGAAGGATCTTAAGTCATTTTTCGATCAATACGACAAAAGAAGAAAAAAATCTATTCTAGATACATTCCCTGAAGAGTTTGGAGAATGGTATAAGACGATTCCCCCTCATACGTCTAAGTAACACTCTCTCTTATTGGTTCTGGATCTTTTAATCCTCGCCTTTCTCCTGAAATGAAACCAATACCGTAGCTCATAATAATAAAAAACTGATAGAACATGACTAGTGGAAAGCAAGCAAGATGCTTGGCCTGGCATGCGATTCTCAATGATGTTAATAAATTCAAAATGAGATATGTGAGTAACGGAATATAAAAAGAAAAGGTCATTCCAATCAATGGATAAAAGATCAGGCAAAAAGACAAATAAAGTAAAAAGAAAGATGGAATAAAGAAAATAAACTGATCAAATACCGGATTTGCTTTTATCATTTGAAATCGATAAAAGCCTGATGTTGATGCCGCATAAAAAACATTTTTTAAGCTTGGCCTTCTTTCATGAAAGATATACAGGTGAGGAAAATAGCCAATTTTTACCTTATCCTGCAGGGACCTTAAGAAAACATTTTCCTCATTCCTTTGGTAATCTTCAGGAAAAAAAGTATTATGAAGAGTAAAGACCGATCCTTTTACGCATAGATTGCATAGTATTAGATTCTTTTCATGACCTGGTTTTAGATCTGATTTTTTATCTGGAATATGTCTTTTCCTGGTCTTTGAAGTTGTAAGCGGGGAGCGAAGTGCTAACTCAAGAGATCTTTCGGCAAGAGTAACATCTGCAGAGCAGGTATCAGGCCCTCCGAATATTTCAACTTCTGGATAATTTCTGATTATTTCACAAACTTTACCTATGAAGTCATCAGACAAATAGGTGTCGTCATCAATAAAGTAGAAATAATCAGACTCTCGCTCTTTTACGAGAAGGTTTCGCGCGACCGAAGGCGTACTCCTTGGAATAGCTCTGGAACTTATTTGAAGAAGAGAAGATTCGTAGCGCCTAATACCTTCCCCATTAAAGACCACTCTCGCCTCAAAGCTAAAATCCCTTAAATCTTGTGGTAAGAGGCAGCTTAGTGCAGAATTAATGGAGTCTAAGCATTTTTTCAAAAGCTCCGGGCGACCATGAGTCGGAATTATAAAGGTAATTGAGATAGGACTATGCATACACTTCATCTCGAAATTTTTAAGAGCTTCTATAAAGTTACCAGTAACGATCCGAAAGTCATAGAGCGGATTGCTTTGGACTTCTCCTACTTTATCACCGAAGTCATTCCACTCTCCCCTGCTGAGTCAGTTGAGATCATGGTGGAGACTCCTCCCTGGAACATTATCCCACCTCTTGTGGCCAAGAAACAAACCGACACCTCGATTATCTATGAAGAGGGAAATATTCGGTACAATGATTATCACGGACAGGCCTTAACTACGGTAAATCAAAAAGATAAGAGAAGTGTCATCTATAGCTTGGATCTGAATCTGGCCCATGAACTGGGCTATCTGCTGATACTTTCAAAAAGTGGTAAGGAGATGGACCTCAAAGGACTGCATAAAGTTCATGCCATGGG
>DFXY01000036.1:0-11967 GCA_002381945.1 Bacteriovoracaceae bacterium UBA4096
TATTCATGTATACCTATGTGAACAGCGTGAAGCTGTTTACCTGGATTGATGATCAGACCTATGGTACCCGCGATTATATTCTAAAGAAGTTTGAAATCATGTTCATTGAAGTTGAGCCCAATAAGATTACCTGGGCACTTCTTATTATGTCATTTGGAATGGGAATTCTGACATTCTGTATTCTGGCCTTGATGGGAAAAGCGGTCTTAGGACTTGTGCTCGGTTTATTTGTTCTCATCATCGGATGGAAATCTCCTAAGTCGATCGTTGATTACTTTGAGAATCGTCGAAAGAAAAAATATCAAACTCAGATGGTTGATGCACTTAACCTTCTCGCCAACGGTTTACGAGCTGGTTTAACCATGCCTCAGGCAATCGGAATGGTAGTGGATGAAATGCCGGCCCCTGTCAGCCAGGAATTTAACCTCGTCCTCCAGCAGGCCAAGATCGGTGTTCCACTGGATGAGGCCCTCGAAAATTTAAAGAACAGAGTTTATACAGAAGATAACGAGATGTTCGTTACCAGTGTCAATATTTTACGCGAAACCGGTGGTAATCTTGCCGAAGTTTTCGACACCATTGTTTTAGTGATTCGTGAACGCGTTCGTCTGCAGTTAAAAATCGACACCTATGTGGCCTCCGGAAAGATTCAGGCCTACATCATCGGCTCCATGCCCTTTCTGATGATCCTGATGTTCGGAAGCGGAGATCCTGATTATTTCCCACTGCTATTTGGTACCGTATTAGGAGTGGTTGCGCTGGTGGTGATTTGTGGAATGGTAGCTCTGGGAATGTGGATAATTTTAAAGATCATAGATATTAAAGTTTAGTTTCAAGGTATCCGATATTGGTATGGATATCATTGTCTGTTAAAAGGTGGATTTATGAAGTTTTTGAAAGCACTCTCACTCGCCCTTGTCGTCATTCTCATGACTTCAACTGCTTTCGCTGGAGTGAATTTAAAGAACGGGAATTTTTACATTTCATATACTGATATTGTAGTTCCTGGCGGTGGAAAGAAGCTGGAAATCACCAGAACCTATAACTCAAAATCCACTGAAGTCGGCTGGTTCGGATTCGGTTGGGGTAGTGAGTATGAAACACGTCTTGAACTTTCGGCCGACGGTTCGATTGTTGTTCATGAACATGGTTCAGGTGCCAAAACTCGTTTTACACCTAAAACGGCCATTGATGCTGTTGCGGCTTCAACTAAAATCGTAAATGAAATGAAGAAGAAGACGGCACTGTCTGAGAAATCAGCGGCCGACCTGATTCAAAAACTAGCAAATAATGCTGATTTAAGACACACATACGCTCTTAACTTTGGCGTACAGGCTTCTGTAGCTCCGGGATCAGTTCTTTATTCAAACGATCGTGGTCCTCAGGAACTTCATGTAACAAAAACTGGTTTCCGTCGTAGTCATAGTGATGGCAAGCAGGATTTCTTCAATCCTCAAGGTCAACTTACCAAGATCTCTGATAAATCAGGATACTTTGTAGGCTTCACTTATAAAGACGGTAAGCTTGATTCAATTAAAGATGCTCAAGCAAAACAGATCTATTTCTCTTGGTATCCGGATGGTCTTGTAAAAGAAATCTGGTCTGCTGGAGACAAGAAAACTCTTTATAAATATCAGGAAACTGACCTGGTTTATTCAAAAGACGTTGGTGATAACGTTTATGAATATGCTTATGACAAATCCCATAACCTGTCTGACATCAATTACGCTGATAAAACAAAACTGAAGGTAACTTATGATCCTAAGACTTTCTTTGTCACAGCAGTTGTAGACCGTAATGGTGAGAATACTAAGTACAAGTATGGCTCAAATCCTCAAAATCCTGATGATCACTACTGGACAATTGTAACTAAGCCAGGATTTGACGGTAAGCCGGTTGCCAATCGTTATGAATACGAGATCAAAACAACGGCCGATGGTTCACGTTACACTTACAGAATTCTGACAGAAATTAATGGCATCAAAACCGACACAATTTTTGGCGATCACTCGCTTCCAATGAAGATTGCTCGTGGAAACCACGTGACCAATTTTGAGTATAATTCTCACGGCTTACTAACTAAGAAGTCTTCAACTAAGGGTGATTTTGTTAACATCGAATACGATGAGAAAATTAATAAAATCAAGAAAGTGGTTAATAATGAAGGAACTACTGCATTTGAATATGATCCTAAAGGGAACTTAATCAAAGCTGCCAATAACCAGGGCAAGACCGTGTTTCTGATTTATGACAGCAAAGGCAAAATTTCGAAAATGGTAGACCAGGAATCGGCCAAATCACGCCGGGTACTAGCATTCAAATACAATGCTCTTGGAAAACCAGTTGAAATCGAAATGGAAAAAGTCGGAAAAATCAACGTAGCTTACGATAACTACGGTGAGATTAAAAAGGTGGAGTCGAGTGCCGGTCACAAGATGGCCCTTCAAGTCACTCAGGCCTTCCAGAACCTTTTAACGATCGTGAAGCCTGCTGGCGTTAACTTAAACATGTAAGGAGTGAGTATGAAAAAATATCTAATCGCAGCTTTAATTTGCCTCTCATCAGTCTCTTTCGCCGAGGAAAAATCCGGCAAAGTGGGTGAGCTGGACAGTAATACTCACCAGAACGACTGTAATGCCCCTCAGGTGGCCGGCTGTGGCCCTTGTTACAAGCTTTGTATCGAGCAGAACAAATCAGACCGTGTCGTCAAAGATACGAGTTCTGGCAGCATTAAGAAGTCCCGTAAAAGTGGTAAAGGTTCAGCTAGTAAACAATAGTTTTTCAAAGGCAGTGGTACTTGCGATCACTGCCTAATTTCTAAACACTTTTCTCTCACTGTCTAATTTTTTTACACCCCCAAAGATAAAATCAATGACTTAAGCCCACCTTATGTTGGCATAGCGATTGCTTTATATGACTTTGAAGATTTCCATTCTACTGGGGGTAGTATGAAACATTTATTGATTTGTTTATTAATGTCTACATTTCTCGCTAATATCAGCTTTGCTGAGGAGACGACCACTGAATGCATCATGATGAAGGAGCAGACAGTCCGGAACAATCCTAAGGCAAATCTGAGCAAACCGAAGCCTAAGCAGCAGACCCGTGGTTCATCAGCTGCATCTGTTCAATAAACCATTATTTATTCATAAACACAGGAGACCAGCTCTCCTGTGTTTATACTTTCAACACTCTGAAAACTTTTCAACAATCCTTCACCTAAACCATTCCAAATAACAGCATCTTATCAACCCCAAACTTGGCACGAGAATTGGATATACATAAGTACTAACAATTCGAGGGGGATTTTATGAAAGTGTTAATTTTAATGATGAGTTTGATGATCGCTTCTGTTTCATTTGCAACTGAGGTTGAAACCCAGTGTCCGGCGATGAATCAGAATCGTGAGAAGATTATTAAGAATGTTAAATCTAAATCAAGTGGATCGACTAAAGCCATGAGTACGAAACAGTAAAAAGTTTTTAAATGTTTTCAGATCCACATTTAATCGTGGGTCTGAAAAATGATTACTGATTGTCATTAGGTTAGTATTTCATGCAATGAAAATATTTGCTTGAATCTCTTAATGATTCTTAATCAACTGATTCAACTCCGCCTTCTCTTCCTCCGTGATCCTCTCCGCAGGTGCATTGACCTTCTTAGATCGCCCTGAAAGTTTCGAGTCCACAGAATCTTTTAACTTAGGAACAGAGTTATCAAAAATCTTTTTAGAGTAAGTCTTGGTTCCAGCAACTGAGCTATTAAAAAATTTCTCGGCGGTATTCTGAACATAGGTGGTAGCAGGGGAGATTACTCCATAGATATGTTCGAAAATGGTTTGATCATTAAGTGTGATCGATAGGAAAAATAAGAAAGAAAAAAGAACGCCACATATTTTAAGTACTGTTGTCATATCCTGGACCTTAGTTCAGTGCAGTTAAATTATATTCAGTTAAGATGGTAAAAGATTGGTCTTCCAGTTCCAGGTCATATTTTTGAGTCATGGAACGAAGAGCAGTATTGAGTTCTTTTGTGATCATACTGATTTTAGGGGCCGAGAGATTGATTTTGAAGTGGCTCAATTCATCATCCAAAGTGATCTGTCTTCCAATCAGGATATTCATGGCCTCGACAAACAAAGGGAAGATGTAATTTCTTTCAACTGGCTCCAGTTCATGGCCATCGAGGCAAAGGTAACAAGTGATGGAACCTTTGATTTCGCCGCTGATTTCGAATTGGACACGAAGATTATCTTTGGAGTAAACGGGATTGAGATCCATGCGGTGGATGAGCCGTACGTTTTGAAGGATTTTTATTTCAGAAATACGGGTCAGCTCGATTGGTTTTAAAACTTCCATGTTACTCCACTTATCGATTTGAATTTATCTTTTCCAACGAATCCATTAGTTGTTGTTTTTGGATGGGCTTAGCGATGAAGTCGCTGGCGCCGGCACCGATTGCTTCCAGGACAATGTGTTCCTGGGACAATGACGAGATGACGATAACTGAGATGTCCGGGAAGTTTTGATTAATCTTTTCGGTTAATTCAATTCCGCTGATCTCGGGCATGACGATGTCGGTGATGACTACGTCGGGTTTACTGTCTTTGATTACAACTAAAGCGGCTTCAGCGCTGGCGGCTTCGCCCACAATGTTGACGCCTTCTTCGGCGAGCATCTTACGAATGATTCCACGGTAGAAATCGGAATCATCGACAATAACAACTTTTAGTTCAGACATTTGGTTCATGGAAATTAGGATATCAAATTTAAGGGAGATGGAAAGAAAAAGGCTCCCCGGAGGGAGCCTTTAATTTATGCGGCGACTTGTGTGCTCTTTGGTCTTGGTTTTTTCTCGGTCTGATCCTTTCGTTTGGTCTGATCAAGGTCAAGTTGACCTTTCCAGTCCACTAAGGCGATGGCGAGAACTTCCTGGATATTCTTCACCGGAATGAAGTTAATCTTTTTACGGTACTGAGGTGGAATTTCCAAAAGGTCTTTTTGGTTTTTCCAAGGAATGATGATGGTCTCAATTCCTGCTCTCATGGCGGCAAGAGCTTTCTCTTTAATTCCGCCTACCGGAAGGACTTTGCCCGTCAGAGTGATTTCGCCCGTCATCGCGATATCTTTACTGATGTATGTATTCGTCAGTAGAGACGTGATAACAGTAGCGAGGGTAATCCCTGCTGACGGTCCGTCTTTAGGAATAGCACCGGCCGGCAAGTGGATATGGATTTCGTTCTCTTCAAAGAACTTTTCATCAATGCCTAGTTCAGAGGCATGACTTCTAATGAAACCCATAGCCGCATGGGCCGATTCTTTCATGACATCACCTAATTGACCCGTTAGTGTAATGCCACGTCCTTTCATTTTTGTTGCTTCAATGTGAAGAATTTCACCACCGGCAGCTGTCCAGGCAAGACCTGTCGCAACTCCTACTTCATCATACTCATTTGAGTCTTCATGAGAGTACATAGGTGGCCCAAGTAGTTCTTCAACCGTACTTGAGAAAATGTGAGTCTTGGCATGGTGACCAGAAGCAATCTTCTTGGCGACTTTTCTGCAAAGCGCTCCCACTTGTCTTTCAAGGTTACGAAGACCGGCCTCACGTGTATAACCTGAGATCACGGCCTCTACACCTTCATCATGGAACTCAATGTGTTCGTCATTGATACCATGCTCATCCATTTGTTTTGGAATAAGGTATTTTTTAGAAATTTGTACTTTCTCTTCCTGGGTATAACCAGCAAGGTTAATCACTTCCATACGGTCACGAAGTGGACCCGGAATTTGTTCAAGCACGTTAGCAGTGGCAATGAACATGATTTTAGAAAGATCATAATTTAAGTTCAGGTAATTATCTCTGAAAGTGCAGTTCTGTTCAGGATCAAGAACTTCAAGCATCGCTGAAGCTGGATCTCCCTTAAAGTCAGAACCCAGTTTATCAATCTCATCTAATAGGATGATAGGGTTGATAGTTTTACACTGCTTCATGGCCTGAATAAATCGGCCCGGCATAGCGCCTACATATGTACGGCGGTGACCGCGAATTTCAGATTCATCTTTAACACCACCAAGTGAGATTCGGATAAATTCCCGACCAGTGGCCTTGGCGATTGATTTTCCAAGAGAAGTTTTACCTACACCTGGGGGACCGGAGAAACATAGGATTGGTCCCTTGGCGGCCCCACCTTTAAGGGAGCGCACGGCCAGATATTCAAGAATACGTTCTTTAACTTTTTCCAGATCAAAGTGGTCTTCATCCAGAACATCTTTAGCATATTGAAGATCTGTGACTTCGGTTGATTCTTCGGACCAAGGAAGGTCGGCCATCCATTCAAGGTAACTTCTAAGAATGCTCGCCTCAGATGAGTCCGGATGCATTCTTTCCAAACGACCAAGTTGTTTGAAAGCTTCTTTTTCTGCGTCGGCAGGAAGATTCTTAGCAACCAGTTTTTCACGGATTTCAGCAAACTCATCATTTTTATCAGATGAATCATCACTGAGTTCTTGTTTCATTGCCTTGATCTGTTCACGTAAAAAGAATTCTTTCTGGTTTTTAGAAAGATCATCTTTGTTGTGAGCTTTGAGTTTGGCCTGTTGAACCAGAACCTCAAGTTCCTGAACCAGTACTTGATTGATATGACCAAGACGTTCAACCGGATCAAGTATTTCCAGAACTTTTTGTGCTTCTGAAACTTTTAAGTTTAAGTTTGAGGCGACTAAGTCGGCCAGGCGACCTGGATCCTGAATATCTTCCAGCACCATCAGGATATCTGGTGAAAGGACTTTACCTAAAGAGATAACTTTCTCTAGATTTTCCTTAACTGTTCTCGCCAATGCTTCAACCGTAGATTGAGTGGCAGTAACCTGTTGAGATTCAACTTTCTCAACTTTTACCTGATAGAATGGTTCCGTTGCGACGAAACTCGTTATACGTGCTTTTGCCAGACCCTGGATAAGAATCTTAACTCTTCCATCTGGAAGTTTTCTCATTCTCATGATCATTGCCACCGTACCCATTTCGTAAATTTCATCCGGGGTAGGATTTTCAGCAATGATGTCCTTTTGGGAGGCAAGGAGAATCAGTCTGTCGGTGTTGTTTAAGGCCTCTTCTACTGCTTTAATTGAAGTCTCGCGGCCAACGAACAATGGTAAAATCATGAATGGATAAACCACAAGATCGCGAACTGGCAGGAGAGGGAGCGTTTCCTTGAATTCAATTGCTTCGCCCTCATAATTCGTAACCATACTTTTTCTCCTCTAGCGTATGTCTCTTCCGTGAACATTATTTACAAATGCTGAATCGGGTTTTTAGGGAGGGCGCTTTAAAGTTATTTAATGTAAAATGAAGAAAAATTAGGTTTTTTTACATCTCAATATCCGTTTTATTTGCTACGTTTTTAGAGGTGTTTTCGTTTAATTTTGCAAATTATCAATAGCTTGAAATTTTGGACAAAAAGGTTCGGATTTATGGGTGACTCAATTGGTTTAGTTATTTTGGCCGCAGGAAAAGGGACTCGCATGAAAATCGAGACACCCAAAGCTCTTGCAAAAACGGCCGGTCGTTCTCTCTTGGATTACGTCGTAGATGCTGCCTTAGGGTTTGCTAAAATCTCAGCTTTGAAAGCAGAAATTGGTCTGGTGGTAGGACATAAAAAAGAATTATTAGAAGAGTGGTTGGAAAGTCATCCAGCTAAAAATCAATTAAAAACTGCCTGGCAAAAAGAACAAAACGGCACGGCCGATGCCTTGAAAGCTTGTTTTAATGATCTTCCTCATTTTTGGTCATTCGATTACACGCTGGTTGCTTGCGCCGACACTCCCATGATTCAGGCTTCAGAATTTTGCGCTTTATTTGAAGTTTTAAAATCTCATCCTGATCTGGTGGGAGTTGCCGCCACTTTTGAAGCTCATAATCCTAAGGGGTATGGAAGAATCGTCCACGGAGACACTGGTTTTCATATCGTGGAAGAAAAAGACGCTGATGATAAACAAAGAAGTATTACGGAAGTTAATTCCGGCTTTTATATTCTTAAAACCAAGCACGT
This sequence comes from Bacteriovoracaceae bacterium UBA4096, assembly GCA_002381945.1. Taxonomy (GTDB): domain Bacteria; phylum Bdellovibrionota; class Bacteriovoracia; order Bacteriovoracales; family Bacteriovoracaceae; genus Peredibacter. The sequence continues at coordinate 8,051 of DFXY01000036.1, forward strand.
AAAAGAAGTTTTGGGTGCCATTGATAATAAGAATAAGTCGGGTGAATTTTATCTCACAGATATGTTTCAGGATCGTTTTGCTGTAAAAGCGGTGAAATTTCCTTCGGAAATTCCATTTCTTGGCATCAATACCATGGAACAGTTAGCAGAGGTTACAGGCCTTTTGCGAACCCGCAAAGTAAAACAGCTAATGAATGACGGGGTGGAATTTTTAAATCCACAAACTGTGCATCTGGATCATGAGGTGCAAATCGGAGTGGGATCAATTATTTATCCCAATGTCACTCTTTTAGGAAAAACCACCATTGGTAAGAAAGTTGTCATTGAATCTGGTGCTTTTATTAAAAACAGTCAGGTTCACGATCAAGTGGAAATACTCGCGCATAGTTATCTGGAAGAGGCCTTAGTGCATGAAAATGCTACCATTGGCCCGATGGCCCGCTTGCGGCCTGGTGCTGATATTGGTGCCGATGCTAAAATCGGAAACTATGTTGAGATTAAAAAGTCTAAACTGGCCAAGGGAGTGAAGGTTTCTCATTTGAGTTATGTGGGTGATGCTGAAATTGGGGAAAACACCAATATTGGCTGTGGCTTCATCACTTGTAATTATGATGGCGCCAATAAACATAAGACTAAAATTGGTAAGAACACTTTCATTGGCTCTGATTGCCAGTTGATAGCTCCCATTGAAATAGGGGATGACGCATTCGTAGCGGCTGGCTCAACTATTACGAAAAGTGTCCCGGATGGAGGCTTTGGTATCGCCCGATCTCAGCAGTTCATCAAAGAAGGGGCGGCCAAGCGTTTTTTAAAAACGAAAAAGTCCTAAAGGAGCCTTGCGTAAAACTAGTAAGATCTTCCTCGAAATGATAGATTGGAGCCCTTAAGTTTCACTCTCATTTTTGGAGATTTTATGTGCGGAATCGTGGGCTATTCTGGTCCTAATAATTCAGTCGGCCCGATTATCGAAGGTTTATCACGTCTGGAATATCGTGGTTACGATTCGGCCGGTATTTGTCTCAAGATCAATAACGAGCTGCAAATTCTTAAAAAAGAGGGCAAGCTCGATAACCTCAAAGAATTGATCTCCGTTCAAAAACCATTTTCTAATAGTGGCATTGGCCACACCCGATGGGCCACTCACGGTGCCGTGACTTCCGACAATGCTCATCCCCATGGCAATGAATTATTCGCCGTGGTTCATAATGGAATCATTGAAAATGCAGGATCATTAAAGAAAGAATTAATTGGGGAAGGATTTGAGTTTAAGTCTCAGACCGACTCAGAAGTTTTTTTAGTTCTTTTGACTAAATATTTCCAACAAACTGATAACACTCTTCAATCAATTGCCAAAGCGTTCTCGGCCCTGACCGGGAATTCAGCTTTTGTGATCATGGAAAAGGCTTCTGAGAAAATATACTGCTTAAAACGATCGGCTCCACTGGTGGTTGGTGAGAATAAAGAAACTCTGGAAGCTTTTGTTTCATCTGATCCATTTGCCTTAGTTGGTTTTGCCCCACGGATTTATTTTCCGGAAGATGCCGTCATTTGTGAAACGAATGTTACCGCCACTGAAGTTGCGATTAATTTTTATGAACTGGATCTGACTCCTTCAAACCGTTACAAGTTTCAGAGTAATTCTATGTCCATGGATGCGACTTCAAAAGAGCCGTATGAGCATTACATGCTCAAAGAAATTCATGAACAGCCGGCCTTGATCAATAAACTTGCAGCTTTCTATATTAAAAATGAAGGACGCAAAGTTTTAGATGAACTCAAAGGTTTAAAAACCCAGGAATGGCATTTAACTGCTTGTGGTACCGCCTGGCACGCAGGTCTGGTGATTAAAAATTACTTTGAGCAGATTAACCGCCAACGAGCTTCGGTTGATATTGCTTCTGAGTTTCGTTACAAAAATCCCATTTTAAATAAAGATGAAATCGGCCTGTTTATTTCGCAATCCGGTGAGACTGCAGATACCCTGGCCTGTCAGGAACTTTGCAAAGAAAAAGGAATTCCAACCTATTCAATTGTTAACGTTGAAGGTTCGACCTTATTTCGTAATGCCGATAAAAACTTTTTGATTCATGCAGGAGTTGAAATTGGTGTGGCCTCAACTAAGGCCTTCACCCTGCAGGCATTGACTGGCTTTCTGATGAGTCGTGCAATGGATGGTTCATTAGATGATCCAAAACTATTCTCTGAAATCCAACTCCTTTCAAATCGTATTGCTGAACTTTGTGCTCAATCTGAAACGATCAAAGAAGTTGCTGAAAAAATTTACAGTAAAAAAGGTTTCATCTTCACTGGTCGTGGAAAATATTATCCAATCGCCTTTGAAGGCGCTTTAAAACTAAAAGAGATCGCTTACGTTCACGCTGAAGGTTATGCTGCCGGTGAGCTGAAGCACGGGCCAATTGCTCTGATTGATGAAAATATTGTTAACATTGCCATTGTTGGTCTGGAACTCCTGGAAAAAACTATTTCAAATGTTGAAGAAGTGAAGGCCCGTCGTGGAATTATCGTAGTGGTGGGTCCGAAGAATAACCCAGAAATTGAGCATTTGTCGGATGCCTATATTGGCCTTGATTTTCAAGATCTACCGAACCTTAGTCCACTCTATGTGAATGTGGCCTTACAATTCCTTGCCTATCATATTGCGAAACTCAAAGGCACTGATATTGATAAACCTAGAAATCTCGCAAAATCTGTAACGGTAGAATAATGAATTTAGATTTCCTCAATGAATCACAAAGACAAGCTGTTCTTATGACCGATGGTCCGGTCATGATCCTGGCCGGTGCCGGTTCAGGAAAAACCCGAACTCTTGTGGCACGTATTCAATATCTTCTTGAGGAAAAACGCGTGAGTCCTTTCCAGGTTCTCGCTGTCACCTTCTCCAATAAGGCCGCTCGTGAAATGCGTGAGCGGCTAGCCTCCAACACAGAGATCAATGTTGGGGCCTTGCAAGTCACAACCTTCCATGCATTTTGCGCTAAAGTGCTTAGAATGGAAGCCACCTATTTAGGGCTTAGCAAAAACTTCACGATCTATGACGACGGAGAGTCTCATTCAATCATCAAGGCCATTTTAAATAAGCGCGGGATTAATCCTAAGGAACTTTCGCCTTATACCATTGCGGCTTTTATTGATGGTTTGAAAAACCTCGGCTATTACATTGGTCTGACTCGAAGTGCGGAAGTTGAAAAATTCGCCGAAGATAAAAGACTCTTTGATATCTTCCTTGATTATGAAGCTGAACTTCACCGAAGTAATGCCGTTGATTTTGGTGGTCTCATCACTGGAGTCTTAAATCTCTTCAAGTCTTATCCGGAAGTACTGCAAAAGTACCAACAGAAATTTAAATACGTTCTGGTGGATGAGTATCAAGATACCAACCGAGCCCAGTTTGATCTTATCCTCCAGCTCAGTCAGCATCACCGTAATTTATGTGTCGTAGGGGATGAAGATCAGTCGATTTACTCCTGGCGAGGAGCTGATATCCGGAACATCCTGGATTTTGAGAATGTTTTTCCTGAAGCGAAGCTGATTAAACTAGAACAAAACTACCGTTCATCTAAAAGAATTATTGAAGCTGCTTCAGAAGTCATTGCCCGAAATGTGGCCCGTAAAGGGAAACAAATGTGGACTGATAATGAAGAAGGTGAAGAGATCCGGATCATTGAGTGCCGGGATGATAAAGCAGAAGCTGAGTTTGTTGGACAGGAGATTCGTAAGCTGTATCAGAAAAGGATATCCCTAAAAGATGTCGCTGTTTTCTATCGGAATAATGCTCACTCGCGAACCATTGAAGACGCTTTAAGAAAAGAAAAATTCCCTTACCGGGTAGTGGCAGGAATTAAATTCTATGACCGTAAAGAAGTCAAAGACATGATTTCTTACATGCGGGTAGTGGT
>DFXY01000036.1:12009-43028 GCA_002381945.1 Bacteriovoracaceae bacterium UBA4096
TTCAAACATCTTTCTCTTTCCGGGAAAGTGAATAGTGCCATTAATCAACTAGTGCACTTAATTCAGGAAGTTCAGATCCTTGAATCTCAGAATCATTCTCCCAGCTTCAGTTATGAGAAACTCTTAAATGAATCGGGTTATTTTGAAGTCTTGAAAGCTGATAAATCCTATGAAGGTGCTGCTCGTCTGGAAAACCTGGAAGAGCTCATGAGTGCGATTAAACAGTTTGAAGACTCAGAAACTGAACCAACTTTAGTAAAATTTTTAGAAACCATTACTTTGGACACAACTGTTTCCGAGGATGGCTCTTCGGATCAGGTCTCTTTGATGACAGTCCATGGCTCTAAAGGTCTGGAATATCCTTATGTGTTCTTGATAGGTATTGAAGAAAATATCTTCCCTTCTTATAAAAGCCTTGAGGTTGGCCCAACGGCGATTGAAGAAGAACGTCGACTCTTTTATGTGGCCATGACCCGGGCAATGAAACAATTAACAATTACCTTTGCTCAGGGAAGGTTATTGTGGGGAAGTCTGAAATTTAATGGACCAAGCCAGTTTCTTCAAGAGATTCCTTCCCAGTATTACAAATGGGACTTCTATCAGACAGGTTCTAAAAAAGCTCAGTTTGACTCATATTCCAAGTATGATGATTTTGATCAAACTCCCTCTCATCAAGAAGACGTCTATCACACTGAAAAAGTATATCAATCCAAACGACCTGTTGTGACTTCTGCTAACTATCCCTCAGGTTCAAAAATCATTCATGCTTTATATGGTGAAGGCACAGTGTTGGATTCAGAAGGTATGGGGCAAGATGAAAAAGTTACCATCATGTTTCGCGACGGTATCAGAAAGAAATTTATGGTTAAGTTTGCACCACTGCAAAAGGTTTAGTAGATGCGTATTTCATTGAAAGTTATTGCGATATTATGGGTAGGTCTCTTTTTGATCATTGGAGGACTACTCTATAGTGCCTATTCTCAATTGAAACCTGAGACTTTCCTTTCTTTAATCACTGAACAGGTTCAAAAAAACTATCCTGGCTCTAAACTACATGTAGAAAAAATCTCTCACGGGTTCTCTTTGGATTTTAGTTTAACTTTAAAGAATATCTATCTCCGCCGGGGAGGGAAGTTAATCGGAAGTATTGGTGAGGTAGAACTTAAGGTCCCATGGTGGTTATTACTTACCAATCGTGGTAATGCCCAGGTGAATATCTCTAAACTAGACATTTTTGTTGATCAGGAAGAACTTCCGACCGCCTCAAGTGGAGTTTCCGCTATATCTCCCCAAACCATTAACGTCTCATTACCAACTTATTTGACTGAGGCGCGCTTTACCGTCAGGGCAAAAGAAGTGTCAGTTAGGGATATTCATAATGCTCGGAGATTTTTTACGGTTTCTAAATTATTAGTTCGAGAGTTTCAATACGGAAAGAATTCCGCGTTTGAAATTAATATCCCTATTGAGATTAAACATAATGATGTTTCTTATACCTCGGATCTATGGCTCTTTGGTGACGTGACCCCTGAGTTTGAGGCTTGGCAATTTAATTATCGGGGAGAATTTAGAACCAGAGAAAACAATGATAAGTTTCAACTTGAAGATATTGTTATTGATGGGAAATCGGTTTTTAAGCCTAATGTCTTGGGTATTCAGTCTGAAGTTGATCTTCTGATTGATAAGAAATCAATTGGAAAAGGAAGTATGAAGGCTTCCCAGGAAGAGCTAAATCTAAATTTGAATTTCACTCATCTCCCAATGAATTACTTTAGTTTTGTCTATGAAGAGATCAAAAACCCTTATCTTAAAAGCCTTGAAGGAGATGCGGCGGGTATCGTTAAATTCAAAAAGAATTTTAATACCAACACTGGCAATGTCGATGGAAAATTGGCCTTTAATGGAGATCTCCAATTGCCTGACAGCAGTTTAATTCCGGGCAAGTGGCAAGTTAGTTTTGAAAATGCCCGGTGGGAAGTTTCATTTATAAGTCCTAAAGGAGAGGCCAGCTTCTTTCGGCGTTCTTTCATGGATATGAAGAATAATAAAGTTATACAATTCAATGAAGAACTTGGATTCTCTGGACTTAGTCTTAATCAAACGATTTCTGCAGTAAAACCTATTTCAGATTTTATGCAGGAACTTTCTAAACCATATTTTGTCACCACGATTTCTTGTAAAAAATGTCTACAGGGTGATAAAATTTTTGATGGTCTTTTTAAGTATGGCTTCTCACCTGATTTAAAGTTTTATCAAGCCGATCTCGCTGATGAAAATTCTTCCATGAAAATCAATTTTTCTCAAAGGAGAGGTAAGGTCGCGCTCGATTTGAATTTTGTTAATTTCAATTGGTACCCGGAATATCATTTCCTTAAACCATATTTTGAAGCTCAGAGTGCCTTATTAGATGGTAAAGTCGAAGGTCGTTGGGTCTCAACCTGGGAATCAGGAGAATGGTTAAGTCAGATTAAGGCCAGCGAACTAACCAAGATGAAGGGAAAAATTCCTGACTTTATCAACAATACCGCCCGGTTTTTCAATTTGAACTCTCAAGAGATTAAAACACAAAGCCTGAATTTTTCGGCACGGAATAATGTTCTGACTGTTAATTCATTAATGCTAGAAGATGTGGAATCAGCTAAAATTTCAGGCCTGTTGAGCTCTAAACAAAAATCTTCATTGTCGCTCAGTTATCCTAAGAATAAGAAGTTTAAACCAGTGAAGAAAGAAGTTATTGAGCCATATTGGATGAATAAGGAAGAATTATGAACCAGGGTAAACCGATAATCTGGAATGATGAAAAGCTCTATCTCCTTGACCAGAGACTACTCCCTCAGAAAGAAACGATGATTGAGATTAATGATCTCAAGGCATGTGCTGCTGCGATCACTGATATGGTTGTTCGAGGTGCTCCTTGTATTGGCTTCACTGCTATTTATGGCATGGCCTTATGGGTAAGAAGTCAGAACAAAGTCACTCTTGAATCATGTCGAGTCGCTTGCGATGAAATGATCAGCGCCAGACCAACCGCAGTTAATCTTTCATTTGAAGTGAATCGTTGTTTTGAGATTATGAAAGATTATATTAATGAAGGTCGATCAGTTTCAGATCTCTATAAAAGGCTGGTTGATTTTGGACATGAGCAGATTAATGAGAGCCATAATAAAAATACCACGATGGCACAAATAGGTGTGAAAGAACTTTTGTCGAAAGTAGGGGACAAAAAGTGGCGTCTTATGACTCATTGTAATACCGGTTTTCTTGCCTGCGGTAGTCTCGGAACTGCATTAGGCGTTATCTCTTATGCTAACTCATTAGGTAAGGTTGAATACGTTTTGGCCGATGAGACTCGTCCATATATGCAAGGGGCCCGTCTTACGGCATATGAACTTGCTAAAGAAAATATTCCCTATAGTATTGTGGTAGAAGGGGCAGCCTCATATTTACTTTCACATAATAAAGTGGATGCAATTTTTGTTGGTGCTGATCGTATCGCTGCCAATGGAGATACTGCCAATAAAGTCGGAACATCCACTCTTTCGATTGTGGCCAAACATTACAATATACCTTTCTATGTTGTTGCACCAGTTAGCTCCTTTGATATTTCAATTCCTGATGGTAAACACATTGAAATTGAGATGCGGCCGATGGAAGAAATTACAGAGCTTAAAGGCATTAAGCTTGCTCCGGAGAATGCTCAGGCCATCAATCCAAGCTTTGATGTGACTGATCATCAGTTCATTACTGGAATAATTTGTGAAAAAGGTTTTATTAACCCTCAAAATCCTGGAGAACTCGTAAGAGTTGTTAATTCATGATGAAAGATCTTAGGGCCTCAATTGATATCGGTTCGAATAGCGTTTTGCTCTTAATCGCAGAAATCTCTCATGGCAAGTTAGTTGAGTTGTCTAAAAGAAGTGAAATTACTTCTCTTGGAAAAGAGCTTGATAAAAATAAGGCTTTTCATCCAGACTCAATGGCAGCAACTTATGATGCCATCAAGTCTTACGCTGAAGAGTGCGATAAACATGGAATTTCTCGCGACCGCATTATTGCAACAGCGACTGAAGCTTCCCGGGTTGCCAAAAATGCCGCCGAATTTTTTAGAAAAATTGAAGAAGAACTTCAGGTAACCATTTCCATCATTACTTCCGATGCAGAAGCTTATTTTTCTACTAAGGGTATCCTCTTTGATACCAAATTTGAGAATGAAGTCATTACCATCATGGATATAGGTGGAGCTTCAACTGAACTGATTAAAGTGAACACTAAATCATTCCAGATCCTGGAAAGTATCAGTATGCCAATTGGAGCAGTTCGTTGCTCTCAGTGGTTACAGGATGATTTATTTGTGCAAAACCTTCAAAAAGTTTTTTTAGATCTCAGGAATGAAATCGACAAGTTTCAGACGAAGGAGTTGTTTTGTGTTGCCGGTACGGTGACTTCTTTAGGTAACATGCATCTTCTTAGAAAAGAATTTATTGAAGATGATGTCCATGGGTTGGTTTTAAAAGCTGAAGATGTAGATAATCTTTTTAAAAAGTACTCAAACTATACACCGGAACAATTCCTGGAGAATTTTCCCTTCCTACAAAAAAGATCTCAAAGCATTCGTGGAGGGCTTCACCTTGTTTACCATATCTGCCATAGACTCCTGGTAAAGGAATTAACCATATCAACATATGGATTAAGATTCGGTACAATTTTGGAAGGCAGAATCAAAAAGGAATTCCTTCATGGACAACAAGCATAATTTCGGATTTCGGGCAGTCGTATTTAAAGAGGGCAGTAAGGCCGTTAAATTGTACCTGGTAAAGAAGGGTGAAGTGCTTTGTCTTAAGGCTTCAAAAGACCGTCTTATCCCCGTTTTCCTGGCCAAGGAAGGGGATATTATTGGTGAAAGTGCCATGATACAGGATATGGAGTACACCTATTCAGCGATCACACTGGCCGAAAGTGAATTGATAGAAGTGCCATCATCCAGCTTTAACTCTGCTCTTTCCAGTGCTCCACAGTGGCTGGTTGACTTAACCACCACCATGATCACCAGATTTCAAAACACTTCAAATCTCATTGCTGAAAATAGAATGGTTCATTCTTCAATAATTCCAGAGGAACAATTTACATCCGCTCTGGAAGTTGATTTCAAAAGACTTCTAAGTTAATAGAATTGAATAATACGATTACGGTGAAGATTGACTGCTAGCTCTACAATTTTCTGTTGAGCGCGGATGCATTCATTTCTGTTACTTGTGAGATCTTTTTGCATAATTTCAAAGGCCTTCATCGCCAAATCACGGGAAATTAAAGAGAGGGCACGTCGTTGGTTTTTAATGTGAACCAGATTCAATGCCAATCCTAGAATTGCCGGCTGGACTTGAGAGACGATAGTTTTAAGGCATTCATCACTTAGGTCCCAAATGCTCTCAAAAGAAATACAAGATTCTGTCAGCTCTTTAGCTAGAACGGGGTTCCGAGTTCTCAAATTTTTAAGTAGACGGGCCTTATCACCTGCATCCATTCTTTGAAGAAGCTCTATAACTTGCTTCTTACCATTAATGAATATTCCATTCTCTGTATTCTTCTGGCTCATCTATGCTCCTTCCTGGATTTTAAGATGTGTGATTTCTTCAAAACTAAGCATCTAGCTTAGCTTTCTCTTCTTCAAATTTTTGACGTGCTTTTTCGAGATATTCCCGGTGCTTACTCTCAACATTGGCTATTTGTTGCTCATTACTCATCGTGGACTCGGCCATGCGATCGGCCTGAGATTGTTTCAAGTCACTCAGGAGTCTTTCAAATCTCTGAGTTTCATCTTCGATTCTTTTAGAATATTGGTTGCGAACCTTGGTCAGCTTTACTTCAGCTTCTGTTTTTTCTTTGCTTAACTGAACTTCGTAGTCTTTTTTGACTCGTGCAACTTCTTTTTCATTCTTCTCTTTGACTTCTTTTAGTTCTGATTCGTAGTTATCTCCCATCTTTCTCAATTCGAAAGTCTGACGCTTATTCATCGCCTCTTTAGTATTATTGATCCGATTCTGGGTTGATGTTACGTCAGACATAGCCAACTTTTCCTTTTCTAAAAGCTAATGCCTTTCATGGCATTATTTATTATCATACTTAGATAAGGCGATTCCTTACAAGGCAGGCAAAAAATGATGGGTCCAGAAACCCGAAAAGTATTTATCATTCATGGCAAACGCACGCCATTTGGTAAATTTGGCGGAAGCCTGGGTGGTCTGACTCCGGTAGAACTTGCTGTATTTGCAACAGAGGCTTTGTTTCAGGATGCCAAAATTGACCCTGAGACACTTGATCAGGTAATTTTTGCCAATGTTATTCCCAGTACCCCTGACACCCTCTATGCCGGCCGACATCTTGCTTTAAAAACTGGAATGCGAGTAGAAACACCTGCCATGGTGGTAAACCGCTTGTGTGGATCTGGAATTGAAGCTTTGATTATGGGTGCCCGTCTGATCAGAAATTCTGAAGCTGAGGCCTTACTGATAGCTGGTGCTGAAACTTTAAGTATGGCCCCACATCTTACCTACGGGGCACGTTTTGGAACTAAGTATGGTCCCCTTAAATCACAGGATCTACTGCTGGATACACTCTCTGATAAGCATACTCAACTGGCAATGGGAATCACTGCCGAAAATCTCGCTCAGGATTATGCGATCTCTAAAGACGAATCAGATAAATATGCCTATGAATCACATCTCAAAGCAAATCAGGCCTATCAAGCAAATTTCATTCAACCCGAACTAACTAGTGTTAATGGTTGTTTTAAAGATGAGCATTTAAGAGAAAATGTTTCTCTGGATGATCTGAAAAAGCTCAAACCTACTTTTAAAAAAGAAGGCACAGTTACCGCTGGATCTGCTTCCGGAATTGTGGATGGTGCTTGTGCAATGGTAGTAGCATCTGAAGAGTATGTGAAAAAGCATAAATTAACTCCTCTGGCAGAAATCATTGGTGGAGAAGTTGTAGGAGTGGATCCTTCCAGAATGGGAATTGGTCCTGTTCCTGCCATCCAGCTACTACTGCAAAAACAAAAACTAAAAATTTCAGATATAGACTTGTTTGAGATTAATGAAGCTTTCTCTCCTCAGGTCATTGCTTGTCAGAAAGCATTGGAAATTGAATCTTCTCGTCTTAATATATGGGGAGGGGCAGTTGCTTTAGGTCATCCATTGGGTGCCACTGGAGTAAAAATTACTTTGACACTTGCCCGTCAGTTACAAACGCTAAAGAAGACTTATGGTATTTCTTCTGCATGTATTGGTGGAGGGCAAGGAATTGCTCTTTTAATAAAAAAAGTATGAGTTTAACAAAATCAGATTTTGAAGATTTTAAGAATTGGTTAGATCTGGATATCAATTCAATTGCCTGGGAAGGCCGCTACGCTGAATCTTTCAGCGGTTTTTGGGAATCATTCTTTAAAGATCAAATTGAACATCTTGAACTGGCAGAGCGTTTTGACTATGCCAAACGTATCGCAAAATCCGGTCCGCTCATCTCATGGTTAAACTGGTTATTTGAAAAGTTTATCGCTTATTCATTCGTCAATCAGGAGCGTTCGGTTCGTGAACTGGCCTTCTTGTTTGATGTTCCCGAAAAATATGTTGCAACCGTGCTTCGAGATCACTTGATCAAAGTTTATCCTGCTTATGAAGATTTAATTAATGAAAATTTTCAAATAAGTAACGTCAGTTCAAAAAACCTGTTTTTAAAATTTGGAGAACTCTCTCCTATTTTAGGCACTGATGCCAAAGACAAGGGAACTTTTGAAGATGATATTCTCGCTCATATGGAGGTAACTCTTTATCCTGATTGGGCAAATTTAGTGAAAGAACTTCAAAAAGATATACTCTCTTTAAAAGTAGATTTTGAAAATTTAAAGAAGAGGGCCGGCTATAAAAAGCAGCTAAGATTCATTCAGGAAGTGATTTTACTCCTTCTGATTTTAAGTGTGGTGGTTTTCGCTTTAAAAAATACCAACAAATGGTATGAAGATTATCTGGTTAATAAGATTACTTTGTTTGAACCCAACTTCTTCTGGTTAGATAAATCACTTTCTTATCAGGAACAAGACCTGTTGGCGAAACAGCAGATAGACTTAACCAACAAAGAACTGGAAGAATTGGAAAAAATCGAAGCTCAGCAGGTTTTCTCTGATGAAAAAAGTGAATCGCGTTTTGATCCTGAATCAGATGTTGTTGTTTTGGATTCAGTGGAAGATGTCCCAAAAAGTTTTGGAGAAGCTGAAACTGAGCAATCCGAATATGAAGAGAATAAAAAAGGAGGATATCGGGATAGTTCCTATGCTTCTTCCAATAAAAAGGCTTACCGGATTCTCATGGCCTCGGTAGAACCATCTGCCATTCGTACCCAAATTCTGCCATTGATGAAAAAATTTGGCATCGCTCAAGTGGATAACGTTAAGCCTGGTATGCAGATTCCTGGTGGACTGTATTTCAACCTCATGGTGCCTTCAAAAAATCTTAAAGATTTCATGACCAAGGTATCAACTTTAGGTGAGTCCACAATTTTTGAAAGCCGCTCTCAAGGCGGAGATCAGGCCGGTAAAAACCGAGTTTTCATCTGGATCAAGTCTATTTAAGGTTTATTGCCATCTTTGCCCAGGAATTCATCCAGGATAGCAAACCCCTGGATCTGAGAATCTTTTCCCATACCTTGCACACCCTCAGTTGTGGCCTTGAGATTGGCAAAGAGCTCAGGGTTCACTTTCTTCTCAGTTAGGGCCTCTTCTTCTTTTTTCCAGGCATTCACGTTTCGTCCAACTGGTTGTAAGACTCCTGAGGAATCAGCCTTATGCAACTTCAGATGAGAAGTAATGATATTATTAAAGAGTACAACTTGGCCCATTCGGGCACGCTCTTCTTTTGATTCCTTAATGACTTCTTTAGCACTCTGAGAAATCTCATTTGGCTTGGCATCACTCTGTACCTGACGTTTCCCCAGTTTGTTATTGATTTGTTCCAGAGTCGCGCGCTTTTTGGCCTCGAAATTCTTACCAATCATTTCTGCAATCTTAGTTGCACTTAATCCGGGATCATTTTCATAGGCCTTTAAAATATCCATATACCCGTTATCTTTTAAGTAAGTTTCAAGATCTTTCTTGTCACCATTCACTAACTTCTTTACTCGCGCCATTTCAACTTCACGCTTTAAGGTCATTTCCATTTCTACATTATGCTTGGCCTTATCAAAATTCTCCGCATCAGCTAAGAAAGCTTCACAACTTGAGAGTTCTGGATTGGTTGTGCATTCCTCTTCTTTCTGCTTTGCCTGATCATCCTTGGTGTAGCCACCTTCAATTAAGTCAGTCGAGGTATAGTTAGTGAGGTTATCGATCGTTTCATTACCATTTTCACCGGCAACAAATTGATTGATTGGTTTACCTTTGAGTAAAAAATTTCCTAGATCTCCTGGTTTCTCTGACATCTCTTTGAAGAGCTCAACTACTTTTTCCGTATCAACTAGTGCTTTTTTATAACCCTGGATTCGGCTTTTTGCCAGACAGGCAGCTGCGCCTTTGGTAGCCTTTCCTGCATCTACTTGCGATTCGGTTTTAGCCAGATTGATCGATTGTTGAAATTCATCACAAAGCGGAACAATGAGTTTTCCACACTCCATAAAAAAATCAGACATATCAGCATCTGACATAGCTGTTTTGCCATCACTACCCTGAATGCTGGTAAAAATTTGCTGATAAATTTTTGTTTTATCTTCTGGATCACTTAAATCTTTGGCAAATTTGGGATTACCCAAATCGTTAATTTTACCAATATTTTGAATTAATGATTCTTTCTTATAGTTCTTCCAGTGGTCGGCGAAATTATCAGCGGTAGAATCTTCTGATCTTAAATTTTCAAAACAAAATCGGGAAATTTCAAATAAAGCGTTTTTACCCAGCTGAGTTTTATACATATCAATGAATACTTTCTGGTCGACATGCTTTTTATTTTTAAACTTCAGGCTTTCAACGAGTTTCTTGTTATCTTGTTCTTTACGATCAACTCCCGTAAGTGATTTATACATTTTATCACTAAGATAATTTTGAATATCCTTGGCATTTTTACTTTGAACGAGACCATAGTGTTGAAGATTTAAGGCTTCAGATAACTCTTCTAGTTTCTTTGGATTATCAGTTTTCGCCAGTTCTTCCTTAAAACATTTTTCTGCTTCCTGGATTTTTCTATCTCGTTCTGGTTTACCATCTGAAGCTACAAACTGATTGTTATCTCTACATTTTTTAAATTCGCTAGTGGTACTAAGCATCTCTTCAATTTGCAGATCTTTTACAACAGAGACAATTTGTTTGCTGTCATTTTGATCAATGACTTCAGCAGCAAATAGCCGGCCGGATAATAATATGAGAGGTAAAATAAGCTTTTTCATATGCTCATTTTATCGGAAGAATAGCGAGGAAGACTTACCCTTAAGATAAGCCTTGGTTTTTGTCTTTAATTTCAACTACATAGCGTCGCGAGACATCCCGAATAGCCCTTTCATTTCACCCAACAATAAATGGCTTTTTCCCAGGTAATACCACTGACGTACAAATCCAATCAGCATAGAGGCCAGAAAGCCATAGGCGACCCCTGAGTGTACAACCTTACTCACCAGTCCGGTATCATGGGCACCACCCAGTAAAAAGGCGATAGTTCCGAGAACCAGCATTAACATTGTCCAGGGAATAGTCTGTCTTTTTGAAAGTTGCGACTCGTGGACATAACGGGCCACTTTCTTCTTATAAGGTTCAAGATCCTCAGGGGCATCATCAAAAAGTTCACTTAGGTTAGCTTCACTATTTAATGCATTCCACACGTTCTCAACTAATCGAGAAACCCCAATGAAATAGAACATGACAAATGCTTGGATGAAAATCACATACATGAAAGTGGGAATGGCCAACTGAATATGTCCAAAACCAAGGTCTAGCCAACCAAGTGCGACTGAAGTGGTTAGAGAAACACCAAGAACCATGATGACTAATAAAAATCTTAGAAGATAGGCCATTAGACTTCCAATTTGAGCTTCATTTTGTTAATTTCCCCGTACATTTACCGCCTTTTTCATCATAAGGAAATCAAATGTCCGAACAAAATCAGGGCAACAACCCTCCAGTTAAAAAAATGCTCGAAAGTTCACCACTTTCGGGAATCGCTGTTCCTATTGCTATTGTTCTCATTGGAGCATTGATCATTTTTGGCGTAACCAAAATGCTCTCAACTGGAAAAAATCATCGTGATCTGATTAACGAGATGAATTCGAAGACTTTCGGCAACCGTTGGGTAGCCGCATACGAATTGTCTAAGTTTTTGGCCGGGCAGAAAATCCCCAAAGAAGATATGCCATGGGTAATTGAAAATCTCTCTCAAGTTTATCGGGAAACAGTTGACCCTCGTACAAGAAATTTTGTTGTATTGGCCCTCGGAAGCTTAAACAATCCTTTGACGCTTCCTGTTTTAAATACTGCGTTGGAGGACCAAGACCCTCAAGTAAAATTTAATGCTGTAGTTTCTCTTGGAAATATGTCGAAAGGTTCCGATATTCATTGGCAAAAAGTTGAAGCGCTGCTTCAGCAAGACGTTGATCCTGGTCTTAAACAAGTCGCTTTGTTGACCATGGCCTCGCACAATCGACCAAATACTGAAGAGGTAGCACTTCCTTTATTGACTTCGACTGAGAAAACATTGCGCTATGCTGCGGCGATTGTTCTCACCGGCACCAAGAATTCCCAGGCCATTCCAGTGTTGGAAGAGATCTTTAACTTAAGATATGACGTGGCGCAGGCGGGTGAGTTAAACGGTGCGCAAGTGGAAGCATTGAAAATGAATGCATTGGAAAATTTGGAAAAATCCAAATGGAATGAATTATCGAATCTGGTCCAGAAAGTTGAGCAAGATGACTCTAACGTGAGAGTTACGACAAAAGCAAAACAGGTTCTAAAAGTATTGAAAAATTAGAAGTTTACACCCATAATGGGTGAAAACAAATAGCCCCTTATAATCAGAGCCTTCATTGGCACTGATATATTTATTTCCGGAGAATCTCTCATGAGTGATGAGGCAAAAACCAGTCTAAACCGCCGCGAGTTCTTTAGCTTTCTCGCTGTTGGTTGGATTACATTTGGTGCCGCAGCTGCGGGTATGGCCAGTCTAGTCTTTAGATTTCTTTATCCAAACGTTGTCTTTGAACCTGCCATGGATTTCATTGCTGGCTTTCCAGATGATTATCCTGATGGAGTAGATGAACGTTGGAAAAATGGTTTTGGAGTTTGGATCTATAAGAAAGATGGCCGCCTTGTTGCCATGTCAAACATCTGCACTCACTTGGGCTGTATTCCAACCTGGCTTCCTGCCGAATCAAAATTTAAATGTCCTTGTCACGGTTCTGGTTATTATCCAAATGGTATTAACTTCGAAGGTCCAGCTCCTCGTCCATTAGAGCGCTATAAGATTTCTCGAAATACTGAAGGTAAAATTATCGTAGATAAGACTAAAGTGTTCCGTTACGAAAAAGGTGAATGGAGCAACGCTGATTCTTACATTGAAGTCTAATTTTTAGAGGTAAAATATATGTCTGAAGGTTTCGCAAAAAAAGTTGCTAACACCCAGGTTTGGAAAGCAATTTTTCGTCATGGTCCCCCAAACAATGCCCGTAACCGTGCAGCAGTCATTGCCGGTAACGTCTTTCTTCATCTTCACCCAATCAAACTCAAGAAATCGGGCGTTCAGCTTGGTTATACTTGGTGTATGGGTGGTCTTACATTTTTTGTATTCCTGGCACTAACTGTGACAGGGGTTCTGTTAATGTTTTACTACCGCCCAACTGCTGAATATGCATTCACAGATATCATCGGATTACGTGAACACGTACCTTTGGGGATTATGCGGGAGCTTCATCGTTGGGGCGCTCACTTAATGGTTATTACCGTATGGATTCACATGTTCCGTGTATTCATGACTGGCTCTTATAAACCACCTCGTGAATTCAACTGGGGTGTGGGTGTAATCCTTCTTGTTCTTACTATGCTTCTATCGTTCACAGGCTACCTCCTTCCTTGGGATCAGTTGGCAATCTGGGCGATTACAGTAGGTTCAAACATGGCGAAAGCAACTCCGTTTGCTGGTGCAGGTGGTCCTGGTGCCGCTCTGGCCAAGATCGGTGACTTTGTCATGGTTTCTGATAAAAATGATGTTCGTTTCCAGCTTCTTGGTGGACGATTTGTAGGCGAGGCAGCTCTGCTTCGTTTCTATATTCTCCACTGCGTATTCATTCCACTAGTTGTAGCAGTTCTTATTGCTGTTCACTTCTGGCGTGTACGTAAAGATGGCGGAATTTCAGCTCCACTATAAGAAGGATTAGGGAAACATATGATTAAGGAAGCAATCAACTACCTTTCTTCCCCAGTGTACTCATTTACAGCATTCATTGTGCTGTTTGTGATTGCCTTAAGAAGAATCGATATTGTTGGAACTAAAAAATTTGGACTTGGTCTTTTAATTGGAACCCTCGTCATCTTCGGATGGATGATTTCTGACCCTGTCTTTTTCACTGTAATATCTCTTCCAGATAACATTCCTATTATCATTCTTAATGGATTGGTTTTCTGGTCAACCTGGTACTCTCTCTATAAAGGTCATCAAAACGATCTTCGTATCGCTGCTGGTGAACCTCCAATTGAGGGGACTCCTGAGAACAGAGAAAAAGTCTGGGCTTGGCCTAACCTTGTTTACATCGAATTGCTGTGCGGGATTCTTTGTACAATCTTCCTTATTGCTTGGGCAATTTTCTTCAAAGCCCCTCTAGAAGAGCCGGCCAACCCAACATGGGCACCAAACCCTGCTAAAGCTCCTTGGTACTTCCTAGGTCTTCAGGAAATGCTTGTGTACTTCGATCCATGGATGGCCGGTGTGGTTCTTCCAGGGCTTATTCTAGTTGGTCTGATTGCTATCCCATTTATTGACGTTAACCCTAAAGGTAACGGCTACTACACATTCAAAGAGAGAAAATTCGCAATCACTGGTTTCCTTTTTGGATGGCTGGCCCTTTGGATCTTCTTAATTCAGGTGGGGACATTCCTGCGTGGTCCAAACTGGACTTTTTATGGTCCATTTGAATACTGGGATGCTCATAAAGTTGTAGCCGAGAACAACATCAACCTGTCTGAGATTATGTGGATTAAGCTCTTTAATGTTGGTCTGCCTAAAAATATTTTTGTCCGTGAAATTTTTGGTCTCCTTGCTACTTTTGGATACATGTTTGGCTTACTCCCTTTGATTTATAAAAAATGGGGTAAGAGTTATATGCCAAGAATGGGGGCCATTCGTTATTACATTATGATTTTTTTGATTCTTGGAATGATGAGTTTACCAATCAAGATGTATCTTCGTTGGTTCTTTAACTTGAAGTATGTTCTGGCCATGCCGGAATTTGAATTAAACCTTTAATCGATTTTTTTAGATAAGGCAGCGATAATGAAACGTGAACCTGGTATGGCTTTTGACACGCAAGTTCTGAATAAGATCTTTGCTGTTACTTCTGTATGCTTTCTTTTAGTTGTGATCTGGATGGTTTTTGATGACTACATCCGGCCTTGGAAAGCTGTCCAAGTGAAAGCTCTTGATATTGAAAAGCAAAAGATACAAGAGAAAATCAAAGAAATTGATGGCTCTATTGATGGCAATAAACTCAAAGAAGTTAAGGCCCAAATTGCTGCAGCCGAAAAGGGTCTAGAGGCCCAAAAAGATAAAGTCGAAAAAATTAACGATAAAATTTCTGAGATTCAGCGCCAAATCTATGTGCAGAACATGGTCAATGGTGTGAATGGCTCTCAAGCTGCCGCCTTCCAGTTCCAGTACGAGCATGCTTTGATGCAGAATCATCCTGAAGAAGCTAAAAAGCTTAAAGTAACCTTTGATGAATTTAAAAAGAAAGAAGTTGAAGGTAAGGATAATTTAAAAGGTCTACAGGCCCAGGAAACTCAGGCCCAGGAAGAGCTGAAAGTCATCATGGCCGATAAGACAACCGCTGAGAAAGAGCTGAAAAATCTTGTTGGTGATAAAGAAAGAATGCTCACCGCGATGGCCGCAGCGGAGAAGAACCCTATTTGGGCCCTTCGTAATGCCCCTTTTATTGATTATCTCGATCCAACGATCAAAATTCGTCAGTACGTTATTACTAACGCCACTAACGATTTTTATTTCCAACAAGTTCCAAAGATTGATCGCTGTACTACTTGTCACGTCTTTATTGATAAGCCAGGTTATGAAGATCAGTCCAATCCTTATAAGACACACCCTAAAGTTGATACTCTGGCAGTCGGTGTAAGCTCAGCTCACCCTGTTAAAGACTTTGGATGTACCTCTTGTCACGGTGGTGTTGGTGACCGAGTAAATGATTTCAATTCACCGGCACACATTCCTCAAAACGCTCAGCAAATGAAGGAATGGCAGGAAAAATATCACTGGCATGAGCCACACAAGGTTCCTCAGCCAATGCTTCCTCTGCAGCATGTAGAAGGGATGTGTATGAAGTGTCATACACAACAAGAACGCATTCCAATGGCGGACAAACTAAATCATGGTCGTCAATTGGTGGAACAATACGGTTGTTATGCTTGTCACAAGATTGAAGGCTGGCAGCACATGAAGAAGCCGGGTCCTTCACTTCAAAAAATTGATGGCAAGGTTTCTAAAGAATTCATTAAAAACTGGATCTGGTCTCCTAAGACTTTCAATCCTAAGTCTAAGATGCCTTCATACTTTAACCAGGAAAACAATTCGACTCCTGAGTTTAAGGCCAAGAACATGGCAGAAGTTAATGCCATGGCAGAATACATCTACCGTACTTCCCGGAATTACAAACCATTCCAGAATTACACTGGTGGTAATGCCAATAATGGTAAAGAACTGATTGAAACTATTGGCTGCGTCGGCTGTCACATGGTTGAAGGCATTGATGATAAATGGAATGCCGTAGGTGAGCGTAAGGGCACATATCTAACAGGGACTGGTTCAAAAGTTGATCCTAACTGGTTAGTGTCGTGGCTTAAAAAACCATCTCATTATCAAGAAGACACGGTTATGCCTTCCTTCCGATTAACGGATACTGAGGCCAATGATATTGCAGCTTACTTACTCAGCCTTAAAAATAAGCAATTTGCTGATCTTAAATTCCCTGAGATCAACAAAGAAGTCAGAGATGAGATTTTGGTTCAAGATTATTTCTCAGCATTTGAAACAGTGAAAGCTGCTCAGGCAAAACTTGAGAAATTAAATGATGACCAGAGAACGATGGAGCTGGGTAAACGTTCTATCAGTAAATATGGTTGTTACTCTTGTCACAACATTAATGGCTTTGAAGGTGACCTTCCACAGATTGGTCCTGAATTAACAAAAGAAGGTTCTAAACCTGTTGAGCAGTTCGGTTTCGGTCAGCAGAAGCATGTTCCGCATACTCGTCAGGGCTGGTTAACTCAACACTTGAAAACTCCACGCATCTGGGATGTAGGTGTTCCTAAGCCATTTAAAGATCTGAACAAAATGCCTAACTTCTATCTGAATGATAGTGAAGTTGAAGCTATGGTAGGAGTTCTTCTGGGTCAAGTTTCTGATAAAGTGCCATTGGCCGGACAAAAACGTCTTAGTGCTGGTGAGAAGCAGTACTATGATGGGATGAAAGTGGCGAACCAATACAACTGTTATGGTTGCCATAAAATTGATGGTATTGGCGGTAAACTTTCTGAAGCTTTTGAAGATCCAAACTACGGGCCTCCATATTTAACTAAAGAAGGCTTCCGTGTTCAAACTGATTGGTTGTATGACTTCTTACAGAATGTTCATCCAATCCGTAGTTATGTAAAAGTAAGAATGCCTACGTTTAACTTTAAGCATGATGAGCTTAATAAACTTGTCACTGGATTCCAGGGTGGTTCAAACCAGAACACTTTCGAAGCTCCAGTTAAGGTTGAATGGGAACCAGGTGAAAGAGAAGCTGCTAAGAGAATCTGGGAAGAGTTGGCCTGTGTCACTTGTCACACCGGTGGATTCAATAAGGATGATCCTCAAGCTCCAGATCTCCATTTTGCTAAGAAACGTTTACGTGAAGGTTGGATGGATGCATGGATCTCTAATCCACAATCATTCTTACCTTATACCTCAATGCCGGCTTTCTGGGATGATGGAAGTGGTAATTTGATTCCTGCTGTAGATGGTGTTCTGGATAATGATCCAAAACGTCAGATTAAGGCGGTAAGAAAACTTGTACAAGAGTTTGGTTACGAAACAAGCCCGAAGCCTTTCCCTAAAAATCAATAATCTTAGATTGGTGTTGTGTAACTTTGTTGCACAACACCTTCCTTAATGCTCTTAATTTTAATTTAATTACTTATGATCCTAAGTCTCAATCCGACTTATTTCTGTAATTTCAGAAGCGGCAAATGTGCTGAAACCTGCTATCTCACGCAGGAGCAGCTATCGTCGGTTCAGCTTTTACCAATTGCGAGCATAAAAGAGCGGATCGAGGAACTACAAACTCGTTTTTCGCTTGAGCACATCGACTTATATGGCGGAGAAATTACAATATTGTCTTTAGATTACCAACTTGAATTGATCGCCTATTTATCGAGCCTAAATATTCCGGTAAACCTGATCACTAATCTTTCTAATCCTGAATCACCATTTATCACTCATTTGCCTCGGCATTTTACTCTTTCAGTAAGTTGGGATTATAAGGCCCGTCAGGCCTATCAAAAAGTTTTTGAAAAAATGCAAAAACTTGAAGTCGGTTTTTCCGTTCTTTCACTAGGAACTCAGGAGTTCGCAAGTTTTGATCCTGATGAAGTGCTCGCACTTCTGATGGAATTACCCAAACTGCAATCTTTTGAAATTAAGCCCTATAATCAGAATCAAAGTAATCGGCAGTCTTTTGGGCATAAGGATTATGAAAAACTCATTCAGCGCTACATAATAAAATATGAGGAGCTAAACCCAGGGTTCCGGTTTGTGAATATCGATCTCTTGAAAATGACCTTGGATAAAACGAAATCCAGTTGGAGTGACCAGCATATTTATTTAACTCCAGGTAATGAATGGAGTGTTTTGGAATTTGATCAAGCTGGAAATGAATATTTTAAAAAAATAGCATCCCTGGACGAGTATGCCACTTGGGCACAAAGTGAGAAGGATTGTTACACCATTGATCCGCATTGCAAAATATGTCCTTATTTAGGCCACTGCCTAAGCGAACACTTAAAACCCATTGATGATTTCAACACCAATGGGTGCAGTGGTTTTAAAAACCTGATCGACTGGTATAAAACTAACTAACAAGTTCTTTAAACTTTTGTGGGAATAAGCATTCTTTAATTCCCTTGTTTTCCATGTAATTCAGAACATTTCTTCCGACACAGGCAGTGAGGTACTCGCAGTCAGCACATTCAGAAGTTTTTTCCGCATATTGAAAGCTCTTAGTCTGGAGATCCAGATGTTGCTCCATAATGCTATGAGGATTCAGATCTTCAACTTTAAAAACTTTGTTGGTATCGATGATCTGTTCATAGATAAATGGGCTAAAGTAAACTTCATTATCGTAAATATTTAAGCAAATGGTATTACCGGTATTGTGGTGTTTATCCACATTCGTGAGGTAAATGTCCTTATGGTTATTCTTTTCAAGAATTTCCTGAAGAAAGCTCTTCCAATAAGAAAGGTTCTTATCAATTAATGTATTATTATGACTGCGGAAAAAACCTGGGTTGAACTCCATGATGGTATTAAATTCGGTCTTAATTGTATTTACCATTGCCATGTAATTTTCTTTCAACAGCTCATTGTTGTGAATGTTTACAACATATGACCAGTCGATCACTTTCGGAGAGTTGTTTAAAAAGAAATTAAGGGCCCACTTATTATCGGCCATATACTTTTCTTCTTGAACGAGCATCTTTTTGGTGTTGAGTGGGACTAGAAATTCCAGAATCATTTCTTTTCTAAAGTATTCAGT
The DNA here is from genome assembly GCA_002381945.1 of Bacteriovoracaceae bacterium UBA4096. Lineage (GTDB taxonomy): Bacteria > Bdellovibrionota > Bacteriovoracia > Bacteriovoracales > Bacteriovoracaceae > Peredibacter. The sequence continues at coordinate 31,048 of DFXY01000036.1, forward strand.
GTTATCTAAAATATCAAAAATTCGCTGGAATCTGACTTTATCAAGATTTTCAAATACACAAGCGGCCGTAATACGAGTTTTTTCATGCAGTCTCATGAGTTTTTGAAAAGTCGGGTGAAGCAGGACTTCTATTGTATTATTTGCGCTAAAAAACTCGGTCGGCGCCAGAACGATTTCTCTAAAACGCAGACCCTGCTCAGTCAGACCCTTGGCAATCTGATAAGTTTTCTCGAGAGTTTCTTCCCAATTGGCTACAACCTTCGTCTTATTGACGTAACAGCCTTCGCATGAATGAACACAGCCGCTTAAAATATCGAGATTGAGAACGAAATCCATTGTCTCAATATTGTCGACATTTGTTTTGGACATTTTTTCGAAGAAATTCGTTTCAATAGTCATATTAATACTCCGATGCTTTAAAGGACGTTCTATATAATGGTTTAGGAACGACACAACTGGTGATGTTATGAAGTTTCATAAATTGAATATGATTTCGGGCTATACAGTTAGGTTGAAACTGACAATTAGAACAATGAGTGAGAGTCGCTGCGTGGTTGAACTGTTCTATGGTTAACTCTTCTTTTTTATCGAAGACATCTGCCATATAAAAACGTCCGTCCTCTCGTGATTTCACTTCCAGTTCATTCCGTTTAAGTGGAACAAACTCATAAAGAAAAGGGGCCACAAAAAGCCGGCCTTCCGTGTACGTCAAAGAATGGAAAGTATCTCCACCAAAGTAGATATCGACCATATTAAGGAAGACATTTCTTATGGTAGTATTATCAACTTGATTTTGAAGCAGGTCACTAAGCATCTTTGATTGCTTTTCTATCATCCGGGAATTAGTTGCCCGGGCAAAAGAAGGATTGATCTTAAATTTAGATCCATAATCGTTTTTAATCCTCATGTTAAGTTCGTTGATACTTATTTGATCGAACATTTCAGGATAGAAGTTAGCGATAAAGAAAATGTTCACTTGTTTTTTTAGTCTGATATCGATGTTTTTGATGACTTCAAGATTCCGATCAAATCCATCCAGGTACGATCGATCATTTGCTATATATTTATCAATATCTATAACCACAAACAGCTCAAAGCGTTTCCCATAAGGTGCCATGAGATTCATTAATTTATCTACCCTGCGTTTTAACTCTTCATGTGGAGTTAACATGGTTGAAGTGAAGGTTAAGGCCGCATACTGATCAATCAGTTTATCAAACAATGGTTCATCTACGAGCTGATCAAAATTGGCTGCATCAAAGATATCTGTTGGACCAAGGAAGAGTTCATTGGCCTCAATCCCCTGATCTTTAAATTCCTTAGTTAGGTCATATATGTTCTGCATGTCCTTAACGGTAAATTTGTTCTTAGTATCGACAAAACAGCCAGGACAGTTCATTTCGCAACCATCCAGGGCATCAAAAATGATATCCAATTCTAGAGTGGGCGTATATTTAAGCGGCTTGGTTCCGCTTACGTGTTTTCGATAAGCATCAAACTGCACGGCCATGTATTTCTCCATTCCCGAGGCCTAGAAAACAATCTTTTATATTGTTGGCCTCCATGAAAGTAAGTACGTTTTTATAAGAGCAAGACACTAAATATTCGCAGCCTACACAATTAGTAGTTTTTTCAGAAAACTGCATTTGTTTAATAAAAAAGTCCTCTTTGGCAGTAGTCAGATCATTTAAGGTATATTCTTCACCTTTTTTGGGAATCAGATACGTGTTCTCATAAGAGAAAACATTCTCATAGATAAAAGGACAAATGTAGAAGTTACCATTCCTGAAATTGATGACCATATTGTTCATCCCACTATGACCTTTGTTAAGCATCGTATAGGTGAATCCATCGGCATTTTTCTTAAAATTTTCTTTAATGGTTTGCATCCAGAAGTGAAGATTTTCTTTTTGCTTCTGATGCTTGATCCGCAAGATTGAAGGATTAAATTCTAATATAGTATCAAATTCGGTCTTAATGATTTGGGCCAGTCTGGTGAGGTTTTCAGCATCGTATTTGATCAGGTTGGCAGGATGGATATTAATTTGAAAAGCGGGATCAAATTCAAGTCCTGACTCCTCCAGAACCTTCCATTTGATTTTCATATTAGAGATATAGTTAGGATCAGTCAGGAACTCATCCATATCAGTGGCAATTAAGAGGTCAATATCCAGATGCCCTACGTACTTTTCTAGTACTTCAAGTTTTTCCCTGATTTCATCCGGACCCGCTTTAAGAGTTGAGAGCATGACAAACTTGGTATCCGGATTCTTAAAGAGTCTTTTAAAGTCAGGATGCTTGATTACATCCAATGTATTCTTGGCACTGAAAAAATCAGTTGGGCCCAGAGCAATCTCTTCTAAATGGAGTGAGCTGGCGTTAATTTCATCTGCAATTTTACTTATAATTTTTAAATCATTTTCAAGATTGGAAGAATTAGTACCTTTATTTACAAAGCAGCCGTGACAGCTGAAATCGCAGCCATTTAAAATATCGATATTCATAAAGGAATAGAAGTTATTGGACTTATCTAAATCCCAGTTAACTTCACCTGCATAATTCATTCGATCAAAGAGGTTACTCTTAATCATTTAAGCTCTTTTTCCTTGAGGAATTGCATGGCCACAGTACTAAGGACTGCGAAGTCCGTTTTATGATTCTCTGAGGCTAGAAAACTAATAAGTTTTTCTCCACCATATACTTGTTCGTCAAAATAATACGGATAATAAGACTGACTCATCAAATTTTTGAGATCATCATCTGTATTGAACATCACTAAGAATTCGGGTAGTGCCAGAACTTGTGAAAGGTTAGCACCTATTGCAGGAAGGCGCCCTTCTACTTTAGGGAGCTCTTGTCTTAAGAGTTCCAAAGTTTCCTCATCCAGAAACTTTGTGGCAGACATTGCTAAATAAAGGGGAATTGATTTTATCAGATTACACCACTGCTCAATCATTTCCTGATTGTCGACAATGAAATGAGCGTAGTCTTCCAGTGAGAAATCATTCTGTACATCGGTATATGGCATTTCTTGATATTTATAACCGAAAATAACATTTGCCGTGATCTTGGCCAGATTTGTGGTTTCTACCACAAAGTTTCCGGTCATGTATTCTTTAAGTAGCTCAGGTGTGACTCCTTGAACTTCAGCTTTTAAACGCATATTACTCAATGTCATTAAACACTGCTTAGGAGAAATGCGGCTATTTTTAATATCAACTCTAAAGAGAATACTCTTGTCTTTAAAATACTCAATCTGATGCTGAGGAGATAGAGGGAGAGTTACATCAATTATTCTTTGTTCATTCATTGGCTACCTGACCTTCACGAGAGAGTTTTACCGATACATAATTTATCAAAGTGGTGTTCATTTTATTGTGATATTCTTTAAAGAAATCTAGTTCATGAAAATTCAGTCCTTTAGGACCTAAAAATTCATCCAATATTTCTTCCTGGTTTTGACCATAAAAAAGCTGCTGAATCTTATTGAACTCGTCATAACTCGGAAATGGATCATGGGAGTCCAGATCATAGGTCTTTAAAAGTGCCATAAAGGATTTAAGCTTATCGAGTCGACTTTCAATCCAGCTGGCATCTTTGGTATCGATTCCTCTAAAAAACAATCCACTCATTAAATCATCCTGCTCGAGGATGGGGATGATATCGTCGTGGGCAGTGATATCGGTTCCGTTGTAGGAGAGGAGTACTCTTCGATCATTGAGTAGAGTTTCCAGACCACTTCTTTTGACCTGGATAACCGACATGCCAACCAAATAAGACTTCAGGGTCTCTAGCTTTTTGAGCAGACCTTGTTTGGTGATTTTTTCATGAGCGTATAGCAGTAGGATGTACTCAAAGGGCAAGGAGAGAATATCATCCAATGAGAAAATCAAGTCTTTCTCTGGAATGTTACCGTTTTGTTCTTTAAATACCTGGTATAACTCTAAACTTAAACCAAGATGTTTATTATCCCAAATCCAAAATCTTTCATTAGTCTTCTTGAGAATATCTTTAATAACCGCATCGCCTAAATGAAATACTTGGTCGATTTGGATGAGAAAGTATAAGAAGAAAGGAACCATACTGTCATGGTCCACATAAACTTTGATTGCCTTGCCATTTTCACTTTCAAAAAGCTGTTTCATTCCACCGTGTTCCTCATTCACTTTCTTTATAAAATGAGAGAAGTCATCAGCGGTTAAAAGGGGAGGATTCTCGGGGAACAAAATATCTTTCCACTTAGAACCGATATATATTTTTCGGCTATAAGAAAAATTATCTACTAACCCCTCAATCTGAGGTACGCATATATAGTGCTTGTTTTTGATATTTAGACTTAACATAGAATGGTTGTAACTATTCTGAGTTTTTGTCTCAATACCATCCCAATGGTTTTCCGTCATTAACGTCGACCTCTTGAACCATGACAAGGTGGTGGAAAGTTTCCATGACAATATTGGAAAGTTTCTTTTTCGCGGTTAGAAAAATAAGTGATCATAGCATGCCACGGAGTACCAGCACCTGCGGGGAATTGGAAATTGGAATCTCCAATGTAGTCCGGAGTTACCGCATTAAAATTAACGAATTGCTTAATTTCAGCATCCGTTAAATCTTCTGCATCTGTTGGATTAGGATAATAAGCTTTTACTAAAGACTGAAGGCCATCTCCGTGACGATAAAATCGAAAAGTTCTTACCACGGCATATGTGTTGGCAAGGGTACGAATGTAGCTTGTTACAATTTCGTCTGTTGCAACGGTTCCAGTACTTGCTCCAAAGGGAGGCAGTGATGGAGAATAAGAAATAGAAATTCGTGCAGCTACCGGAGTTCCGGGATAGTTCTGAGCTGACCTTCCAACCCAAATGCTGTCGGCCGAAATCAAACTCTGCATATGGTTTCTTACATTAGATTCTTCTGTAGAAGTAAATTTTAATTTTTGTAACAGTGTCGCAAAACTAACTATTTCTCCGGCCATTAAATACCTCTTTGTTTATTCAAAAAATTATACCTGTAATTTAAAAATAGAGTCAAAAAACCGTTTATTAACACATCCACTCGACCGCTCACGATCTTTCCAAGACCAAGATACAGGACAACGTAATGGGCACGAAACATAATATTCACATACCAAACATTGGTTGCTTTCTAAGAATTGAAACAGCATGTTTGAATTGTCCTCGTAGTTGACTTTACCCACAAAGTTTTCAGGGTTGTGTCTGTCCCATAAGTAATTTGTAACCATATTATTGGGAAGAATGTTGCACTTATTAAAGGTTGTGAACTGAATTTCATTAAGTTGCGATGTTTTAACTTTCGCCATAGCTTCCCCGAAGGGCATGAGCTTAGGATATTTACTCGCAATGAGATGAAGATAACTCAGATACTCCTCGTCACTGGGAATCATATGTTGAGTCCAGGAGTCAGGTAAAAAGTCGTCCATGAAAATAGGAAATTGCTCATAGAGTTGATCAAAGATGGCATCACCTTGATGAAGTTTTTGTATGGCCTCTTTAGTCACAACGACGTTGATATTTGAAATGTAGTCTTTGAAAAAAAGAATGTTTTCAAGGTACTGCTTAGTAATCGGACGACCGTATAAGTCATAGGAAGCAATGAACCTCATATACACAGCTTTGTTCATTTCTTTAAACCATTCTTTTATTAGCTCACGCTTGGTTGTCAGCATATTGCTAACAATAATGATTCTGGGCTCTATAGAGCGCTCGAGACAGAGTTTCTGATACTCATTGATCAGAATCTGGTAATCATTAAGAATATTTCTTTCGGAAGTTATCAAGCGATCTTGCAGAAGCTCTCCCCCTACCAGATGAAGATTTACCATTGAAATATCTTTATCCATCTTATCTAGAAATTGGGCAATAAGCGGCAGTTTAGAGAGCATCTCCTCTAAGCTCAGGCCTACGACTGATTTTTTATCATGACCACAAAAAGCACAATTCACATCACAGTTTTCAAAGAGGGTTAACTCTATTTCTGCAAGTCTGGGCTTTTTGGGACCGATCAATTCTTTAACCATTCCTACGGGTAATTCCATTCTTCCCTCGGTAAAGTTTGAAGACCACTTTCATTCAACATATATTCTTCAAGGATTAATCGATGGGTGATCGCCATTCTTGGGCTATCCCAGACAATTTTTTCCCTTGGCACTATCTCTAATATGGCATCATAAGTTTTTTGATCTTCTTTATAAGTTTTAAAAAAAGGATCATTGTTGTTCATGAGTGAACTTTGGTTGAGGATTTCAAAAAAATCTTCCCCGAACTCACGTGAAATTAAATCGGCAACAGCAATAGCCACGGCACGGGCCGCACCTGGAAAACGCAGGTAGGAAGTTCCATCCAGTAAGTAAGTTATGGCATCCTGAACGACAGACCCATTTTCAATCGTATAATTAAAGTTCTTATGCTCATCTTCAAAGCTCTCATGGCCATGCAATTGGTAAAAGACAGTTCTTCTGTATTCATATTCTTTCATACCAAGGCCTCATAATATTTATCGTTTCTAATTTCTATGGAAGGGCCATCCTGGTTTATAGCAATAATGTCATCAGCAATTGCCTTCATATTCTGACAGTGTTCTTCAACCATCTCTCTTGTTTTAATGTCTTTTACATGTTTCCGACATCCATTACAGATCTGGAACATCGGACAGGAGTAACATTCCATTTTGAGTGCATCGAGTTCAATAGCATCCTGAAGAGGTGTAAAGAATTTCTTCTCTTTTATTTCCGCTTCAAAATCTATTTCATATTCACGGTCATCACCAAAGGCTCCGCAGCTATAATATTTTCCATCCGGATGCAGAAGACGAATGCCTTCATCGCATTTTCTGTGAAGGGGACAAGTGGTAGTATTGGTCTGAACCAGACGATTGGCCATCTGACGAGTATTGTATTCGTGATCGGCAAGACCTTCTTTCCAGATCTGCACGTACACCTTATAAATATAGGAAAGAGGCAGCGGTTCAGCGCACTCACCACTCATGTTCACATAATTTAACTTGCAATCGACTCCCAGATGTTTTGCCAGTCTCACGTTATCTATAGCATTGTGGAGATTGTTTTTCTCAATAACTGCAATAAAAGAAGGCCTGTACCCAACTTTTTCCAGCATAAGGGTTGAGATTTTTACAAAATCTTCCTCTGTAAAAACACGACCAGGACGAATCTGACGGCCTTCACCATATTGAAATGATGTCCCAACATGAACTCTGGGATGTCTAAATAATTTGGTCCAGGATTTGTCAGGTAAATCGTTTTCCCATTCGAGCCAAAACTTCCAAAGATTCGTTGTTATAGATATGCGAGCTGGATATTTGTTTTCTTCCAAGTGTGCAATGATGTCCCAATAGTATTTAACCGGCATCATGGTTGGATCACCGCCGTTAACAATAATTGTGGCGGTATTTGGGAATCGTTTTAAAAATTCAAAAACCTTCTCTAAATGCAGACTTTGTTTTTTGTCGTCCACTAAATAAGTGGAGCTGCAAAACGTGCAGGAGAAGTTACATGCTTCAGTCGGCTTGATAATCAAGTCCATCGTTCTCATGTCTTGTTGAATATCTTTAAATTCGGTCATATTTCCAATTTTATGGGCATGTCAAAAATGCCGTATTGTTGATTTATAGTCATATTTTTTGGCCACACTCCAAAACTTAAATGAATTGAAGCCACTTCTTCAGCTGCGGCCCTATGTCGTGCCCCATAAGGAATAAAAAGAATTGAACCTTCTTTTACGCGGTAAGTGCTGATGGATAAATCCGGCTCCTCTATTTCAAACAGCTTCTCACCTTTTTGAACGATGACAAAAACATCCCTATCATCAGTATGCCAACCAAAGCCGGTAGCGTTTGGAGGCGAGAGGTAAAGATGCACATTGGTTGGAGCTGAAAAACTGGCACATTTTTGGATGATTTTTTCATTCCAGGTCTCTATTTCTTTAATCACAATTGTATGGCCGTTTGAGTAAGCTTCTTCCAGGCGTTTAATCCGATCTGGAATCATACCGTACTCAAAATTTCTGGTGTCATCATAGTTACCTTCACCGGTCACAATGAAGTGGGAATGCATGTCGTGCAGATATTCATTCCGCAACATATTTAGAATGTCATCCCCCTGCATGAGTCTGGTTTCTTCTATAGGTGCTTCCCATAATCGGGAATACTCATCTGTTCTTTTAAATTCCATGTGGACCCTTGTTTTCTACTAATCCAATAATTAATTTTTTATAGTTTTCAATGTCATTGTCTTTGATCATTTGCTGCCAGCTCATTTTAGGAGCTGCACAATATTGATTATCTTCATCCCATGCCAGTTTATTGCAATCACTATTGCAGTATTCAAATGCTGGACACTCATAACAAAGAGGATTGCGCTCAACGCTTTCGCAGGCAATCGCTGTCAGTCGCTTCTTTGATTTTAAGCTCTCCATCACCGGCCAATCAATATGTCCCCAATGCTCAACCGGTCCGGTATTCGGGCAACCACCAATAGTTCCTGTTGCATTCACAGTTAAGAGACTTTGCTCACAGACCCTGCAGCGGTTAGCAGTATGGCTATGATGAACATAGGCTTGGGCCAACTCGGACATCAACATGTTGCCGATGTACTCATATGTTTTAAACTCCAGGCTTTGCTGAAACATCTTATGTAGCCACTTATCTTGCTGACGATTATTAGGTATAATTTCTGAATTCTGCTTGGCATTTCCATCTGAAGTAATTCTTTCAAAAAGGATATGTTTAAATCCAAGTTTATGAGCGTAATCAATAATTTCGATCGGCTCTTTCTCTTCGATGAGTTTTTTGGTGATAGAAACAATCATCGTGAGATAATGTCCGTCCTCAACCAATTTGCGAACATTTTCTTCCCACATTTCAATTTGTTTCTCTTTATTGCCTGTTGATCCAAATCGAATGTCGTAATCCCATGAGGTTCCAAAACCATTATCCAGAAGTGTGTCCCTGAAGAACTGCCTTTTTTCTTCTGTCAAAGGATAGGTTAAATTGGTTTGTGCCCCAAATGTCGTCTGAGGGAAAATATCTTTTAAACCATTATAGGCCTTATAAAGATCTGAAAGTGGTGCCAATAGTGGCTCGCCTCCATGAAACATAAAGCGCACATTCTTGACCCAAGGGCATTCTTGCTTAAGCTGCTTAAAAAAATTGATTACTTTTTCTGGATTAAAAAAGACTTTGGCCCCGTTGGAACCACTGGTAAAACAATGCTGGCAATTTAGATTGCACGTTTCAGTTGTTTTTAAATAAACGTTTACATTAGAGGACAGTATCATTTTTCACCAAACTATTTTGAATATCATCTGGCGTAGGAAACAAACTGTCGATAGAGCTTAAGGATATCTTAGGCCAGAGACCAATTATTAGTTTTAACCTCGTATGTTAATCGGATATTTGAAAAGGTATCTAATACCAGATCGTCATCGTCACCGAGTATCGATGCTGAATCACTTTTAACAATTGAAGGAACTTTCAAAGTTTGATTAGTGATCTCCAGATAAACCACGTCTCCATCTTTAGGATTTGGAGGAAGTTTAATAACCGTATTCATTTTCACAAAATGAATATCGCCAACTTTTAATGGTACTTCTTTTCTTCGCCTCCATTTCATGAGGGCACCCATTATAGGATCCATGACTGAAGTTTGATACAAAGTGTGGCAGGCCAAGCCCGAAGCAAGGAATATGGCCGTCATAAAGCGTCGTCTATTCATGGTTACCTTTTCGGCACTTGCCCTGAAGAAATTTAATCATCAGAAATCCGGAATACCTATATAATAAGTAATAATTAATATGATTCAAGGACTTGCTGTGAAAAATAACAAAGGTTTTTCTATTGTTGAGGTTCTAGTAGCCGCTGCCCTGATGGGTGCCCTTGCCTTGGCCATTTCTAAGCTGACACAAGATCAGTTGAAGTCCACGAGAACTGTAGAAACACGTTTTGAGTACAATGCGATTTTAAATGGAATCAGGGAAATACTGGGTGACCGTCAAAGCTGTAAGGAAACCTTTCAGACTAGGAACGCAGAGACTTTGGCGGCAGGTACTGTAGACAGAATTAAATCATATAAACCGACTATCCCGACTCCTACTATCGTTGATAAGTATATTGCAAATTTAAATTACAATCTGGCCCCTCAATACGGTGCCGGCGGAACCATCAGAATTCTCTCATACCGCTTAGCTGCCATGGGTGGTCTTCCTGGTGGTAGCAACATTGGTACAACCAATCTCTATGTGAAGTTTGCTTTCGGACCAGATAAGACATACTCCAGTAGCACAATCGAAAGAAAAATAACTCTGGAAGTACAAACAGTCAGTGCGGCCAACAGAAATATCGTTGAATGTAATTCAACTGGGGCCATTGCTGATTATGATGCTCGTTATGTCGATGTTAGTGGAGACTATATGGACGGTCCCCTTGAAATAAGAAGTGGATCTGGCATTACAATGAGAAACGGAACAAATATCACACTAGATAGTGGTAGCGAAATTATTGTGGCCGGTACCGCGCAGATTCGTTTTACATCCGATAAGAGATTAAAAGAAGAGATTAAAAATTCTAAGCCTACATTAGCAAAAATTTTAAAACTGCGTCCGGTGAATTATCGATGGAAGGATACGGATGATAGGGATCATGGCCTCATTGCCCAGGAAGTCCAAAAGATATATCCAGAACTAGTTCATACAGATGAGCAGGGATACTTATCAGTAAACTATATAATGTTAACCCCTCTACTCATAAAGAGTGTTCAAGAATTAGACCAAGAAAATAGAACACTGAAAAAGAATTTGACTCAATTGAAAGAAGAACAAACTAAAATAAATGTGATGCTTAATGAAATGAGGAATAACTTCTGTGCAGAAAATCCTCAATCCGCATCTTGCAAGTGAGGTATTAAATGGGTCTTTTATCCAGCAGGTTAACGGAAATTCAATTTGGTGTGAATGCTCCAATTCGCTTAAGGAGATGCACTAACATAACAAATCCAATCCCTACTTATGGAGATGTTGGAAACGGGCTCCATTTAAATGGGGAGTTTAAAGCGGACAGGGTTTGGAATGCCGTCTGGAACGACGTCGCAGATTATCAACTTCTTTGTGATGAACTAGTTCCTGGTAAATGTTATTTTGATACCAAAGACGGTGCTAAAATCTGCACGGAAAGATGCCAGATGAGCGTCATCGGAATTGCTTCGGATACATTTGGTTACGGAGTAGGTAATGGCGCTAATCCAAACCGAGAAGTTCCAATCGGTGTCGCCGGCTGGGTACTTGCTTACGTCGACCAGGAATATGAATGTGGAACCCCTCTTACCAATGATGAATTTGGCAACTTAACTGCGATGACTAAGCAGGAAAAAATGGAATATCCCGAAAGAATTGTTGGTCTATATAAAAGAAAAGAAATGGACGAATTCTGGGGACCAGAAGGCTCAAAAATTACGGTAAATGGCCGACATTGGGTGAAGATCAAATAGATCTTCACTCACAAAACCATCTTTTTTTAAAATTCTTTATATTTTCAAAAAATCCCAGTTGACATCATCTTAAGTTTTCCCTAAATTAGCCTCTCGCGAATTTATCGAAGTTGGGGGTGTAGCTCAGCTGGGAGAGCATCTGCTTTGCACGCAGAGGGTCGCAGGTTCGATCCCTGTCATCTCCACCAACTTTTGAATTCTGTTTTAAAAGAATTCAATTAGAACGAAAAAAATTCTGAAGATTTCTTTAAAAAAATCTAGACGAACCGAAAACGCTCTGATAAAACGCTAAGCTCTTTGACAACTTAATAACGAACAAAAAGTTTTGATGCCTTAACGGGTGTCAAGATGAGATGAGAAAGAAACACCGTTCTATTGCCTAGTCAGCCGTAAGATTTAGTATCTTCGGATATAGGCTGACGGTAGCTTGATTAACTTCAGGTTATTGTAAATCAATCGAACTAAA
>DFXY01000041.1 GCA_002381945.1 Bacteriovoracaceae bacterium UBA4096
TCTTTCTTCTTCCAGTTTTCATCCAGATAAACACACTCCATCTCCAGAAGCTCCACTGCTTCATTTAACTCTTTTTTCCTCTCTGGCCGTCGCTCACGATTAGATCCTAAGGTAACAGCGACATTAAGAATGTGAGCATTGTTTTCGTGCAAGAGACGTAATGCCAGTGATCCTACTATGGATTCATCATCAGGATGGGGAGAGAGAATCATGACTGTAAAAGGTAGAGAATTTTTTTTAAGAATTGCTGAGGGTTTAAAGAGGTCGGAAAAGTTTTTAAGAATTGGGGTGAAGTCCATTTCACCGATTCCTTAAAATTTTGTAAGCGTAGTTACCACATAACAAAACGCGATTAGGATCAAAACTGATCGAATCATAGGCCCCTCTAAGTGTGTGTACGTAATTCAATTTACCAACTTTTTTTCCACTCAGTCTAGAGGGCCTATAATCAATTAGTTACGTTTGTAATCATCCTGAAGTCGCACAATGTCATCTTCTCCCAGATAACCGCCCACCTGGGCTTCTATCAAAATGAGGTCGTCTTTTTGATTATTGGCCAGTCGATGCTTGGCCTCTTTAGGAATGTAGGTAGATTGGTTTTGATTCAGATCAAATGTATTTTCATCAATCGTTACTGTCGCGATACCGCTGACGACAATCCAGTGTTCTGAGCGATGATGATGATATTGGAGCGAGAGCTTGGCACCTGGACGAACAGTGATTTGTTTTACTTTGTAACCTTGGTTTTCTTCCAGAATGGTATAAGTTCCCCAAGGTCTGTGAGCAGTGGTGTGGACATTGGCCATTTCTGGCCTTCTCCGCTTAACTTCCGCTACTAGCTCTTTTACTTTCTGAGTAGAGCCTTTCTTGGCTATCACAATGGCATCTGCGGTATCAACAATCATCAAGTCTTCAACATCAATGGTTGAGATTAAGCGATTATCGGAAATAACCAGATTATTCTTTGAACCCAGATGGATGGTATTATGGGAGAGGGTATTACCGTTAGCATCTTTAGGCATGGTCTCATAAAGTGAATCGAAAGATCCTAAATCACTCCAACCAATATCTGCAGGAACAACATTAACCCGTTTTGATTTTTCCATCACGGCATAGTCAATACTTTCCGAACGGATAGATTTCATATCTTCCATCTGTAATCGAATGGCCTGATCACGACGGGCGTGATTGAAAGCTGCAACACTTTGATCATAGACATCCGGGGCATGGCCTTTTAATTCCTCCAGGAAAACCTTCGCTTTAAAGCAGAACATTCCACTGTTCCAGAAATAGTTTCCTGCCGATACGTAGCCTTCGGCCGTTTTAGTATCAGGCTTTTCTTTAAAGGATTTAACTTCCAACCCTTGGGCCTCAATGTAACCATACCCGGTTTCAGCGTAACCTGGCTTAATACCGAAAGTGACCAGGCGATCATTTTCTGCCAGTTCACGCGCTTGTTTGACGACCGCTTCATAGGCTGCTTGTTTTTCAATTAAATGATCAGATGGAACAACTAATAGAATCTCATTAGGATCGCAGGCCAAGGCGGCCATGGCGATGGCGGGAGCTGTATTGCGCCCAATAGGCTCTAAAACAAAAGTGCTTTTTGTATTGAGATTCAGGTCTTCAATTTGATCCAGGCCCATGAAGTATTGTTCCTGGTTAATCACTACAGAAAATGAATCAGCAAGCTTGGCGTTACGCTTAACCGTTTTTTGAAAAAGAGATTCATTCTCAAACAGTTTTACAAACTGCTTGGGATAAAGAGTGCGGGATATTGGCCATAAACGCGTTCCTGAGCCACCACATAAGATAACAACTTGCATAGAATTCTCCTGAGGAGAATATACTAGCCTTGAATATAAGCTTAGGAAATACCCAGAATGAGAGATGCGGTAGAGAAGTAAATGAGAAGGCCCGTAATATCCACTATGGTGGTAATGGCCGGACTTGCTACAACTGCCGGATCACCACCCATTCGACGCACGATTAGTGGAAGGCCTGCGCCAATGACAGCAGAGGTGATCACTTGGATGGCGATGGCCAGAGATATCACTCCTCCAATATGCACCATCGTAAAACCTTCTGGCAGCAGTGAATGGAACGATAGAAACGCTATTTTAAAATAAGTTAAAAGGGCCACACACACAGATAGCATGAATGAGATGCGCATTTCTTTTAAAACAATCTTGGACCAGTCTTTATCGTCTATTTCTCCTAAGGAGAGGGCCCGGATGACAACGGTTGCCGCTTGGGAACCCGTGTTTCCTCCTGTTGCCGCCATCATAGGCATATACATTGCCAGAATGATAAAATGCTCTAATACCGATTGGTATTCATTAATGATCATCCCTGAAATGATTCCAATTGCTGCCAGAGACACCAACCAGACTACTCGCTTTTTAAAATGGTGAAAGGAAGAAGTCGACATGTACTCTTCATCATTTTCAGAGGGCATGATCCCCATGAATTTTTCCATGTCTTCTGTTTCTTCTTTTCGGATAATATCTATGGCTTCTTCGTGGGAAACTATCCCCACCAGCTGATTGAGAGAGTTTAAAACGGGCATGGCCACAAGGTCATACTTCTCAATCTTCTGTGCCACTGATTCGCGGTCTTCATTAACTTCCGCTGAGACAAAGAATTCGTTGAGCATTTCTGTGACTCGGGTTTTCGGATCTGCCATCACCAGATCCTTAAGAGTCACGAGTCCTTTCATCACCATGGAGTGATCAATCACATAGATGTAGTAGATCATATCTTTGGAGGGGGCATCATTTCGGATTTTGGCCAAGGCTTCTGAAGAGGTCATGTCTGCAAAGATGGTGGCAAAATCCGTGGTCATAATCCCACCGGCAGTTTCCGGAGGATAGGCCGATAAGATGATTACATCTTCCCTGACTTTTTTAGACAGGTATGGCAAAAGCTCAATTTGTTCTTCTTTGGTGAGCTCCTGATAGAGATCGGCCCTAATGTCTGAGAACATTTGGCCAAAGATATTGGCAAAGGTACGACGGTCAAGTGAATGAAAAAGTTTGAGCTGTAAATCCAATGAAAAGTCGGAAAAGATCCTTCCCTGATCTTCCAGATCAAGCTTTTTAAGATATTCAATAACCTCATCAAGAGGCTTCTCTTCCATGAACTCAGCAACGTCCATCGTTGGAAGTTCTTCAAACATTTCAAGGAGTTCGTCCGTCTTTCCTTGCTCGGATAAGTCCTGGAGGATGTCTTGATTTTCAATTTCTTGGTTATCGTCTTTTTCTTTCATGGCCGCTCAGGAGTTATATATGAATTAGGTTACTGTAAAGCTTGAATTTTCTATAGGTTAAAAGAATTACCCTTTTATAAATGTTTGGCCCAAGTAAGTCTTAATTTATTTGCTCCTTTATTAAGACTTTCCTAAAGAAGTCGATAGGTAGTTGTAAATATACACTCTTTTAAACGGCATTTGCAAAATGAGTAGTTCAAATATTCCAATCATCAAATTTTTGTTCCGGAGTGAATATCCGGTTTTGAACGAAACTTTGAACGTAAAGCCCATTTATGAGAGCGAAGAAATATCATCAGCTAATGATTTAGCTTCTTTTGTTACCACGGTCCCAGCGGCCTTAATCATTACCTCACTGAAAGGAAAAGAAGATCTGTTGGAAATTGCCACTTTCATGAAAATCGTGAAAAAAGTGGCCAAGGATTCTATTTTTAAAATTGTGGTTATAAATTTTAGCGGTGATAAAAACCTCGAGAAGGCCATCGCTAAGTTAGGTATCCAGGATTCAGTGGAGCCAGGAATTAATACGCGAGGTCTAAAATTCAAAATAGACTTTTGGATGAAGTCTCTCAATGTTCAGGTCAAAAATAGTCCTAGTTCGCAACTTGCTAAAACAACTAGTCCTTCCGAAGTCAAAGGTGAGCAGGAGCTCAAAGTTTCCAATTCAAGTCTGCCTGTTTGGGAAGCTCCTTTGGAGCTTGAAGATGATATTTGGATTCTCAAGAATGATCAGGATTGCAAAAAGGTTCTGTCAAAATGGCTGATACGTCTTCTGGGTCCAGCACCTTTCGTAGGACAATGGATAGAAGTTAAAACTGGAACATGGCGCTTTGAAATTAAGGAAGAAGATAAAGAAATGTATGTCCCTAACGACGGGGCCTGGTATTTTAGCGGTGATCAAAAACCGGAGTTTGTCTGGAAAGAAAACCGTTGGCTCATTAGCGGGGATAACTTCAATTTATTTTTTAAGAATCAATCTCAGACTTTCT
Source organism: Bacteriovoracaceae bacterium UBA4096 (assembly GCA_002381945.1). Taxonomy (GTDB): domain Bacteria; phylum Bdellovibrionota; class Bacteriovoracia; order Bacteriovoracales; family Bacteriovoracaceae; genus Peredibacter. The sequence goes on from DFXY01000041.1 coordinate 4,258, forward strand.
CTCGGCTGAGCTGCATTAATAAAATTTTTAAAATAGCTAAAAACTCTTTATTTGCTAATACCAAAGAAACCATAATTTTAGAAAGCTTGGATAAAGAGTTAGTGTTTAAGCAGGAAGCTGCCAAACTTCAGGATCTGGAAGGCAAAGGAAATACCGATCAACTAGGTAGTGGTCATCTTTCTGGAAAAAATAAATCTACTGAATCATTAACAGGGAATTTGTCAGGGGAACTCCAAGAAACGGAGTCCTCATTAGAGGGATTTCTAAAAAATAAGAGTAAATATTCAGAAGAAGGGGATAAAGATCCATTAGAGCTTAAATCTGAAAATTTATCTAAAGCTAAGAATCTAGAAAGAGAAATTAAAGACTCTAATCACCAAAAGTACTATAAAAATCATAATGAAGCTGAAAAACATGGGGTTGGAAATCTAACGGGTAAAAACACATCAGAGAATGAAAAACTGGATGCCTTTTACCGTCAAAAAAACCTTACCAACGATCCTCATAAAGAAAATGAAATCGAAGAAGATGAACAATCAGAAACATTGCCATTAGCAGAGAAACTCAAAGATGTTTCGGTCAAACGTCAAAAAACAATCAATGAACCTGGAACTTCAGAAGTTACTGATCAAGAGATAGATGCATTAGAAGAAAAGTTGAAAGCAATTGAGCAGCGTAGAAAGGAAAATCAAGCACGAAAAAAAACTGGTGAGTATGACGGGGAAGATCAAGAACGAGAACGGGCCGAAGCAGCTATAAAAGAAAAGATAGCTGCACTTAAACAAGGAAAGGCAGATAAGATTTCTTCTCACTATAAAACCAAACTGGCACTGGTTCCTGAAGAAGAAGAAGTCGCGGACGAAGAAAAAACGCTGAAAGAATTAACCAGTGAAACAAAAGTTTCATCTTATCTGATCCAAAATGGAACTAAGGTAATCTGTCATTTAGATGATTATTTTGATGACACGATCATATTTAAAACAAATCAAGTTGGCATTAAAGCTCTTGCCTCCGCTAATTTGGATATGATTTTCAATTACCTTGAGAAAGATTCCAAACTTAAATTTGCAACAGATATATTAGCGGTTGATGATGATGGCGAGGGCTCTCAGTATATAACCCTCAAAATCGACAAGAGTAATACTTTATCATTAGGTGTGTTTATGCGCTTGTTTGAAATTCGTCAGGAGAATATTAATCAATTCCTGAAGAAGGCGAAGGGGTATTAATGGATAACAGAAGTGTGTTTAAATCATTCCTGGAGCAAACAGAAGTTTTGATTGTGGATAAAAATCCCAGTTCAAGGAATCGATTACTAAAAACTATGTACGATTTAGGTTCTAAAAGAAATTTGATCCATACAACAGGCAGCTTGATTGAAGCTGAAGCTATCATTCATTCCAAAAAAATTGGTATTGTATTATCTGATTATTTTATCGGTGGTGGTTCGGGGTTTGATTTGTTTAAGATGCTGCGAGAGAAAGAGCCGCATAATAAAGACCTTTGTCTGATCCTGGTGACTTCAAATATTTCTCAATCAGCAGTAGCAAAAGCAGCGGAAGAGGATGTTGACTCGTTTATCATCAAGCCTTACACCATTCAAAGTATCAAAGAAAATTTAATTGCTACGGTTACCAATAAAGTCTTTCCTTCTGATTACACCAAAAAAATAGAAGAAGGTAAGTCCCATATGTACGAAGGGCGGTATGATGAAGCGCTGGGGATTTTTAAATCGGCCCTTGAACTTCATTCAAAACCAGCTCTCGCCCTGTTTTATATTGGTCAAACAGAATACTTTAAAGAACAGATCACGGAAGCCCAACAGTCCTATAAAGAAGGTCTGGAGCTAAATAACATTCACTATAAATGTCTGGTGGGACTTTATGATATCTTTTTGAAAGAAAATAAATTTCATGAAGCTTATCAGGTTGTAAAAAAGATAGCTAAATTCTTTCCCGCCAACCCTGATCGTCTGGCACAAATTGTGAGATTGGCAGTTAGAACTGCTAATTTTAATGATATGCAAATGTATTATGACATTTATACGTCATTAGACGAGCGTGAGCAGTCCCTAACTAATTATATTGGTGCCGGCATGTATATCGCCGGAAAGCATAACCTCATCAGTAATTCGCCTGATGTGGCACTTCAGTACTTTGATAATATTGCTGTGTCTTGTTCCGAATTCACCAAATTCCCCCGGGCCATTATTTCTTTATTGGTACAACATGGAATGGTATCTGAAGCTGAAAAATATTTAAGTCGTTTTTCCGCTGATACCAAAGAGCACGAAGATTTTTTAATCAGCGATTATCTTATTGCTAGCAAGAAGCATGATGATCTTAATTTCGTCGTTAAAATGGGTCTTGATCTTTACAATAAAAAAATTCGGGACCTGGAATGTATGAAGACTTTACTTGAGGCCATGGACAAAGTTGGCTATAAGGAAGAAAAGATCGCTCCCTATAGAGCAGAATTAGAAGCTCTGCTTTAGGGAAGCCTTTTAGTCGGTCATCCCAATATCTTCTTACCGCGTCCGCAATTTCTGGACGAAGCCATAATCATTTGATTTTCTGATCAGTACAATGCAAAGGAGTGCAGAATGCTGAATTGGAAAGGAATTCTTCTGGCCGGTGTTATTTTAACCGGTCAGGTTTTTGCGGGTGATTCAATGATTGTCAGATTTGATCTGACTGATTCAATGAAGAAGTATTTGAAGGTCAATGATTTTGATGTCACAGGAGTTAACTATCAGACGATGGAAATCGAAGCTCACCTTACTTCCTCCGAACTAGATCAAATTATCTCTCAGAATACGACGATCAAATTTTCCTTTCCTGAGTCTTTGGTTGCTGGACCAGACATTGAATATAAAAATCCGGATGAGATTGAGAGTTTTTTGAATGAAGTTCATTCTCGGTATCCTTTAATAACAGAAATAAAATCGATAGGCAGGACACTGGAAGGCCGTAATATCCTTGCCATGAAAATTTCTGATAATGTCCGTGAAGATGAAGTAGAACCTGCATTGCTGGTAAATGCCATGCACCACGCTCGCGAGGTGATGACTCCGGAAATTACGACAGACATGATTGAATACCTTACTTCTCATTATGGTAAGAATTCCGAAGTCACAAATTGGGTCAATGGAACAGAGATTTGGGTTATTCCCATGTTCAATCTTGATGGTAACAATAAGATGTGGACAGAAGATTCGATGTGGAGAAAGAACACTCGTAATGGTCATGGGGTGGATCTTAATCGGAACTATCCTTCAGGCTGGAATACTTGTAACGGTTCCAGTAGTGAGACTTACTCTCAAAGTTATCGAGGTGAGGCACCTGCCTCAGAGCCAGAAACTCAGGCCATGATGAGATTGGTAGCTGCTATAAAACCTGTTTTCAATATTTCTTATCACTCATATTCAGAAATTGTGATTTATCCTTTTGGTTGTCGTCCTTTAAAAACTCCTACTGAAGAAGCAGTTGAATCAATAGGCGCAGAACTGGCCAAGAAAATTGATTACAAACCCGGTACTGCATGGGAACTCCTTTATAATGCCGATGGGGGAGACATTGATTGGATGTACACTGAGCATCAAGTGATTCCTTATGTCATCGAAGTCAACAGCACCTTCCAGGGATTTCATCCAAGTTTTAAGAAATGGAGAGATAAAACAGTCTTGAGAAATCGCCCTGGCTGGATGCACTTATTGAACAAGCTACAAGGTCCAAGTCTTCAGGGGAGAGTGGATAAAAATGAATTCTCTCAGATTAAAATTTTCAAGGCCGGTAATTCCAGTGTCACTCAGACTTACAAGATTAATCCAGATGGGAGCTACTACATCATCCTGAAGCCTGGGAATTATGATGTAATCTTTGAAGGGATCCGCACTAAAGTTTTTTCTAATATCTCAGTAAATAGTATTAAAACTTTTAACTTCTAACTTTGCAGGGCCTCTTTGAGGCCCTGTTTGATTTCTTTATAATCCTCAGATTCTACTTCTAATAAAAGTTTTTTCTCAGGATAACATGCAATAGCAATACCTTCAGAGCATTTTCCGAGACAGCCACTGCGATAAACTTTGATTTCACCTTTGTGTTCTTCTTTGGCCCACTTTTTCAATTTATCAGTCAGCTCTTTTGCACCTTTGTCAGCACAGCACTCGTCGTGATCACGTTTATGATTACAAATAAAAATTTGAAGTTCTGTTTTTAGTTTTTCAGTTTTCATAAAGTTCCATTAACAATTTTATCAAGGACTGGTCCCGATAATGTCACAACAACTGGTTTAGGTTTCCCACCATCAGGCCAGTGACTGGAAAGCTTACTTAGAGACTCACTGTATTCACCTGGATGCTGAACGGATAAGAAGAGTGTCTTATAGTCGGGCGAAAAGCAAGGTCCGGTCAGTTCAGCGTCAACTGGTGCTGAAGCAATGCGAATGACTTCTCCCTGATGAGGGCCACTTCTTAAGAAAACAAAGAGTCCATTATTGCCGAACCCTTCATATTGACCCTTATTGATGTCGCCACCAGAGATGTCAGTGGTAAACCAGAGATTGCCTTTAGGATCAAATATCATATTATCCGGACAGGCAAAATTATGTTCTTTTCCACCAGTGAGAAATGTACCATGTTTAAAAGTTAAAGAGCCGGGATCGTTATTGTCTTCCATGATTTTGAGAATCGAGCCATGGTAGTTCTTGTTTGTTTTATTATTGGTTAAAGTGATTAATACATTTCCCGTCAATGGATCAAATTCAATGTCCTCCGGACGATCTAAGGGAGTGGCCCCAACCAGTTTAGCTGCTTCTCGTGTGAAAACTTGTATCTCTGTTTGATCTTTAAAATGTTTCATTAGAATCGGTTGATCTTCTCTGTGAAGTGAAATCCATTGGCCCTTCTCCAAATTGGCCACGTAAAGCTTACCTTTTTCCAGAGAATCGTTGGTATCCGAAATGAACTTGTACAAATGTTCATAAGCTGAATCATCTCCAGTATACGCAATAATTTTTCCGGTTTTTGATTTTGTCACGGCGGCACATTCATGGGCACATCTTCCAAGAGAAACGAGTTTTTTTGATTTCCCAGTTAGTGGTTCAACTTCCACCACCCATCCGTAGTGTTCAGGAGCGCGGGAATAGAATTTATCCCACTGAACCCAGCTTTTCTCAATTGATTTTCCATTTCGATTACGGTCTCCCCAGAACATGTCATAATTTTCTTCACAAGTTAGTATTGTTCCCCAAGGAGTGTATCCTCCTGCACAGTTACCCATAGTTCCGATGGCAATTTCTGATCCGGCAATTTTTTTATCCCAGGCAAAAGGTATTTGAGTATTGCCATCTAAACGGCGATTATAACTTGAATCCTTAACCACATTCCATTCACCATTAGTCATCTTCACTTCCAGCAAGCTTCCTCCTACTTCTAGCAGTTCAAGATCAACATTTTCTTTGGTTCTTTCTTCCCCGTTAATAAAGAGGGGAGAAACATATTCATGATTTACCCATAAAATCCCACGATCATTAGTTAGTGGGTGAAAGGCAATAAAGTCATTGTTGTAACCAAACATCTGAGTTTTATTGATCTGGTCACCCCAACGGATGAGGATTTTATAGTCCAGGCCATCTACTGTTAAAAGTTTATCATCTAAACTTGGTGGAAGATGGGGGAGAGAGCTAGAGGAAAAGGAAGATTGAGTTGAGCAACCTGGTAGGGTGGCGAGAACGCCGGATACACCGAGAAACTGAAGAAATTCACGTCTGTTCATTCTGACCTTCTGGGAAATTTTTTTAACTATGATAATATAAGCTTAGATGAAATACCAATTACCTCTCATCCTTTATGATCCTGAATGCCCCTTATGTTTACGCTTTAAACAGGGCCTGCACTATCTGGACAAAAGCTTAACATTTGTCTCAGCGCGGGAAGATGAGGTCTACCAAACCTATCCTGAGCTTAATAGGCAAGCATGCCTGGAAAAAGTTCACATGGTGCTTGAGGATAAAAGTATTCTGGCCGGTCCGGAAGTGGTGGATCATCTGGTTAAGACCCTGCCCGGAGTCTCAAAGCTATCTTGGCTTTTGGAGAATGAGCAGGGAAAAAAAATAAAAGATTTCTTTTATCAAAAAGTGGAGGAGCTCCGCGAACTTTCTACCAAAAAGGATGATTGTAAGCAGTGCCCGCGTGAATGATTAAAAAAGTTTTTCCGCAATTTGCTGAATGGCAGTTGATTTTCCCATCGAATAAAAATGCAAGCAAGGCACTTTATTTTTTACTAATTCCTTAGATTGTTCAATTGCCCATTCAACACCGACGTTCTTGACATCATCATCGTTACGGCAGTTATCAATGGCATCAATTAAGTCTTCTGGCATATCAATGTAAAAGTTTCTTGGTAGATTTGAGATCTGAGATTTTGAGGTAATAGGTTTGAGCCCTGGAATGATGGGGACAGTGATTCCTTCTGAGCGGCACTTTTCTACAAATTCAAAGAACTTCTTATTATCAAAAAACATCTGAGTCACTACATAATCAGCACCATTGGCAATTTTCTGCTTCAGGTATTTTAAGTCAGTTTTTAAATTGGGAGCTTCATAATGCTTCTCTGGATATCCAGCAACCCCGATGCAGAACTTCGTAGGTGTGGGATTCTGAAGCTCATCTGAAAGGTAAATCCCTTGATTCATGGAATTAATTTGTGACACCAATTCATCTGCAAATTTATGTCCTCCACAAGTTGGCTCGAAAGACTTTTGTCCCTTGATGCAATCTCCGCGAAGAGCAAGCACATTATCAATACCCAGAAAGTTTAAATCAATCAAAGCATATTCAGTTTCTTCTTTAGTGAAACCTCCACAAATGATGTGGGGAACAGTATCTACGTTGAACTTATGCATCAGGGCCGCGCAAATAGAAACCGTGCCAGGTCGTTTTCGGATAGACTTCTGCTCAAGTAAGCCATTTGGCATTTTCTTGAAAACATATTCCTCGCGGTGATAAGTCACATCGATGAACTTTGGCTTAAACTCCATGAGAGGAGCAATGTTATCAAAGAGCTTCTGAATACTTTCCCCGGTACTGGGAGGAAGTATCTCCAAAGAGAAGAGTGTCGATTTTGCATTTTTAATGTGATCAATTACTTTTGCCATACTTACCTTTTAAAACAAATTGGCCGAGAGCCATTTTTCCATTTCTGTCAGTGATACGTCTTTTCGGCGTGCATAGTCTTCAAGCTGATCCCGGCCTATTTTCCCGACATTAAAATAACGGGCCTCAGGATGAGCAAAATACCAACCGCTAACTGACGATGGTGGAACCATCGCCATTGAATGAGTCAGACTCACACCTATATTCTTTTCGATATCCAGCATTTTAAACAGCGTTTTCTTCTCTAAATGATCAGGGCAAGCAGCATAACCTGGCGCCGGTCTGATACCTTGATACTTTTCGCGGATAATTTCTTCCCGTGAAAGAGCTTCGGTTGGTACATAACCCCAATATTCCTTACGTACTTTTTCATGCAGGCATTCAGCAAAGGCTTCGGCCAGACGATCTGCCAGAGACTTCACCATGATATGGTTATAATCGTCCTGATCCTGCTCAAATTTTTTGGCCAATTCCTCAAGACCAATTCCAGTGGTGACACAAAATGCACCCATGTAGTCAACCTTCCCAGACTCTTTTGGTGCCACATAATCCGAAAGCGCCGGATTAGGAGATCCGGCTTCTTCCATTTGTCTTTGAGAACGAAGCATGTGGAGCTTGGTTTGAAGAGTTTCAGGATTTCCAACCTGCAGGGTTTTGGAATGCTTTCCATGTTTATCACAAGTCCACTCATGAACTTTATCTTCTACAGCATAGACTTCAATATCATCACCAACTGCATTAGCAGGAAAAAGTCCAAAAACTGCACGGGCCTTAAGGGATTTATTTTTAACAATGTCTTTTAAAAGTGCCTGAGCATCATTAAATAGCTTTCTGGCCTCTTCACCCACAGTCTTATCTTCAAAAATTTTCGGATAGGCCCCTCGCAGTCGCCAGGTCATAAAAAAGGGAGTCCAGTCAATATAAGGAATGAGATCAGCAATGGGAAAATCATCCAGAACAGTAAGCCCTAGTTTAATAGGTTTTCGAATCTCTGATGAATTCCAATCAATTTTAACTTTATTTTGACGGGCCTCATCCAGGCTTAAATATTTTTCTTCTTTTTGAGCAGCAGCATGGGCAATGCGCATCTTCTCATACTCGGCTTTCTGGTCAGAGTGAGCTTTATCTTTGGTATTATCATTTAATAGCTTTTCTACAACTGGGACTGCTCTTGAAGCATCCGCCACATAAATGACTGAGCCTTCGTAGAACGGATCAATTTTAACCGCCGTATGGACACGTGAAGTAGTAGCACCTCCGATTAAAAGGGGGATTTTGAATCCCAGACGCTGCATCTCTTTTGCCACATGGGCCATTTCATCCAGAGAAGGGGTAATAAGTCCTGAAAGTCCAATCATGTCCGGGTTATGTTTTTTAACTTCTTCCAGAATTTTTTCACATGGGACCATCACGCCCAGATCAATAACTTCATAGTTATTACAGCCTAAGACTACGCCTACAATATTTTTACCAATGTCATGGACGTCACCTTTAACTGTTGCCATCAATACTTTGCCGGCGTGCTTTAGCACTTGTCCGGATTTTTCGGCCTCAATGAAGGGTTGAAGATAGGCAACAGCTTTCTTCATCACTCTTGCCGATTTCACGACTTGAGGAAGAAACATTTTTCCTTCACCGAAGAGATCTCCCACTATCCCCATTCCATCCATCAAGGGACCTTCGATGACTTCTAATGGGCGAGCAACTTTCTGACGTGCCTCTTCAGTATCTACATCAATATGATCCACGATGCCTTTGACTAAAGCATATGAGAGGCGTTTTTCTACCGGAAGTGATCGCCATTCATCGTCTTTCTTTTCAGCTTTACCCTGATTTTTGACTGTGCCGGCAAATTCGATCAAACGTTCTGTAGCATCTGCTCGGCGGTTAAAAATTACATCTTCAACGTGCTCGAGGAGCTCTGCCGGGATGTCGGAATAAACTGGTAAGGCCCCTGCATTAACAATTCCCATATCCAGACCAACTTTAATGGCGTGGTACAGAAAAGCCGAATGCATGGCCTCCCGGACAATATTATTGCCTCTGAAAGAAAAAGAAAGGTTGGAGACCCCACCACTGACTTTAACATGGGGAAGATTGGCCTTGATCCACTTGGTGGCATTAATGAAATCGACAGCATAGTTGTTATGCTCATCCATCCCCGTTGCGACTGTCAGAATATTGGGATCGAAAATAATATCTTCTGGTGCAAATTTTGCTTTCTCTGTCAGAATTTTATAGGCGCGACTGCAAATTTCAATTCTTCTTTCTACATTATCGGCCTGGCCCTTTTCATCAAAGGCCATGACAACTACGGCCGCACCATATTTTTTTACCAGTTTGGCCTGCTCTACAAATTTTGCCTCTCCTTCTTTAAGTGAGAGTGAATTCACAATAGCTTTACCCTGAATACGTTTAAGACCTGCTTCGATGACTGTCCATTTAGATGAATCAATCATGAGCGGAACCTTACAAATGTCCGGTTCACTTGCAATTAAATTAACAAAATGAACCATGGCGGCTTCCGAATCAATCATCGCCTCATCCATATTGATATCAATGATCTGTGCCCCATTCTCAACTTGCTCACGAGCAACTCGAAGTGCTTCCTCAAAGTTTTTTTCAACGATCATTTTTTTAAAAGCAATAGATCCGGTTAAATTGGTTCTTTCGCCAATATTGATAAAATTTGAGCCAGGGAAAATCTTTAACGGTTCAAGTCCTGCCCACTTGGGAATGTGTTCAAGTTTCGGGAGGGGACGGGGAGCACAATTTTCAGCAGCATCAGCAATTGCTTTGATGTGTTCATTCGTTGTTCCACAACATCCACCTACAATATTGATCCATTTATTATTGAACCATTCCTTCAGGGTACCTGCCATATGCTTAGGGGTTTCATCATATTCACCAAATTCATTGGGAAGTCCTGCATTGGGATAAACAGAGATATGGAAAGGAGCTTCCTTAGCGAGGATCTCCACATAGGGTCGCATAAGTTCAGCACCAAGAGCACAGTTTATCCCTATTGAAAGCAGGGGATAATGAGAGACGGAATACAAAAAAGCTTCAATTGTCTGACCTGAAAGAGTTCTACCTGAAGCATCGGTGATAGTTCCGGAAACCATAACCGGAAGGGGTTGCTTATTTTCTTTCTCAAAATAATCAGCAATGGCAAAAAGAGCGGCTTTACAATTGAGAGTATCAAAAACAGTCTCAACCAGCAGAATATCGACACCGCCTTCAACCAGATATTTGGTCTGCTCATAGTAGTTTGCCACGAGTTGATCAAAATCAACGGCCCTGAAACCCGGATTATTAACATCTGGTGAAAGTGATGCTGTTTTTGTTGTCGGGCCGATGGATCCTGCTACAAAACGAGGTTTGTCCGGATTCTTTTGAGTGAATTCATCGGCACATTTTCGAGCGAGTTTCGCCGCTACAAGATTGAGCTCTGGGACCAGATCTTCCATATGATAATCGGCCATGGAAATTCTTGTACAACTGAAAGTGTTGGTTTCAATAATATCTGCGCCACTTTCCAGATACTTTTTATGAATCTCTTCAATGACTCTAGGATTACTTAAAACTAACAAGTCATTGTTTCCCTTCAAAGGGTGTTTCCAGTCTTTAAAGCGTTCACCACGATAGTCAGCATCTTCAAGCTTATATTTTTGAATCATGGTGCCCATAGCACCATCAAGAACGAGCACCCGTTCTTTTAAGAGTTGTTCTAAAGTCATTCGCTAAATTCCTTCCTCAATGTTGAATACTCTAGTGTATATTTTGTTTAGATAAAAAGTCAAGGCAAAAACGTGTAATTCTAGTTAGTTAAAATATGTTTAGAGGGGAGCTCAGTTAACCGATAAGTTATTAATTCGAGGCTTCGATGAAGATATTTTATTTATTCATTTTGTTTTTTTGGGGGACTTCTGGTTTCGCCGAGAGCTTTTATTTTTCTCCGGAAAACAAAAAGCTGGGCCTCGCCTTTTATAAAAAACAAGTCTATGAGGGTTGTGCTGCTCCTAAAAAACTGATGGATCCTGTTTCAAAAGATGAAATGAAAAAAAAATCTATCCTTGTTTTGAAATTTGTTAATGAAGATTTTTCCAAGGCCTTCACTGAAAACCCTTTAGTTAAAGTTGCTCTGATAAAGGATCTGGATGATGTGGCCAATGATTCTAACTGTCAGCGTCCTGGTAATGATTGTCGGGCCAGATTATTGGGTCTTGCCATGTTTTATTTTCAGCGGCTGCGACCTGATATTTCAGGCTGTCAGAAGTATGTTTCCGGATCATCGACCCATAGTGAGCAATGTGAAATTGAGTTGAAGTTCAGAACAAAAAATCTAAAAACAGTACCAAAAAATTACGGAGCTTATGGGATCGGGACTTATAAGGAAGAGTTGAAGGTTACAAAGAATAATACCATCCGAAGGATATTCAATGAAGTCATGTATAAGGACAAAGTTAATTTACATATTTGTGAAGATGAATCGAGTTATAAATATGCCATGAATATTAATGACTCCGGTGAATTTCTGGAGGGTCTGGATCCTGAAAACGATCCTAATAGACTGGTACCACTTGAATGCAAGGAAGATAAAAATAACCTTGGCCAGTTCTTTATTCCGACCGATTTTGAAAATCGGACGACAGTCGGAGAAGATCAAGTCATGCCTTTAAAAAATAAGATAGAAGAATTTCTTAAGACGAATCCTGAACTAATTGTAACTGAAATTCAAATTGTGGCCTCTTCTTCTAAAACCCCTTTTAACCTTACCCAAAATGGTAAAAAAATAATTGATCCCAAAAGCCGGGAGAGGAATCTCACGCTGGCACAGGAAAGGGCCTTCTTTGCTAAAAAAGTCCTCGCGAAGTTAAAAGCTTCTGATTCTCAGTTTGCGAAAATCAATCTTGATTTTAAAGCGGCCTTAAGTGGGCCTGAATTTGAACCAATTAATTTAAATGAGCGCTTCGTGACCAGAATGACTCCGGGCTATTTGGAAAGAATTGAAGCATTGTATGAAAAACATAAAAAAGATTTTCAAGAAAAGGCGCTGAAATCCTCAGCGATGGATCTTTTAGATGAAAAACAATTCTCGAATCTGTATCAGGCAAAGTTTAAACCATTTCAGGGATTCAGGCTTTCCTTTTGGGGATATAAAAAAGAGACCATGAAATGTTCAGGCAATCCGCAAGAGAAAAAAATCTTCAATCGCTCCACTAAGCAATGATCATCAAATAAAAACCGAGCAGAAAGAAACTAAAAGCGCCGATTAAAAACTTGTTCGGCAGACGTCGATGATAGAGACATTCCAGGAGTGAAACCCATACTGGTCCGGTAATTGAAATAGCAGTAAGCGTTCCTACATGGGCGTGTTTAACTGCTGCAAGATAAAGGGCCAAAGAAATAAAGCACCCAAAGATGGCAGATCCAAGTAATAAACTTATTTCTCTCTTACGAAGATTCCATACATCTCTTGTAACCGTGAGAAAACTTTTGGGACTAATTAACAAGAAACCCAAAAGTGCTCCAAGGCAGCGTATGACATTGACTTGAAATGTTTCCAATCCAGCATTCATTTCATAGGCTTCCCGAGTGAGCATCACCCCTATGGCGTCAAGGGTGATTCCTGCAAAGGCCCAGATAAAGCTTTGAACATCCCATGATCCTGTTAGCTTATTTCTTTCCAACATGAAGATGAAAATGCAAACAATCATGCAAATGACTGCAAGAGTTTGATTTAAAGAGAATATCTGCTTTAAGAAGAAAAAACCGTAAAGGCCTAACATCAAAGGCTGAAAACTATAAAGCACTAAAGACCGGGCGGGACCTAAAGTGGTGAAGGCCCGAAACAGGAAAATATCTCCGGCACATAATCCAACAAAACCGCTTAAAAGAAGCATACCCAGGATATGAGGACTGACCGAAACCATTTGATTGGTGAAAATCATCGCCAGAAAAAAAGCAAGAAAGGCAGTCATGACCTTAACCTGATTAATCCAGGTAGAAGAGAAACGGCGGGCATAAACTGAGAAAACCATACTGGCAGAGGAATAAGAGAGGTTCGCTCCAATGGCCAAGGCGTAAACTTCAAATGAACTCAAGCATTTCCCTTTGTTGACTTGTTGTATAGTAAGAGATTCCTCTCATTCTGGGGAGAGTTCTTGTATAATATTGTTTATGAAAAACTTTTTTGCCGGAGTCATGGCCCTCATTGGCTCCTCTAACCCGGAAAATAATATGAGCACACCCCAGGATGAATTTAAAAAGAAACTTACCCCTGAGCAATATAATGTCTGCCGTCTTGGTGCTACTGAGAGTCCTTTTTCCGGAAAGTATAATAAACACTATGAGAAAGGCACCTACGTTTGTGTGGCCTGCGGGCAGGAACTCTTTGGTTCTGAAACCAAGTTTGACTCCGGAACCGGCTGGCCTAGTTTTTCGGATGTTAAAAACAATAAAAACATCACCTTAAAAGACGACTATGCCTTTAATATGCATCGAGTGGAGGCCCTATGTTCTAAATGCGGTTCTCATTTAGGCCATGTTTTTGATGATGGGCCTGCACCGACAGGAAAACGTTGGTGTATTAATTCAGCGGCACTTGATTTTATACCTGCAAAGGATTCAAAATAGGCCATGACTTATCCATTTGTGTCCATCAGTAATAATTTTAAAATTGAGATCAAAACCGCTTTTGATTTTGAACAGTCCAATCCTTTACAGTTTCAGTACTTATTTAGTTATAAGATTCTGATCACTAATACTGGAGAAGTACCGGCACGGTTGGTTTCCAGAAAGTGGAATATTAAAGATGCCAAGGGAGTCGTGAAGTATGTTGAGGGTCCGGGAGTTATTGGGGCCACCCCTTATTTCAGGGCCGGGGACTCTTTTGAATATGAGAGCTTCTGTCCCCTTCCTACTTTAGAGGGAGAGATGTGGGGCTATTTTAATATGGTCGATGATAAGGGCCAAACCTTCAAAATTGATACACCAGTATTTAGATTTAAAGTGCCCAAAGAGTATATTGATGATTATTGAATGAGGATGTTGAAGTCTTCTGACAGTTTTTTTAGCGTTTCATCGAGATCATTTTTAAGCTCTTCTTTGCTAATAACTGAAAAATTCTGATCCTTTGCCAGGTCATGCATGATCCGCAAACGTTCGATCATATTTAAAATGTCATGGGAGAGTTGCCGCTTATCCAAATTCAACCACCCTAAAAGAATGTTCAATAGGGCCAAATGACATTTCGATCAAATCATTTGGTTTTAAAGGACCAACTCCTTTTGGAGTTCCGGTAAAAACCAGATCACTGTCATTAATGGGGAAAAATTCATTCACATAGTGAATAATTTGATCGGCCTGCATGACGGCTTCATTCAAGCATGCGCTCTGCCGAACTTCACCATTGACCTTGAGAGTAAAGGTAGTGTTTTGCCAATCTTTGGGAAAATCCTTGAGCCCTTTAATTGGTGTAATGATGGCAGAATTTTTAAAAGTCTTGGAAATTTCCCAAGGATGACCTTTCTGCTTTAATTCTTTCTGCAGATCACGCAAGGTAAGATCCAGACCCAGGCCTAGGCCAATAATATTTTTCTTGTAGAGTTTAAAGACAATTTCGCATTCATAATGAATGACTCCACGGTCCCAAGGTAAAATGATTTGGCCATTATCTCTAGGCTCAACAAGTACGCTGGGGGGCTTTATAAACAAAACTGGTCGAGAGGGGGCAGGCTCTTGCATCTCTTGGGAATGGTCCAAGTAGTTTTTGCCTAAACATATGATTTTATCCATGGAAATAGTTTATAAGTATTTAAAATTATTTTCAAATTAAAATTTATTAATCTTCTTGGGTTGCGTTTAAAGAGATAAGTCTTCATATTTAATAATCCAATCAAAGGATTAAAAATGTTTAATGTTGCATACTGGAAACACGATCTTCGCGCCTCACTTGTAGTATTTCTCGTCGCACTCCCACTGTGTTTGGGAGTGGCCTTGGCGAGTAATGCTCCATTATCTTCCGGACTTATTGCCGGAATTATTGGAGGGATAGTTGTAGGTTTCTTTAGTAGTTCTCATGTCAGCGTTTCAGGTCCGGCCGCTGGTTTAACTGTCATCGTAGCTTCGGCGATTACCGATCTGGGTTCATTTCAGGTTTTCACCCTCAGCGTTTTTATTGCTGGTTTACTTCAAATTATTTTTAGTTTTATGAAAGGCGGTAGCCTTGGAAATTATTTCCCCAGTTCTGTCATCAAAGGCATGCTGGCCGCAATTGGTTTGATCCTAATTCTGAAACAGTTTCCTCATGCTGTTGGTTTCGACAATGACTATATGGGAAACACGAGCTTCATCCAGAAAGATGGTCAAAATACTTTTTCAGAAATTATGCTCGCCATCAGATCAACTCATCTTGGCTCAATTCTGGTTGCATTGCTCTCCTTATTCATCATGCTCGGCTGGGAGAGGGCGGCCCAAAAAGGTAAGTCAATTTTTCAACTTATCCCGGGGGCCTTAGTGGCCGTACTATCAGCTGTTTTGATGAATGAAATGTATAAACGTTTTTTTCCCGGTCTCATCATAGATGGTCAGCATTTAGTAAAATTGCCCTATAGTGGAGGATTTAATGAATTCTTCACTTCTTTTTCTTTGCCTGATTGGTCAGCTCTGTCTAATTCCAAAGTTTATGTCACGGCATTTGTGATTGCGACTGTTGCCTCAATTGAAAGTCTTCTTTCCGTTGATGCCGCAGATAAATTAAGTGGAGAGGGAAGGATTACTTCAAAGAATCGCGAACTCTTCGCTCAAGGAATGGGGAATACCCTCTGCGGCCTGGTAGGTGGAATCCCGGTTACTGCCGTAATTGTCCGTACCACGGCGAATATTACTGGTGGGGGCAAAACCAAGCTGTCTGCCATCATGCACGGAGTATGGCTTCTTAGTTGTGTGATTACAATCCCATTTATCTTGAATCTAATTCCTCTTTCAACCTTGGCCATAGTCTTGATACTGGTTGGTTATAAGCTGACTAAGCCGAAGCTCATTAAGGAGATGTATCAAAAAGGAATGAACCAGTTTATCCCTTTCATGGTCACCATTCTTGCCATCTTATTCACAGACCTTCTGATGGGAATCATTATTGGTATGATGGTTGGTTTTGTTTTTGTCATCCGGTCGAACATGCATAAATCCATTGTGATGGTCCAAGAAGGAAATCAATATTTGATCAGGTTTTACAAGGATGTTTCTTTTCTTCAGAAAAGTGCCCTCATGAAGATGTTCCAGGAAATTCCTGAAAAATCATCGGTGGTCATTGATGGTTCAAAAAATGTATTCGTGGATGATGATATCGTGGATTTGATCGAAGACTTCATCAAACACTCAAAAAACGTCGGAACCTCAGTAGAGCTAATGAAATCATCCTTGGCACTCAGTTCACTTTTCAAAGAGGGAGTATATGGACAAAATACGAAGAATGTTGCTTGAGAATAAAGCTTGGGCCCAAAGTAAAGTAGACGTAGATAAAGAATACTTCTCTAAAATGGCCGAAGATCAAAAGCCGCAATATCTGTGGATTGGTTGTTCTGACTCACGTGTTCCTCCTTCCGAGATCACCAATTCAAATCCGGGGCAGATGTTTGTTCATAGGAATATTGCCAATTTAGTTGTTCATACCGACTTAAATTTTTTAAGTGTCCTGCAATATGCAGTTAAGAATCTTAAGGTCCCTCATTTAATTGTCTGCGGCCATTATAATTGTGGAGGCGTGCAGGCAGCTCTTTCCAATAAAAGTTTGGGTCTCATCAATAACTGGGTAAGAAATATTAAAGATACCTATCTTGCTCATAAGGTTGATGTGGACAGTAAGCAAAGTGAGATGGAGAGGGTTAATCGTCTGGTCGAACTCAATGTCATCGAACAAGTTAAAAATCTTTCTCATACATCAATAGTCCAGCGGGCCTGGCTTGAAGGAAACTATCCTATTATTCATGGTTGGGTCTATGACCTTAAAACTGGTCTTCTGAAGCAACTCATTACACTGGATTCAAATACTGAACTTGATGCCGTATTCAAATATGATTTTAGTGAGTAAATATCCAGGGTATGTAAGTTGATAAGAGGGGATTTAACGAGTAGTTACCTTCCGGTCCATGAGAAAATGTAGAGTGCACGGCCAGAACATAGGTGCTCTTACCGCTCTGAAGATAAATAGGTCCACCTGAGTCTCCAGAGCGGGAAAACTCATCATTTAATTCCAGAACATTTTCTTCGCCATTGATTCTTCGGAGAGTTGGAGTAATGACCGTTCTGAGATTTTTTTTATTTCTCTCTCCAAAACCAAATCGAAAAAGCTCGCCTAAATATTTCTCGCCCTGAAAAATAGGATAGATATTGATGAATGAAGGTAGTTTTTCTTTCATTGTGATCTTTGCCAGATCAGACTGGTAACGGGATTTTTTTGGATTATATAACGGATGAAGTTTGTATTTTGAGATGGCCAGGGAACTTTGTTTGGGATCATAAATCCCTTGCGTAAAAATACGGACACTTTTCACATCACCTTCCAGGCAGTGGGCCGCGGTGATAATCACCTCAGGGGAAACAGCAACTCCAGTGCAAGTAAAGACGCCATTTGGACGGGTAACTTCAATCAGAAGGCTTGAATTAAAACGCTCCCAATTTTCAATTTTCGTGAAACCAGGAATAGTCATAAATGCCACCATTAGTAATAAGATTAATCTCATTACCCCATGGTACAGCAGTTTACGCGTGAATCCACTCGCGGTGAGAGGAAAGCAGTGGGTTAAAGGAATATTTACCTTCTGGGCCAAAGGAAAGCGTCGAATGAATGGCCACTAAGTACATTTGGCCTTGGTTTTGGAGAAAAACTGGTCCACCTGAATCTCCCGAGTATGAATACATATCGTTTAGCTCCAGAACCTTCTCAATCTCACGAATATTCTTGAACTCTGGATTAACCAGAGTTCTCACATTTTTTGTCCCACGAGCACCAAAGCCCAGACGCATAAGCGTACCAGTGAGCTTGGAATCTTTTTTAATGATGGGATAAAACTTGGTGTCTACTGGAAGTTCAGACTTTAATTTGATCTTTGCCAGATCCGAGCGGTAATTTGATTCTTGGGAATTGTATTCAGGATGAAGATCAAAGGAGTCCACCTCGAAGAACTTGCCTTTTTTATCATAGACAGCTTCAGTTGAAATTCGCACTTTCAGAATTTCACCTTCCAGGCAATGTGCTGCCGTTAGAACGGTGTTCTTATTGACGGCCACCCCTGTGCAGGTAAAAATTCCTGTAGGACGTGTAACTTCAATGAGCAGGCTTGAATTAAAGTTGTTCCAATCGATTAAGTTTGTCATAAGGTTCCACCATCATCCTTGAAATAATTTTCCCTTCCTGGGAAGTAAGGTCACTACGAGTTAAGCAAGTCTCATGCCCACTTTTTCAGGGCCAACTTGCACCACTTAAGTTATCTATACTTCAATGATTTCAAGGCTTTTAATAATTTTGAGAGAGAAATCAAACCAAATGACTGGTAACCTTTCAACTCAAATAAGGTAATGTATGAAAGTGTTAGAATTCAAAGACGATATCAAATCTTCGATAGTTGTATTCCTTGTTGCTCTGCCTTTATGCTTAGGAATCGCTTTAGCTTCCAATGCACCTTTAGCTTCGGGCCTTATCGCCGGAATTATTGGAGGTATTGTTGTTGGTTGGGCGAGTGGTTCACAAGTAAGTGTTTCTGGTCCTGCTGCAGGACTTACCGTCATTGTGGTAAATGGCATAGCGCAGCTCGGAGGCTTTGAAACCTTTGGTCTCGCCGTTCTAAGCGCTGGTCTCTTTCAAATTCTTTTTGGTTTGCTTCGAGGTGGTGTCATTGGTGACTATTTCCCCACTGCCGTGATCAAAGGAATGTTGGGAGCAATTGGACTGATCTTAATTATTAAACAGTTTCCTAATGCTTTTTCTAAGGATGTGATTGGGATAAATATTATTTCAATTGTTTCTCTCGCTATTATTTTAGGGTGGCCTAAACTCCCTTTTAAATTGATTCCAGGTCCACTGATTGCAGTGATTGTCTCTGTTGTTATCAATCAACTTTTTGATCTCCTGAGTCCGCAACAATTGGTTTCTCTTCCTGAAAATGTGTTTGCCGATTTAAAGTTGCCTAACTTTGAAAATTTCAATTTGGGTGTGTTACAGGTGGGCTTCACGATTGCAGTAGTAGCTTCCCTGGAAACTCTGTTGTGTGTGGATGCTGCTGATAAAATTGATCCCCTGAAACGGAAGACACCAAAGAATCGGGAACTCTTTGCCCAAGGTTTAGGAAGTACTTTATCCGGTTTAATTGGCGGTTTACCTATTACGGCCGTCATTGTACGAAGCTCAACCAACATCAACGCCGGTGCGAAGACTAAATGGTCGGCCATCTTTCATGGGGGCTGGCTTTTATTGTGTGTGTTGTTTATTCCTGGAATTTTAAATCTTATTCCTTTGGCAACCCTTGCCTGTGTGCTTTTGACTGTAGGTTATAAACTTATTAAGCCTTCTTATTTTTTACACCAGTATAAAAGAGGTTGGGATCAATTGTTGATTTTTAGCACGACGATTGTCGCCATCCTTGTTACTGATTTGCTCCTGGGGATTTGTATCGGTCTTGTCGTTGCCGTTATATTTGAGATTCGAAGGCCGTCACTTTCTTGTATGGAGATTGAAGAAGAAGATGGCAAGGTTCATGTTAAGTTTGTAAAGAATGTCTCTTTTCTTCACAAGGCCAAAATCCATAAAATATTAAGTGATATTGCTCACGATAAAAATGTGCATTTTCATGGAATGAAATCAATCCGCATGCACGTAGACGTGCATGAACTCATCCTCGAGTACCACGCAGAAGCTCAGAAAAAAGGAAAGAAAGTATTTCTAGATTAATTGAGCCCATCTCTACTATTGAAACTCCTTTTCATGAAAAGTTTGGAGTCCCTCGTCAGTCGCTTTTGATTGAAGAGGCCTGGGGTGTTTTACGTTTTCCCAAGAATGATTTTTTCATGGAAGCTTTCCGTGGAATTGAAGACTCAAGTCATCTGTGGCTGATTTTTGAATTCCATTTGGTGCAGGGACCATTTAACGGACTGGTTAGACCTCCGCGATTTGAGAATAAAAAGAAGATGGGTGTTTATGCCACTCGTTCACCTCACAGGCCTAATCGGCTGGGCCTATCCGTGGTAAAATTCTCACGTTTAGAAATTTTAGAAAACGAAATTAAGTTATTCGTTCAGGGAGTGGATCTCGTCAGTGGCACTCCTATTTTTGATATCAAGCCCTATGTTCCTTATACTGATTCCATACAGGCCAGTTCACCATTTCATGAAGCTCCTAAGTTTCATGAGGTGAAATGGTTATGTGAAGCACCGAATGAAAAAAGCTTAATTGAAAAGGTTGTCGCTCTTGATCCTCGACCCGGTCAGGATAAGGATTCACAGCAGGAGTATGGGATATCTATTGCAGGTCATAATGTGAGATTTAAATACTCAGTTGACCACTTTGAAATCATGAGCGCTAGTGCTACTATCAGTCCATGAAAAAAGTTTTACTAACAGGTGCAGCAGGGTTCATTGGAGCTAAAACAGCAGAGAAGCTGGTGGCCCAGGGTGTGGAAGTTATCGGGATCGATAACCTTAATGATTACTATGATGTGAAATTAAAATCTCATCGCCTCTCGCAAATTCAAGATAAAAAATTTCAGTTCCATCAAATAGATATTGAAGACAAGGCCAAACTTGGGGCCTTATTTGAAGAACATCAGTTTGATGTAGTATTTAATCTGGCCGCCCGTGCCGGCGTCAGATACTCCATGGAAAACCCTGATATCTACATGAGTACCAATGCGGTAGGGACCTTGAATCTCTTAGAATGCATGCGCACTCACCAAGTTAAAAAAATGGTACTGGCCTCGACTTCTTCATTGTACGCCGGTCAGGTCATGCCTTTTAAAGAAGAGCTTCCAGTCAACACTCCCATCTCTCCCTATGCTGCCACTAAAAAAGCTGCAGAGGTCATGGCCTACACTTATCATTATCTCTACGGCATTGATGTTTCGGTCGTTCGTTACTTCACGGTTTACGGGCCCGCGGGACGTCCTGATATGTCGCCCTTCATCTTTGCGGATAAATTATTAAAAGGTGAAGAGCTCCCGGTTTTTGGTGACGGATCTCAATCGAGGGATTTTACCTTTGTTGATGACATCGCTGAAGGCACCATCCTGGCGGCCAAACCCTTAGGTTACGAGATCATTAATTTAGGTGGTGGGAATAATCCTTTCACGCTCATTGAAATGATTTCTCTGATGGAAGGCTTTTCGGGCAAAAAGGCCAAACTTAGTCTGCAAGGCCGGGTCAAGGCCGATATGGATGTGACCTGGGCTGATATCTCCAAGGCCAAAAAGCTTTTGGGTTGGAAGCCTAAGGTTTCATTTGAGGAAGGGATTGAGAAGCTTATCAAGTGGCACGAAGCCAATTCTCAGTTTTAAGACCTTTGATTTGTTTAAATTCTTTTTCGTTGGCGGTTACTAGAGTGGCCTCTAACTCTAAAGCTTGAGCTGCAATTAAAAGGTCATTCGAACCGATACTTCTTCCATTCTTTCTTTGTTCGGTTTTTAACTGTCCATAATTAGCTGCATGAGATGACTCAAATTTAAGCTTAGGGAAACACTGAAGAAAATTTTTTAGTTTCATTTCATTTTCTTGAATCTTTGAACTGTTCCATACTCCATGCCACAACTCGGCTTCTGTAATAGTGGAAATGTAAATTTGAGTTAAAGATTTTTTCTTAGCATGCTTTAAAAGACTAAAAGTTTTATTTTTAAGCATATGAATGCAGATATTTGTGTCTAAGATATAATTCATACCATCTTATCTCTTTGGGTCCAGTCATCTTCTTCTCTACCATTCGGAAAAAAATCATCTCCCATTGAACCCATAGCTTTTTCCAGCATTTTCCATCTTTTTTCCGGGTCAATAAGGAGCACTCCTAACTCATGTTCCTGAATAAAAACTTCATCAGTTTCGAACCGATATTTTTTAGGAAGGCGTACCGCCTGACTTTTTCCATTCATAAAGATTTTTGCTTTATCCATGAGTCACCTCTTCTGGTATATACTATGAGTATATACTAAAAGAGGTGCTGGGTTTAATTAATATTTCTCAGTCCTAAAAGTGTATGTTTTCAAGGTCTTATTCTTGGCAAAATAAAGAACGAGCGAAGCCGTTTTAGTGGAAGATGAACTCTTGTTGCCATCCACATGCATCCCAGTCCAATTCCAAAGTGCCGCTGAAGAGATGTAATGAGAAATGCCACCACCAACTGAGCCACTTTCATTGGAATGACGACTATAGGCCCACATATCGCCCTCGGGCGTTTTTTCTACTACATCCGGAGCACCGAAATTTTCTAAGACTTGCATCTGGGTGGTTTGGCCTTTAACCAGCCTGTCGGACACTTCTAATGAATTGATTTTGGTTTGTGAGGCATTATTACTTGAACAAGAAACAGTGAAGAAGATGATTGATAGTAGTGTGATGAATTTCATAAACCCTCCTTAAGGTGAAACCTTTATAAAGGAGGGTTAGGTACTTTTTGAATTAACTAAGCTATTACTTACTGCGATTTTTCATTTCTGAATGCACGCGCTCTAAAAGGGCCTTGCATTCACCATCATCCAACCCATGCAGCATGTGACTTGGTGGAAGATTCTTTTCGCCACCCTTAGAGAAGGACTCAAGGCGATTGTTTAAATTATTTCTCAAGGTTCTGAGTTTCTTGTCAGACAGAGTTGTTAAATCGTACTGCTTTTTCATTTTCTATTCCTGAATCTAAATCCAACTTTGGTTGGTTTTTTTTGTTCTTGAGGTTGAGTGCCGGTCGTTGGTTTAGGTCCCTTCGGCTTAGCACGTGGATCGCGGTAACGTCTCTCAGGTCTTGAATCCTTTACGGATTGCTCGGCCACGCCTACGAATGTTTCTACTGGAAGTTTCTTATTAATGAGCTTCTGAATGCGCGCCAGAGCATCTCTTTCAGTTTCATCACAAAAAGAAATCGCATCGCCGTCTTTACCGGCACGGGCCGTTCTTCCGATACGGTGAACATAACTTTCAGCTTCAACCGGTAAATCATAATTGATGACGTGTGAAACACCCTGGACATCAATACCTCGGGCCGCAATATCAGTAGCGATCAATACCTTGATCTTACCTTTTTTAAAGTTATCCAAAGCAGCTTCACGTGCAGACTGAGATTTGTTGCCATGAATGGCCGCTGATTCAATTTTATGATGGGCGAGATAATCAACGATCTTGTTTGCTCCGTGCTTAGTGCGTGTGAAGACCAAGGTCAGTTCAACTCCTTCGTCTCCCAGAAGTTTCCGGAGAAGTTGGTATTTATGGGCCTTCTGGCAAAAAATCACTCTTTGATTAATTCTATCAACCGTAGTTGATGGAGGTGTGACTTCCACTCGAACCGGTTGTTTTAAAATACGGTTAGCAATTCCCACAATCTCGTTAGGCATAGTTGCTGAGAAAAGCATGGTTTGTCTTTTCTCAGGAAGTTTTGCGATGACTTTTTTAATGTCATGGATAAAACCCATATCAAGCATACGGTCGGCTTCATCCAACACAAAAATCTCTACCGCACCTAACTTACAAAAACCCTGGTTCATAAGATCAATCAGACGACCGGGAGTTGCAATTAAAATATCCAGACCATTTCGTAGGGCCGCCACTTGCGCTGCCTGGCCGACACCGCCGAAGATCACAGCGTTTTTGATTTTTAAATCTTTGCCGTATTTATCCAGCTGCTCTTTAATTTGTGAGGCCAGCTCCCGAGTCGGGGCCAGGATCAGAGAGCGAGGCTCATTAGGCGTTAAGCTGAAGTTTCGGTTGGCAAGTTTCTGCAGCATCGGCAGAGTGAAGGCCGCAGTTTTACCTGTCCCGGTTTGAGCAATGCCAAGCAAATCCTTGCCTTCTAAAAGCGAGGGGATGGACTGGGCCTGAATAGGGGTCGGAGTTTCATAACCAGCTTCTTGGACATTTTTGAGAATGGTCTCAAGGAGGGGGAGTTCATTAAATTTTAACATTGGCGGACAATCGTACTTTTGGCGCTAAATGTCAAGAGGTGTTACCTGGCACCTTTCAGCAGTTTACTCGGAAATGGATTCTTGTTACCATTTTTTTGGGGATAATGACTAGGTATGGAAGTGTTTTGACCACTTCCCTTAAATCCGATCAGTTCATTCTTAGAATTACAGCAAGCTGTAACAAAAGAATGAAAAGGATCAGAACCCTAATCACTTCTTCCATGAATTCCTTTTTTGTAAGGGCGCCCTTCATTGGGCGTCTTTAAAAAGGTTCACAGAAGACGGCGCCATCTTAATGACCTAGTTCTGTGAATGTCTCTATGTGCAGAAAGGTACGTGACACCTTTAGAAGCGATAAAGCAGATCCGTAAACGAGGTACTTTCCTCATCAAAAAAGCTCTTACTTTCCAAAATACGACTAGAGATAAAAGTAAAATGTGGTTTGATCATCTTCTGATATTTTTCGCGGGTGCGGTGAATTGCATACTCGTCTTTAAATTCCAGCTCTGAAACCTGGCGGCCAAGTTCCACATCTGTCGGAACGGTGAGGTAAAGATATTTTACTCTTTTAGCAATGACCGGCAGAACTTCTTTTAGTTCCTTGTCCGTTAGGTATTGAAAGACTGAAGTGCAAATAGCGAGATCGAATTCATTATCTTTGCGTTTGGTTCGGCACCAGGTGATGAGGTCTTCTTGATAGAGTTTTAGATCAGTGGAGTCCACGGGGCGGAGTTTATCGGGTCTTGCCTTTTTAAAAGCGTAAGGAGACGGCTCAATACCCACTGCCTTGTAAGGGATGAAGGTTTTCATCATTTCGCGGAAGAGGTGACCATAACCAAATCCCAGATCGACGATTGAGGTGATATCGACATGTTCTACTGACAGGAATGACTTAAGATATCTGGTGTGCTCTTTGGCATTGCCAATGCCATCCATAGACATAGGGTCGGAGTAATTTTTATCCCAGTAGGTTTTATCGAAATTGGCCATGGGTCAAGTTAGCAAAGGCGCGGGTTATTGGCAATTAAGCGACTTAAAAGGTATGTGGTACCTTTTTGTTTTTAGGGGCGAAAGACTTTTTCTTTTTTATCCTGGCCAACTTTAAGTTCTTTCCATTCAAAGGTGTCCCCTAAAAGTTCAGCACGGACCGAGTCTTTTTCGACTTTGGCCATCGGGAGAGTTACCTCTCCGGGTTGAGTCAAGATCAGGTCTCTGAAAGCAACTTGCTTCTTGGATTCAACTTCTTCGCCTTTGGCGTTGGTTTCCAGGCAAGAGAGGGTGAGGGTTTTTTTCTCGACTTTTACTTTGGCAAAAGACACACAATCAACTTCGGCAAGCTTCTTCCATTCTTTTTTCTCTGGGTTGTAACTATGAAATTGCGGCCTATCACCTTGCTCAACCGTACGCTGACTCATTACCACCAGTCGATTTTTATCGGCCGGAAAGAGGGCGACCACTTCGCGATGAGATAACTCGGTCGGAAGAGACACCTTGCTTGAAGTGAGAGCTTCTGATGAAACCTGCAGGAGATAAGTTTCAGGTTCCATGCCTTTACTCTCAAGTTTAACTCCCGCAAAAATGTCTTTGCCGCTGGAGTTTACCGTCGTGAAGACCGGTGCTTGCGCACAAGCGACGGTCGAGATGAGAAGAGAGGCAAGAGCGAGTGTTGATATCTTTTTCATATAAATTCCTAATCTATTCTTCAAGTTTTTCGAGAACTTCATCCACTTCTTTTCGAAGGGCCTTCACGTTCTTCACAGTTTCTTCTTCGCAAGCTTCCGGCGGTAGAGGTTTTGCCGCTTCTGGAACCAGATCTTCCAGAGGAACGAACGGGTGCCCTTCGCGTTTAACTGCGCGGATCCAGTCTTGAACGTTATCAACAGTATACTTTTGAATGTCGTGGAAGAGAACCACTCCACCTTTATAGCGACAAATGTCCTTTAGAAGAGTGGGAAGCAGATTGGGACGCTTCTTAGGATCCCAGTCGTTGGTATCAATATCCCAACCCACATGTTTAAAACCCGCCTTTTTAACTGTGTTCATGACCATATCATTTTTGGCCTGAGTTGCGGGATTGCTCGAGCGGAATGATCCACCACCATAAGGCAGCCTTAGAACGGGGGAGAGATAATCCTTTAAGAGTGGATTGGGCTTCATGATATTTTCTTTCACTCGGGCCGCTGAAAAAGTTGGATGGTTGATGTGCTCATAAGTATGAGAGCCGATCTTATGACCTTCTTTTTTCATTCGGTCTAAGAGGGCATAGGCCGTCTTAGTATTGGGGTTACTCTTTCCACCGGCAAAGTTCTTACCTAAAACGAAGAAGGTAGCTGGCACCTTTTCTTCTTTTAAGATATTCAGCACTTTGGGAGTCAGGACTGAATGGGGCCCGTCATCAAACGTGAAATGCACAGGATAGGTTTTACCATCCGGACACACCGCTTGGGCCGAGGGGAGTATTAGAACACCTAGAGTAATAAGGATTAATTTTTTCACGGTACTCTCATCGGTTGGATGAGGGAAATACTTGAGGAGTTCAAATGGTAGACGCTACCTTTTAGCATAAAAAAAAGTGGGGAAGTATATTCGCGAGGTCTTCTGTGAGGCTTCCATTAGACGCCCAATGAAGGGCGCCCTAACTAGGAGTTTTATGGAAGAGACATTAAGGGTTCTCATTTTGGGAATTCTCTTAATACAGCTTGCTGTGATTTTGAGAATTTTTTGAATGAGAATAAGGGAAGGGGGTTGCCGCCCCCTTCCCGCCTTTTTGTCCTTTCATATTCTAATACTGAAAAGTGAACCGAGTATAGAGGAAAAAATAGTTAAATAAGTAGGCGGAATGCAAAGCTTCGATATCAGTGACAATTCAAAAGGTACGTGGCACCATTTTGCAATGAAGGTTTTAATTTCGAGAAAAGATTTGCGTGATACGGCGTCTGGGGTGCCTAAGAAGGTGTTGCAGGAGCTAAAGTTTTTTAAGAGCTTAGGGCATGATTCTTATGCCATTGCTGAAACGATGAATGCGCCGATGGTGCAGGAGTTTCAAGGCATACCGGTTAAAACTCTGCGGTGGCCAATTTCAGGTTATTTTCGTCGCCGCTTTTATCAGATGCAAGTTGATCGTTGGATTAAAAAACACAGGCCCCAGCTCGTTGTGGGTCATGGTGATATTCTTCATCAAGATATTCTCTATATTCATAACTGTGTACATCTGGCCCATGAACTGGTGGAAAAAAAACCACTACCTTCAGAGCATGAAGTAGGAAAAATCCACACTGCGATTTTAACTCAAGGAACTTTTAAACTCTTGGTTTGTAATTCTGAGATGATGAAACAGGATTTGGTGAAGCGCTTTAAACTTGATCCCGCTAAAGTGGTGGTGATTTATCCTGAAGTGAATTTAAGTAAATTTTATGCTGAAGATCCTGAAGGGATAAAGCGTGAGTCGCGGATGAGACTTGGAATTCCACAGGATGCTTTTGTTTTTGGGCTGGTGACTTCCGGAAATTATAAGAAACGAAATCTTGGGATGTTGATTGAAGCGTTTAAAGAAGTGCAAGCTAGACACCCTGAGGCCTATCTCTTTGTGGGTGGGGGTAATGTTGATCAGAAATTCAAGGATATGATTTCTGCGCGGGTGACTTTCGCTCCGACTTTGATGGATGTGAAGAATTACTTTTATCTCCTGGATGCCTTTGTGTTGCCGGCCCATATTGAAGAATTTGGGAGAAGTGTGCTTGAGGCGATGTATTGTGGGAAGCCTGCGATTGCAACTCAGACAGTGGGGTGCAGTGAGATTTTGGAAGGACGAGGGCGAGAGTTAATTTTGGATGAGATTTCGAAACAAGAACTAGTGGCCAAGATGGAGAGAGTGTTTGAATCGGGGTTTTATCAGGAAGTGAAAAAGATAAATATTGAAACGGCGAAAAAATATAGTGCTGACTCGCAGAATAGTCGGCTGGAAGCAGTTTTGAGAAAGCATCGGATTATATGATTAAGTTACTTGAATGGGATACAAACTTTTTTGGCTATAAGATTGGTGAAGCACAGGGGCTTCCAGATTTCGAAGAAGCAAAAAGAGAAAATTATAAACTTCTTTATGTGAAATCAAAGACTCGGATTCCCGACCTAGACTCGAGAAACTGTTTTTTTGATCATCGAATTATTCATCGTAAAGAATTAACTGAATCCACAGAAATAGAGAATGTAAAATCTTTAAGGGGGAGTCCCTTGACCCCTGACCTGATCAACCTGGCCTACGAGGCGGGACATGTCTCAAGATATAAGCTAGATCCTCAGTTTAGAAATGATGAATTTAAAAAGCTCTACAAAGAGTGGATACAGAACAGCCTTTCAGGAAAAATGGCCAATGAAGTTTTTGGATATTTTGAAAATGAGAAGTGCTTGGGATTTATTACGGTAAAAATAAAAGACACTGAGGCAAGTATTGGACTTTTAGTCATTGATCCTACGGCCCAAGGGCGAGGGCTTGCCACTGTTTTAACTCGGGCAGCAGAAAGTTACGCAGAGTCTTGTGGGGCCAATTATCTCTTAGTTGCTACCCAGGCCACCAATACAAATGCTTGTCGATTCTATACAAAAAATGGTTACAATGAGTATAATGAAGAACTAATTTACCACGTATGGATTAATGCATGATTCTTTTTAACAGGCCAGCCGTATTAGGTACCGAAAAAAACTTCATCGAAGAGGTTTTTAATAAGCAAAAGTTTTCTGGGGATGGATTTTTCTCTTCGAAATGCCATGAGACACTTGCTAGTTACCTGGGAGCACCAAAAGCTCTTCTGACCACTTCTTGTACTGATGCATTGGAGATGGCCGCGATCCTTCTTGATATTGCACCAGGTGATGAAGTCATTATGCCTTCATTTACTTTCGTTTCTACATCAAATGCTTTCGCCCTTCGTGGGGCCAAGATCGTCTTTCTGGATATTAATCCGGATACTATGAATATGGATGAGTCCCTGATTGAAAAGGCCATTACGCCTAAAACTAAGTGTATCGCACTAGTTCATTACGCAGGCTGGTCTTGTGATCTTGATAAGGTCTTAGAGATCAGTAAAAAACATAATATTCCTGTTATCGAAGATGCTGCCCAAGCGTTAGGTGCCACTTATAAAGGTAGAAAATTGGGAACCTTCGGTGTCATGTCAGCATTTAGCTTTCATGAGACCAAGAATATCCAATGCGGTGAGGGTGGAGCTCTTGTTATTAATGATGAAAAATATGTGAAGCGTGCAGAAATAGTTCGTGAAAAAGGAACTAACCGTTCCCAGTTCCTGAGAGGGCAAACGGATAAGTACACTTGGGTTGATATTGGTTCGAGTTTTCTTCCATCTGAATTAAATGCAGCTTTTTTGTTTCCACAACTTAATGATGTTGATGCCATTAATGCTAACCGTTTGGAGCGCTGGGAAACTTATAAAAAAGAATTGAGTGGCATTATTGAGATTCTGGATTGCCCTAAGTATTGCACGAATAATGCTCATCTTTTCGCGGTTAAATTAAATGATATCGAAGAGCGAACTCAGTTTATTGATCACATGAAAAAGCATGATATCCTAACTGTCTTTCATTATGTGCCCCTTCATAGTTCGCCAGGCGGTAAAAGATTTGGAGAGTTCAGAGGAGAAGATAAGTTTACAACTAAAGAATCAAACCGACTGGTTAGACTTCCCCTCTATTATGATTTATCCACTGAAGACCAAAACAAGGTCATTTCAGCTATAAAGTCGTTTCGAAAATCCTAGTTAATTGCAGTTTGAGATTCTCTCTGGAAAAATAATTGGAAACTTTTTCCTGATTGGCGCGTTTGCTCGCTTCATCAAGAGGAGCAAGATCTATGTCTTTCACATCAAATACCTTCACTCCAAGTCGTCCAAAAAGGTGATATTGAGGAGTGTTGGTATCCAGAAACACTTTTTTACCCAAACCTAAAACCTGAATGATATTACCCATACCCTGTTGTCGATCATGATTGAAGACAACCGTATCTACTCCGGCCAGAAGCTTGTAATAGTCTTGAATGGCCATGAAAGTGGTCAAAGGAATGAAATCATTTCCAAACATTTTTTGGCCGATCTCGACGATTTTCTTTCCATACTTATCGTTTCCATAAGATAGCGGAACTATGATTTTAATTAGACCTTTGAATTTTAAAAGTTTTTCAAAGGCATCTACGTGACGATTTGCAGCTGTTGCCGAATTTCCAATGAGCACTGATTTTTTAGTAAAGTCTTTCTCAGCCTCAACATTATCAATGGGAGAATAAACATTGCTCAGGTAAGTAATGCATTCATGAAGCTCGCCCTTAGCTCCATACCATTTTTGGGCAAGATGATAGTCTTCCGGAAGATAAGTGATGAAGTGACCAAGGCGACTGATAACAAACTTTCGAATGTGATGCCAAAATCTGAGCTTGAGGGAATTTTGTCGGTCGTAGTACTTATAAAGATCTCCGCCCCAAATGGCCCAGAAGCATTTTTTAAGATCATT
This sequence comes from Bacteriovoracaceae bacterium UBA4096, assembly GCA_002381945.1. Classification (GTDB taxonomy): domain Bacteria; phylum Bdellovibrionota; class Bacteriovoracia; order Bacteriovoracales; family Bacteriovoracaceae; genus Peredibacter. The sequence continues at coordinate 35,077 of DFXY01000041.1, forward strand.
TGAATTTAGGGCCAGAAGTAAGACGATACTATTCCAGAACAGACCATGAAGAATGACTCTGTCAGCTTTTCTGAAAAGTGCCCAAAGCTCGAAAAAGCTTTGAATATTCATCTTGGTGCGAACAATTAAGTTATCACTTAAAGTGAAGGCAAATTTGTTTTTCTTATTGATCACATAATACTGATGTTCTCTGGGATTAAAAGTATCATTAACGTACGTTATAAATGGCTGGACGAATTTATCAGCAACAAAAATATGAAGAATCATGATTTACATCCAGCGATCATACCAGGTGGCAAGTGTATAAAGGGACCAGATTCGAGGGGCATAGTCTCGCTTCTTAGAGCGATGGTCTTTTAAAATACCAAGGCAGTAGTCTTGATTAAGCCAACCATCCTTAAAGATTTTTGACTCCTGGAAACGTTCATGAACAACGTTCCCCATATCCCCATAGAGCCACTGCTCAAATGGAAATGAGAATCCCATCTTCTTGCGATCAATGCACTCTAGAGGAATGTGTTTAGCCGCTACTTTCTTAAGCCATGCTTTTTTCACGTCTCCATCTATGCGTGCCTTACCCATAGTTTTAAAAACCAGTTCGGCAACTTTATGATCTAAAAATGGGGCCCGGGCCTCAATAGAAGAAAGCATAGAAATGCGGTCAACTCTACGAACTAAAACCTCGATCATCTTGGAATAGATTTCAGTGTAGGCGATAAGATCCACGTCATCGAAGCTTCCATGAGAAACTTTTGCAAGATCCTCCTGAACCATCTTGATGTAATTGTAACCTGCTGCAGGGTTGCCTGAATTTAGGAGAGTATCACCTGCCAGCCGATTTCTAAGGGTTTTAGGAATACCAAAAGAAGTATTCATATAAACCGGATCACCTTCGGCGACTCGTCTCCACATATCAAAACGACGGTGTCCTTGAATGGCGTACTTACTTGCCCAGCCAAAGAGCTCGTGAGGCACAGTGAATTTCCACGGCTCTTTACGGGCTTTTTCCAGGTTTTTCAAAGCTCCTGCAAAGGAGTTGTAGCCATGGAAAAGCTCATCGGCGCCTTCCCCCACTAAAACCACTTTATAGCCATCATTTCTGACTTTCTGAGAAAGAAGATGCAGAGGAACCCAAACCCAGTTTGAGATTGGTTCATCTAAGACATCACCGACTGACATCAGAACTTTTTTAGCTTCATCTAAAGACACCATCACATTGTGATGATCAAGCTTGTATTTTTTTGCCACGATGTCGGCATATTCAAATTCATTATATTTGTCCTGACCTTCGTAGCCGATGCAGTAAGTTCGATATGGTTGATCACTATTTTTAGCGACCATGGCCGAAATTAAACTAGAATCAATCCCGCCACTTAAAAAACCACACACCGGAACATCTGAAATCAGCCGGTCTTTTACTGCACGCTCAATTTCATGCTCAAGTTCTTCTACTGAATAAGTATTGATGCGTTTTTCAGTATGAATAAAGGGATTCCAGTAACGATGAAGCTTTAAGCCCTTGTCTTTAAGATCAAAGACTCCATAACATCCGGGAGGAATGGATTTTATGCCATCTACTAAATGGTCATTAAAGGGTGAGAAGTTCAAAGTAAGGTAAGAGTCAAGTCCTGAAGGATTTAGTTTGAACTTAGGGTAATATTTAAACAATGGCGCAAGTTCCGAGGCAAAACCAAATGATTTATCCCCAAAGTGACAAAAGAGCGGCTTTTTACCAAAACGATCCCGAACTAAAAAGAGTTTCCCTTCCTTTTTGTCCATAAGACCAAAGGCAAACATCCCAAGAGTTTTTTCAAGAAACTTATCCATTCCCCAGGCGCGGTATCCAAGCAGAATAACTTCGGTATCACTCTCAGTGCGAAAGCTAACACCTTCTGCTGCTAGTTCTTCTCTGATACTTTGAAAATTATAGATCTCACCATTGAAGGTCAGGACATACTTTCCATCTTCCAACAGCATGGGTTGGTTTGACCTTGGATCTAGGTCAAGTATGGAGAGCCGGGCATGGCCGAAGGTAAATTCCGGATCAGTATATGAACCCTGATGGTCTGGACCTCGATGATTAATGGTCTTCAGGGCCTCTTTAAAGACCCCTTCATCCACGCTTGAGTTATTAGAGAGATTCACAATTCCGAATATTCCGCACATGGACAAAGACTATCATAAGTTTTACCTTTAAATCACCGTGAAAAATGAGAAATGGTTTAAGGATATTCTGTCTAGTGTTAAGTTTGGTGAGGGTTTTCCCATAGCCAAATTTTACTATCATCCATTGTACAGAGTAGGGGTTGGGAAAAACAGTGATCTTGACTATATCTTTGGCAGGAACCGTAAGCTCCCTTTAAAAAATCTTCGAAAATTTAAGTTCTTTAGGTTTGAAGCTCCTTTTCCTACGGATTCAGTTATTTTTTTTCAGTCTGGAAGAAAACGGTTAATCATTGCTTCCCAGAAAGAGGGGAAGGTTCTTAAGGTTTCGGTGTCTCCTGAACAGCTTTCACTGCTTGAAGGGGAGATAAAGGAACTTAAGCATCAGAATCAGTCGGAGTTTGCCTCCCATTCAGTCAAGCTTTTGGATCATGGAACTAATTGGATAATGACTTCGTTTTGTTCGAATCGAGATTCGGTGGTGGGAATGCCGATTTTGGAATTGCATGAGTTAGTTATGGGGCCCATGACGAAGTTTTATAGTTCTCATGATTGGAAGAAAGTGTCGCTGAAAGAGTGGTTAATTGAAGCGAAAAAGAGAGCGAAGGGGCACCCTAGCATTCTATTGATTCAGAAAGTTATTTCGCAATTGGAGCAAGGACCTGATTTTGAGCTAATAAATGGTCAACTGCATTTTGATCTTCATCAAGGGAATGTTTTAAGGGATAAGGACCATCTCGTAATTATCGATTGGGAAGTTTCTCATTCGGGTCTATTGATCGTAGATTACTTTGATTTTTATCGAAGACTTGTGAAAGAAGAGAGAATTTCCACTAAAGATTTATCTCATGGCCATGTCTTACAGGATTTTTATTCAGGTTTTCAAGATTGGCTAAAGTTGTTTGGTATTAATTTACCTGCTGGGCATGAAAAAGCTATCCTTAGACTTTATTCCTTAGAAAGAACTCTTATTTATTTCGAAAAGTGGAATGAAAATCGCTTAGATGATAAAGCAGGATTTGAATTTAAAGTAACATTACTAGATTGAGGATTGATGGTAAAAAACTTGCAATCACAAAGTAAACTTGCTGCAGCCTCATACTTGATAGGTGAACGACTCATCAGAATGTTTATTGGCTTTTTTGTCCATGCCTGGATGGCCAGGACATTAACTCCTGAAGAATTCGGTTTTATTTCTTATATCGTAAAAGGTGTCGCAGTCTATTACACATTTGGCTTGTTTGGTAATGATGAAGTTGTGATCAAAGAGCTACTTTCTCAGAAGAAAGAAGAGCAAAAGAATGTGCTTGTCACGGTAACGTATTTAAGACTTCTTATAGGAACTATCGGTTTTGTTGTTATGCTATTAATAACTGGACTTGCATCTGGGTTCGGAAGTGAAACTTGGTACTGGATGCTTATATTTGGTATCACTATTCCCATGCAGGCCCTTACAGTATATGAATTGCCATTCATTTCCAACATGTCCATGCAACCCATCTTTCTTGCAAGAAATTCAAGTTATTTTATAGGTGTTATTTGTAAAATTATTGGATTGTTGAAACATTTCACCAAATCAAGCTTCATCATTATTTATATGATTGAAGAATTTTTTGGTAAATTCTTCTCTGCTATTTTAGCCTTCAAGCAGGGATGGTGTGGCGGAAAATTTAATTCAAAACTGGCCTATTATATATTAGGCCCAAGCCTTTTATCTTTTTTCGCTTCATTTATTTTGCTTTTTGACCAAAGATTGCCTTTTTTAGTTCTAGATTATTTTGGGAGCGCTACAGAAATTGGGAAATATGCTGTGGTGATTACTTTATTAGATATTGCACTGTTATTTCCTGTCTCATTAGCAACTGCAATCTTTCCATCTGTAGTGCATGGTAAAAATACAAGCTTAGAGGCTTACGAAAAAAATCGACAACATTTAGCAAATTGTCTTATTTGGCTTGGATTTGCCTTTGCAATTGTTATTTGGCCGTTGGCCCCACTGATCATTAAATTACTTTATGGTGGAAAATATTTGGAAGTGATACCACTTTTACGAGGTTTGGCCTTTACGTCCATTTTAAATTTCTACAATGTTGGAAGATTTAAATGGTTTGTTCTTGATAAGGCCCTTCCGGATTGGATTGCATTACTAATTTCCGGGCTAATCATCCAGTCATTGGCATTATATTTACTTATTCCACAATACGGATTAAATGGAATAATTGGGGCCGTATTACTCGGACAAATTATTCCAAATCTTCTTTTGGTATGGAGAAAAAATGTCAGAGAGAGCTTGAAGATTTTCTTTAGGTCTTTAAAAATCCCAAACTTCATTCCTTAACAAATATGAAATCTTCTCCCTGACCTCGGATTCGATTTTGGTTTTTTCTTATTTCCTGGTCTTCTTTTACTAGGTCTTTTCTTCCTTCAACTGTAGACCATTTTACTACTCTCTCGTAGTTATCCTGGGCCATCCATTGTTGAGTTGGATATACATTAGGGTACTTAGCTTTTATATTCTCAATCTCTTGAACAAAGTTGGATTGCGTCTTCGCATTTTTAAGCTTGTTACCTCCAAATTTGGTAACCATAAGGGTTCTTTCAATAAAAGCTTTAGGATCTCGGACTGAAATAGTAACTTCGGGATAACTACCGTAATGACAGCCTCCACAGCTTTTTACTATTTTATTAACGTCGCTACGATTTTGAATTTCCCCACTATTGTACAGATCCGCAAAATGTGGATCTTTTAGAGAAGGAGGTTGCTTTAAAGAGTAATCACAACATGTTGAAAAATCACCATTAGGTCGGATGGCGAAATACAAATTAGGGCTGTCACAAACAGAGTCTTTTCTCCAGGTAGGAGCATTGCCTTTTAGAAATGAGATACCACTTTCTAGAAATTTTTCAGAATCAAATAGTGGTGCACCTGATCTCTTTAAGGCAATTAATTCTTTTCCTAAATCATCTAAATAAGTATGTTGATTCTTTCTGAATTTGAAAAAGTCGTCGTAACTTCTAAAACCCATTGGATTTTCTTGGTTTGCAATATGAACTGGCACAAGAGAAACAAACCATCCAATACTCTTAGCAAAATCGAGAATTGCTGGAATCTCTCGGTAGTTGAATTGGCTTAAAACGGTTCCAAAGCTTAAAATAGCTGAATCTTTTCTGAAAATCTTAGAAATCATTTCAATGGTTTCTATGGCATTCTTTCCACTGCCAGGAACAGCATTAATGTAATCACTTGTAGCAAAATCTAAAGAATCGACAGAAACATTGATATCTCTCGCCCCTGCATCATAGCAGTCTCGAAGCATGGTTTCTGTAGCGTAATGGGTTCCAGCAGTTTGTAGGCGTACATTTAAACTATTTTTTGTGAAAATCTCTACAATTTGAGGTAGATCCTTTCTCATAAAAGGCTCGCCACCTGTTAGTAATACGATGGCCCCACCTATCTTTTTCAAGTTTTTAGCTGCAACTTCAATCTCATCCAAGCTCATTTCTGCAACTCGTGAGTTTGTTTCAACAATATTGCATTGTCGGCATTTTAAGTTACATTTCCCATTAATATAAAATTGGACGTAATAAGGAGACTTCTTAGTAATAAGAGCTTTAGCGATCGATTTGTAAGTATTAAATGTAAACATCAAAAATCTCCATCAATTTCCGGAAAAAAAGCTTTAAAAGGGCATAAAACTATAATTTAATAGTTTTCCCATACTACACAAATTATTTAAGGTTAGAAATGAATAACATAGAGCAGAAAGAAGCGCAGTTTCACGATCAATGGGCCGAAGATACCAATCTTAATCAAGTCTATGTTGATCAAGCGTTTGAATCAATTTCCGGGCCAGAAAACCGACAAATTCTAGCTTGGATGGGGGATTTAAAGGGAAAAAAGGTTTTAGAGCTTGGTTGTGGTCTTGGAGAAGCATCAGTTTATTTTGCTAAAAAGGGAGCGGATGTCACTTCCACTGATATTTCTCCTAAAATGGTGGAAACGGCCGAAAAATTAGCTCAACTTCATGGTACCTCAGTAAAAGGTTTGGTTGTTTCGGCAAATAATCTTAATAATATACCCGATAATTTTTTTGACTATACCTATGCTGGAAATCTTTTACACCATGTGGACATAGTTAAATGTATTACAGAATTAAGACCTAAGTTAAAAGACGGTGGTCAGGCCTTTTTCTGGGACCCCATTGCATATAATCCAGTCATAAATATTTATCGAAGAATTGCGACGAAAGTCAGAACTGAAGATGAACATCCCCTTAAACGTGAAGATATCGAGAATATTAAGAAAGTATTTTCTAAAGTGGAAATTCAATATTATTGGCTAACATCTTTAGGCGTATTCCTATGGTTCTTTGCAGTTAAAAGAATTGATCCTAATAAAGAAAGATATTGGAAAAAGATTTTAGAAGATTCAGACAAATTAGAGCCATTTTTAAAGTTATCTCAAAAAGTTGATAGCTTTTTGTTCAAATGGTTACCACCTTTAAGATATCTTGCTTGGAACATTGTCTTAAAATGCAATAAATAGAAAATGAATTGTAAAAGAACTGAACTGGTACAGCTGTTGGCCATATCAGTAGTCATGACCTTGATCTTTCTTTTTGTTAATGCCAATCCAATAAATGGAGATTCTCTTTTAGCATGGCCAATTGCTGAAAGTGTTAACCATTCATGGTATTCAGGCGGAGATTTAATAATTGAAGCTGCCAAGAATACAAATTTTTTACTTTATAAAATTCTGGCGCACTTTCCTTGGTATCAAGATAATCTTCCATTAAGAGATACAATTATTTTTACGCCTATTATTTGTATTTATGGTTTTTTGTGGGCCTTGTTTTTCTATAAGATTAGTAAAAGTTTCAAAGTAAGTGTTCTAACATTGGCCATATTTCTATTTTCAGATAATAAGCTAGGGTTACATTGGTCTTATTCCCCATTACCATTTCTCATTTCTTACACTTCGATTCATTTTTTACAGATAGCTGCTCTTATTCTCTTCTATATCAAAAGATATAAAGTTTCTTTTTTTCTTTTGGCATTAACTTCATTTCTTCACCCTGCTACCGCTCTTAGTTACTTTGTAACTTTTGCCGGAATAGCTCTCTTCCGTGAAAAAAATATTAAACAGCTTTTTCTTTATTCTTTGGCTTTTTTAATACCGTTTGGGATCAATTTTGTTCTATTTCTCGGAGGAAATAAAACCGGAAGTTTAGGTGAGGAACACTTTAAGATTTATGAACTTTTCCAGAACCATGTTTATGTGCAGGACCATTTTCATGAAGGTTACTTGTACTTTGCTGGATGCTTAGGCCTAATATTTTCATTAAGGCGTTTTTATACCTCTGAATTTTTGAAGTTTTCGTTTTTGTTTTACTCGATTTCTATATTCTTTAGCTTACTATGGCTTATCAATGCTTACTTTATTAAGAACACTCAATTTTTATACTTCTACTATATAATGAGGATTTTTTATCTTTTAAAACCTCTGACATTGTTTGCAATAACATGGGGGCTTTTCAATTATTTTGAACGCCTAGATATTAAAGCACTTAATAACTGGAGAAAAGCCTTCACTTTTTTGGTAGTTTTTTTATTTGTAAAATGTCTTTTTCGTTATAGTTCTTTTGATTCTGCATTGATGGTGCTTTCTTTAATTGCTTTAGTGGGAAATCGTCTAAAAATGAGCATGACTTTTGTTGCGCTTTTCATTTTATCTAATGCGATTAAATTTGAGACATTTTTGAAGCTATCTACTAGTGGCTACTTAAGCTTACCACTTTTAGTTGTTATTCTATGGATGATAAATAAAAAGAGACCAGCATGAAAAATCTTTTTTTTGTCTGTGTCATGCTTGTTCTCACTTCTAAAGTAGTGAACTCATCTTTCAAAGGGCTAAGAAGAATCACTAATTTGAACGAACCGTTTCATGGTGCAGAAATAAGCGAAAGTTTGAAGGATTTACTGAATTGGGTAAAGGGGAGTCCTGAACCTCTATATGTTATTCCCCCTAATGATAAAGATTTTTATTCGTTTCGATTTTTAAGTAAAAAGGCAATCTGGGGCACTGTCCATGATATTAACCAATTGGCCTACAGCCCGGATTTTTATTTAAAAGGGATTGAAAGATTAAAGGTTTTGGGCTTTGGGCCCTTAGGTCATCTGAAATTCAGCTTTAAATATGATCTTTGCTCCTTATCGATGCAGAAGGAAATATCATCCTTACCAATCGTAATTCGAAAAGGGGCCATTGAATGTCTGCAAAAATTCAAGGTAGAATTTCAAAATAAAGACTTTATGGTCGTAAAGGTAAAATGAAAATTTTAATAACGGGTAGTACAGGTTTCATTGGAAGGAACTTCTTGGATGTTCTTCTTCCTGTCGCACAAAAAGATTGGGATATTGTTCTTATACAACGAAACCCTTCCCGATACGATAATCCAAGCGTTAGAGTCATTTCTGCTGACTTGAATGATGTCTCAGAATATCGATCAGAATTGGAAAGCGCGGACTATATTTTCCATATTGCGGCGAATGCTGATGTGGGCACTTCTAAAGAGAAGGTATGGAGTGACTACAATTCACTTGTAAAGATTCTTGAAATTGTCACAAAAAATAAATCAATCAAGCGTTTCGTTTTTTTAAGCACGATAGGTGCCTTCGATAGAGCATCTTTTACGAGTTTAACTGCAAAAATTACTAATAACTCCAAAGCTTCTCCTCGTTCAGAATATGGGAAAGTCAAACTTGCAAGTGAGCAGCTACTCAGGGAGAGCAAGGTTCCTTTTACCATTTTTAGACCTTCTTGGGTGTGGGGGCCTGGAATGAGGACCTCTTCCCATCTAGCTTTTTTTAATAAGCTTATTGAAAAAAGAAGCCCCTTTGCCAGGTTAGGATTTTCCGGAAAAGCTTCTTTTATAAATGTAGGTGATTTAGTAAAAGGAATGTTTAAAGTCATAAATGATGCTGATAAACACTTAAATAAGTCGTATTTTGCAGCTACTGAAGCCAGTGGGATTAAAAGCGTTCTAGCATCAATCCATAGGCTTAATAATTCTCCGAGTTGGCTAATCCCGCTTGATTTTTTTAAGATTCTCACTCCTTTACACGGCTATTTACCTTTGCCTTTTAACTTTCTTTTCCTGGACTACTTAGTGTGTGATGAGAAAGAGTATGTTGATAACTTCATTTCTGGAGTTCCGGTTTTATTGAGAGATAAGCTTGAATGCATAACTCATAGAGATCAATATGCAGTTATTACCGGTTCTAATAATGGAATAGGTCTTGAATTATCAAAGTTATTATCTCGAAAATATCATTTAGTTTTGATCGATAGGGATGTCTCTGCACTCCAGAAAAACTTCAGTCATGAAATGGTAATACAAGCGGACTTGTCGGATCGACAAAAGCTAGAAGAAGTTCTCAAGGAATTAAAGCTTAATCGGAAAGTTGGATTGTTAGTAAATAATGCAGGCGTTGGATTTAAAAAGAGTTTTTCTAATACTGACCTTAATACTGAGCTACTAACCATTGATGTAAATATCGCAGCTCCTATGATTCTTTCACATCACTTCAAGAAAGATCTTATTGGCAGTGGTGGTACTATTATAAATATTGCAAGCTCAGTTGGATATTACCCTCTTCCATTTATGTCTACTTATGCGGCCACAAAAAGTTTTATTCTTTCATGGAGTCAAGCCATTGAAGAAGAACTCAGAGGAGTCGTTAGAATTATTACTTTCTCACCTTCGGGAACTCGGACAAATTTTCAAAGCCAAGCAGGGGTAAAAGTTACAAATGACCTTTTGACTCCGGAGCAAGTTGCGAAGGAAATTTATCTTTCTTTGCTAATGGATAAGTCAGAGGCGAGATTGATTGGTTTAAAATCAAAAGTGCTGCGATTAATGATGAAATTCCTGCCAAGGGTATTTGGACTTAAACTTTTGGGAAAACTTTTTAGCGAGAATCGATAAAATGAAAAAACAATTAGATATAGTAATACCTGTTTATAATGAATCAGCTTGTATTGAAGAAACAATCAAACGAATAGATAAAGTTGCACTGGATCTGGATCAAAAGTACTCAACGCGAGTAGTTTTTATAGATGATGGATCAAAGGACGACACTTATCTCAAAATGATGAGTCTACTCTCTGGAAATAAAAGATACCGAGTTATAAAACTGACTCGAAATTTTGGACATCAGTTGGCGTTAACTGCTGGTCTTGATTATACGAAAGCAGACATTGTTGCAATCTTGGATGGTGATTTGCAAGATCCTCCTGAATTGATTCCAGATATGCTAAAGAAAGTTGAAGAGGGCTACCATATTGTATATGGCCAACGTAAGGTCCGAGAGGGTGAAGGGGCTTTCAAGCTTTTCAGTGCTTATCTATTCTATCGAATACTTAGCCGATTTTGTGATATTGAGATTCCACGTAATACAGGTGATTTTCGTGTAATTACCTCTGATGTCGTTAAGGCATTGAAACAAATGCGTGAGAAGCATCGCTTTATTCGAGGTCTGGTCCCATACAGTGGATACAAATCATTCGCTTTCCAATATGAAAGGAAGGCCAGGTTCGCAGGTGAGACAAAGTATCCATTAAAGAAAATGTTTCGATTCGCACTAGATGCAATATTTTCTTTTTCAACGAAGCCGATAAAGCTTATGAGATACTTTGGTCTTTTCTCTGTCTTATTTTCATTCATGTTTATGGTTTATGTATTGTATCTGCGATTTTTTACTAACAGTGTTGTTCCAGGCTTAACAGTAACTATTGCGCTTTCTATCTTCTTTGGAGGTATCCAAATACTATTTATGTCACTGTTAGGTGAATATATAGGAAGAATTTTTGAAGAAGTTAAAGGTCGCCCTCTTTATTTCATCCAAGAGATCGTAAATGAAGAATAATTATATTTGTCCTATCTGTGAGGCAAAGCTTACTGAATTGGATGAGATCTACTTCAAGTGCGAAAGTTGCGGTCTTAATATTAAGAAAGAATTGAAGTCTGACGAAATCACAAATGATCATTTAGATTATCAGGAAATTATTAAAAAAGACGGTTTGACCAAATTCAAAATGAAACTGGTCAAAAGCCTTGATCCTAAAAGGATTGGCCTTTTGGATATAGGAACGGCATCTGGGAAGTTTCTCCATCATGCTCGTAATGAGTTTGTTAATGTTCAGGGAATAGAAGTGAATCAAGCGTGCATCACTTTTGCCCAGGAGAAGTTGCAACTTAAGTTAGTTCCTTCATTATCTGAAATAGATTTCTCCCAAGTTAGTTGTGTAACTTTTTGGCATTCTTTAGAACACATCCCTTTAGAATTATCGCGAAAGATCTTAGATGATTTAAAAAAACTACCTGTGGATGCAAAATTAGTAATATCAGTACCAAATTCTAAATCCTGGCAATTTAAGATCTTTAAACATTTGTGGCCTTATTATGATAAATCAAGTCACCTTTATCAGTTTTCACCTGATGCTTTGAATTTGTTCATGAAGAGTAATGGTTATAAATTGAGATTAAAGAAAATTGGATTGATGTATGAGCTTTTTGGGTATTTGCAGGGATTTGTAAATCTTATCCATCCTATTCCAAATTACTTCTATTATCGTAAAAAAAGAGGATGGGACTTCCATTTAACCGAAACTAAATTACTTGCTTATGATATTTATAATTATCTTCTATTAATTATATTTATGCCAATATCGATGCTGGCATGCCTATTTAGTCTTTTCAAAAATGAAGGTGTTATAAACTACATCTATGAAAGAGATCTTTAATAGTTAATCAGTAGATAATTTAAAACTCTTGATCTTATAAAATTTGGGCAAATGCCTATGAGATAAATTATCAACCGATAAGAAAATGAAATACTATTTAACTTATCAGAATTTTCTCTAATGCCTTTCATCCCCTGTAATAGCACCATTTTCGTAACATAAATAAGATTGTATCTGGCAATTGACATACTTATCTTTTCACTTGGGAGGTATTCTCCTAATACTTGTAAATAGCCCTTATAATACCATTTGAATCTTTTTTCCAGATTTGCGTTGGTCACCCGGTAGTAAGCCCAAATATTAGCAGTGTTGAGTATTTTCCCTTTGCTACTCAGAATTTTGAGCCACATATAATAATCTTCAATTACATACTCAGGATTGTATCTACCAAATTTTTGAAAGGTTTCCTTTCTGAACATTGCTGTTGGAGCGATGACCTGATTTCTCTCTAACATCTGCTCAAAAGTAACTAACCCAAGATATTTAGGAGTTCTTTTAGATACCGGTTTGTTATTATCATCAATGATTGTAATGGCCCCAGCAATGACGTCGACTTCGGGATGCTTTGCCATCATTTCGACTTGTTCGCTAATTTTTGTTGGGGGCATGAGATCATCGCTTGCGAGGAAAGTAATTAAATCTCCTGAGGCTATTTCAATTCCACGATTTAAAGTAGCGCAAACCCCTTCATTCTCCTTGAGAACTAAGATGAAGTGATTCTTCTCATTGAATTCTTTTAATATAGTGGGGGATTGATCCTTCGAACCATCATCAATTACGATTAATTCGATGTCTTTATAAGTTTGATTCAATACCGAAGAAATCGCATCAATAACAAAGGCTGAATGATTATAACTAGGAATGATTACTGAAACTTTCATCGTCTAATCTTTATAAGCATTTACTGCCGCAACTACCATTTCTACTTCATCTTTAGTCATCACATGTGAAATAGGAAGACTCAAGACTTCTTGATGAATGGTTTCAGTAATTGGTAGTTCTAATTCTGATAATTCTTTATAGGCGTCCTGCTTATGAGGTGGAATAGGATAGTGAATAAGAGTTTCAACACCCTTGTTCTTTAAAAAATCTTGAAGTTTGCCTCTAGAATTTGTTCTGATGACAAATAGATGCCAGACATGGCCTTCTCGATTCTGAACAACTGGTAACGAAATTTTCTCATTCTTAATCTGATTAAGATATGTTTCAGCAACACTTCGCCTCATTTCTATTTGCTGGTCCAGAGATCTTAGTTTGACTCTTAGCATTGCTGCTTGAATCTCATCAAGACGGCTATTTAATCCTTTATATGTATTCGTATACTTAATCTTGGAACCATAGTTTCTTATTTGGCTAATGACCTCAAAAAGTTCCTGGTCATTCGTAGTAACCGCTCCTGCGTCTCCTAAAGCACCAAGGTTTTTTCCAGGATAAAAGCTGAACCCGGAAGCATGTCCAATGCTGCCCGCCCTTCCACCATCTCTGGTAGCTCCGTGTGCCTGGGCTGAATCTTCCAAAACAAGAAGATTATTCTCCTGAGCAATCTTCGATATTTCTGTCATCTCAGCTAACTGCCCATAGAGGTGAACCGGAAGTATGGCCTTGGTTTTTTTAGAGAGCTTATCTGTGATTAATTTAGGGTTGATGTTATATGAATTAATATCAGGCTCAACTAAGATCGGTTTCAGGTTGTTTTCTGTAATGGCCAATATGCTTGCGATGTAGGTATTGGCCGGGACTATAACTTCGTCCCCATCGGTTAATTTACCCATTTCTTTCCATGCACGGAATGTAATGGAAAGTGCATCCAAACCATTAGCAACTCCAGCACAATACTTAGCGCCACAATAAGCTGCAAACTCTGATTCAAAGCTTTTTAGCTCTGTACCGCCAATATACCATCCGGAGTCAATGACTCTATTACAAGCTTCAAGAAGTTCATCTTTGTGGGTTTGGTTGATAAGCTTCAAATTTAAAAAAGGAACCATTTAACTATTCTCCAGAGACTTGATTTTCTTGGCCGGGTTTCCAACAACTACTGAAAAGGGCTCTACGTCTTTAGTGACAACAGAGCCTGCCCCAATCATGGCCCCTTCACCAATGGTAATACCTGGTAGAATGGTGGCATTTGCTCCTATCGAAGCATTTTTTGAAACGAGGGTTTTTAAAAACTCCAAAGGGTACTCTTTAGAGCGGGGATGGAGATCGTTCGTGAATGTAACATTTGGGCCAATAAAGACATTATCTTCTATTGTAATACCGTCCCAGATTTGAACTCCATTTTTGATAGTTACGTTGTTGCCTATGACAACGTCATTTTCAATAAAGCAGTGAGAGCAAATATTACAATTGTCCCCAATTTGAGCTTTAGGAAGAACGACAACGAATTGCCAGATATTAGTATTAGGTCCTATCGATTTTGAAAGAACATCACTTAGCGGATGATTCATGAGCTAGCCTTTTGAATTCGTCATAATCTCGAATGTAGTCTGATTCATCATAATATTCACTGGCCAAGACCATGATGACGCAGTTTTGGGAGAAATTATGCATTTCTCTCCAAGTATTGTGCTCTATAATTAATCCCTGTAGGGGAGAGGATAGGTGGATTGTTTTTCGTGTATGACCGTCATCCAGGGTAAAATCGCAGCTTCCGCTTACACAAACAACGAGTTGCTTTAGATTTTTGTGAGCGTGAAAACCACGTGGGTGACTTGAGCTTAGGTCGGTGAGGTAGTAGATGCGTTTAATATCAAAAGGCACGTTCTTGTGACTCTCGAGAGACACAAGTAAGCCTCTTCCATCTGTGTGACCTTTAAACTCCACTAATTTATCATTCATTACTAGCCTAGGAATATTGCTTGTGCGTACCGTTATAAAATTGTTCCGTGACTGTTATTTTAGGTAAACTGATTTGACTAGAATAGCGTTTTTTTAAGAATCGATTATTAGGCCAGTGGATGACTTTTTCACCTCATAAATGATAACCTGTTGCGTATGAAAAAGAACTTGTTGGTAACCGGCGGAGCTGGCTTTATAGGCTCAAATTTTGTTCCATACTTCCTGACTAAATATCCGGAGTATAACCTTATCAATCTGGATAAACTTACTTATGCAGGTAATTTAAGCAATCTTGCTGAAATTACTGCTAATGATCGATATAAGTTTATTCAAGGTGATATTTGTGATCGGAAACTGATTGAAAAGATTTTTGAAGACGATGAAATAAATGGTGTTATTCATTTTGCTGCTGAATCTCATGTAGATAACTCTATTTCAGGTCCAGGTGAGTTCATTCGCACGAATGTAAATGGTACTTTTACTCTGATAGATGTCGCAAGACTTGCTTGGAAAGGGACTCAAAATCGATTCCATCACATTTCAACTGATGAAGTCTATGGGAGTTTGGGTGAAACTGGACTATTCACAGAAACAACACCCTATGCTCCAAATTCACCTTACTCTGCTTCAAAAGCAAGTTCTGATTTAATTGTCAGAGCTTATCACCATACCTATGGCATGAATGTTGTAACAACAAACTGTTCAAACAATTACGGTCCTAAACAGCACAATGAAAAACTTATTCCAACAATCATTCGAAAAGCTCTGACTGGAGAAAAGATCCCTGTTTACGGAGATGGAAAGAATATTCGAGACTGGCTCTATGTAGAAGATCATTGTACTGGAATTGATCTAGCCTTCCACAAGGGAAGGTCTGGGGAAACTTACAATATTGGTGGCAGAAACGAAAAAGTGAATATTGATATTGTGAAGGGAATTTGTCAGATCCTGGATGAAAAAAAACCTCGAAGTGATAAAAGATCCTACTCTGAACAAATATCTTTTGTAACCGACAGGCCTGGCCATGATCGTCGCTATGCCATTGATGCCACTAAAATTGAAAATGAACTTGGTTGGAAAGCAAAAGAAAATTTTGAATCAGGAATTTTAAAAACGATACATTGGTATCTACAAAATGCAGGAAACAAATGAAGGGTATTATTTTAGCTGGTGGAAGTGGAACACGATTATATCCAATTACGAGAGGGATATCTAAACAGCTTCTCCCTATCTATGATAAGCCAATGATTTATTATCCTATATCTGTACTTATGCTTGCAGGTATAAAGGATATTTTGATTATCACGACTCCAGAAGACAGTGATTCCTTTAAAAGATTACTAGATGATGGATCTTCCTTTGGAATTAATATTTCCTATGCCGTCCAACCAAAGCCAGAAGGTTTAGCTCAAGCCTTTATTATTGGTGAAGAATTTATAGGGAATGACAGTGTTTGTTTGATTCTTGGGGATAATATTTTCTATGGTCAAGGCTTCACTCCAATTTTATCTAAAGTAATAGAGAACAATAATGGAGCAACCATTTTTGGGTATAAAGTTCAGGATCCTGAGCGATTCGGAGTTGTTGAGTTCGATAAAAAAACCAATAGAGTACTTTCAATAGAAGAGAAGCCTTTGAACCCTAAGTCGAACTTTGCAGCGACTGGTCTCTATTTTTATGACAATAGTGTGATTGAGGTCGCCAAGAATATAAAGCCTTCTGCCCGTGGTGAACTTGAGATAACGACTGTTAATAATGTTTATCTGGAGAAGGGTAAGCTAAAGGTAGAGATTTTAGGGCGTGGTTTTGCATGGTTGGACACAGGTACTCACGACAGTCTCATTGAAGCCGGACAATTTGTAGAAACACTTCAAAAGATGCAAGGTTTAAAAGTTGCTTGTCTTGAGGAAATTGGCTGGAGAAAGGGGTGGTTAACTGATGAGCAGTTAGCAGTTCAGGCCAGTTTAAATTCGAAGAATGAATATGGGCATTATTTGAAATATATTCTTGAAGAAAAATAAAAGTTTATTGTAGCTTGGATTTAAAGTCTTCAATTGCCAGCTTCAGACCTTCTTCTAAATTTATTGTTGGACTCCAACCTAAAGCTCTTATTTTTGAAATATCTAACAATTTCTGAAGGGTTCCATCTGGTTTGGAGGTGTCAAATACAAGCTCCCCTTTAAATCCCATCATCTTTGCTATAAGTTTAGCGAGCTCTCCAATCTCAATATCTTCACCTGTTCCGACATTCATGTAGTCCGGAATATCTTTTGACTGCTTCATTACATATATACATGCCCTGGCCATGTCATCTACGTATAAAAATTCTCTTCTTGGTTTGCCAGTTCCCCAAATTTGGAACTTGGAGTCTCCATTCTTAATTGCTTGATGCATACGAGCGATCAAACCTGGAATCACATGTGAATTGTTCAAATCATAATTATCATTGAGCCCATATAGATTTGTGGGCATGACAGAAACCCAATGGAACCCGTATTGCTTTCGAAAACTTTCGACTGTTTTAAGCCCGGCAATTTTGGCAATAGCATATGGCTCGTTTGTTGGTTCCAAAGGAGAAGTAAGCAGATATTCCTCTTTGAGAGGTTGGGGAGCATTCTTAGGATAAATGCAAGAACTACCCAGAAATAAAAGGTTTGGAGTTTCTACTTTAAAGGCTGCATTGAATACATTTTGTTGTATTTGAAGATTCTCAAAAATAAAATCCGCACGGTATTTATTGTTAGCAACAATTCCACCAACTTTGGCTGCGGCCAGAAAAACATAACTTGGATTATGTTCTTGGAAATAGGCCAGTACAGCACTTTGATCTAGAAGATCTAAAGTGTCTCTTACGGGGTGAAGGATTTTTTGAAATCCTTCTTTTTGCAATTCTCGCAAAATTGCTGAACCAACGAGACCACGAGAGCCAAGAACTAAGATTTTATCAGATTTATTCATGATAACTAAAAACCTTATGGCCACCATCAATGAGATACTTGTCTTTTTTGAAAAGTGCGAGATCGGATTGCATCATATCTTTTACCAATGAGTTAAGATCGTGCTTAGGTTCCCAGTTAAGCTTTGCTTTAGCCTTTGTAGGGTCTCCTAAAAGAAGTTCAACTTCAGTTAGCCGGAAATATTTTGGATCAACGGCAACAATTTCCATACCCTCAGGAAGTTGAAATCCCCCAGTGCATTTCTTAACGTAACCTTTTTCGTTAACTCCAGATCCTTTAAACTCAACTTCAATTCCGGCTTCAGCAAAAGACAAACTTACGAACTCACGCACAGTCGTCGTTACTCCTGTTGCAATGACGAAATCTTCTGGCTTATCTTGCTGGAGCATGAGCCACATAGCTTCAACATAATCTTGAGCATGGCCCCAGTCTCTCTTAGCGTCGAGGTTTCCTAGATAAAGTTTTTTCTCAAGTCCGTGAGCAATTTTTGAAGCAGCACGTGTGATTTTACGAGTAACGAAAGTTTCTCCACGAATCGGAGATTCATGATTAAAGAGGATGCCATTGCAAGCATACATCCCATAAGCTTCCCGGTAATTTACCGTGATCCAATAGCCGTATAGTTTTGCCACAGCATAAGGTGATCGTGGATAGAATGGGGTTGTTTCTTTTTGTGGCGTTTCTTGAACTAAGCCATAAAGCTCGGAAGTAGAAGCTTGGTAAATACGGGTCTTCTTTTCCATTCCAAGAATTCGTATCGCTTCGAGAAGTCTTAACGTTCCTGTTCCGTCAACGTTGGCTGTGTATTCTGGAGTTTCAAATGAAACCTGGACGTGGCTCATTGCGCCAAGATTGTAGATTTCATCTGGCTGAACTTCTTGAACAATGCGGATAAGATTTGTTGAATCAGTCAGGTCTCCATGATGGAGTTTGAGCTTCACGTTGGACTCATGAGGGTCCTGATAGATATGATCAATTCGATCTGTATTAAAGAGAGAGGACCGACGTTTGATACCGTGGACTTCGTAGCCTTTTGAGAGGAGAAGTTCAGTTAGATAAGCTCCGTCTTGGCCTGTTATGCCTGTGATTAATGCTTTTTTGAACATGTGAAAACCCGAAAAAACGTAAAAACTACTATTTACGCAATGATAATAAGAGTTATATTGTTGTATGCCAAATTCGATATGAAGACAACAAATGTAGCTTATTTAAAAAAAAATTACGTTCTTATTTTTTTTAGATTTTTCAAATATTGTATTTTTAGAATTCTTGTAAAGCTCAGTCCTGTAGCGCATGGTCCTTTCGAGTCAATAATCTTTGATTGTAGCGATTCCTTCGATAACGTTGGAACATACAAAATATCTGAATTTCGACAACTAATTAACGTCCCGGTTAAAACCACTAATGCTAATCTTGCCTCACAACATATGTTCCAGTTTGTTGAAAAATCTGATCTTCGAAAAAGTAGGTCCCTGATTTTAATCAATGAATTTTCTTTCTTTCAATGCTTACTTTATTTTGGCTCCTTGTCGAGATTTAGGATTGTAGATCGTTTTTTTTGGAGCTCCTATGAATCTGAAATCTGGAATAGAATTTTCCTAGATCTAATGTCTGAAGTAGACCGTTCCACCGTTTACGCTGGTTTTAGAAAGAACTTTATAAATTACTTAAGTTTGTGTCCTAATAAAAAAAAATCGATTTGTTTTACGACAGGACCTAGTTTTGATAAATATCGGAATTATGACTTTGTGAGTTGTTTCAAGGTTATTTGCAACAGCATTGTAAAAAATGAGGAATTTCTAGAGGATATCAAGGGGCCCGATGTGTTGGTTTTTGCGGATCCTGTTTTTCATTTTGGATTGAATCCTTACGCTAAAAAATTTAGAGAACAAGTATCCAAAGTCATGTTGAAATATGAGAATTGCTATATTTTTACAACGACTAATAATGCCATTTTATTAAGATACATGCTCCCTGAATTGAGTGAGCGGGTTATTGGTCTCGATACCGTTAAAGAATATGGTCTCATTGATGAGAAAAATATGAGAGTTTATCCGACCCAGAATATTTTGACCCTTCTTATGCTGCCACTGGCTGCGACCTTTTCAAATGAGATTAATGTCATAGGTGCAGATGGTCGTAACCCAAAAGAAAATTATTTTTGGCAGCATAGCAACTCTGTTCAATATTCGGAGAGTATGGAAAATGCCTTTAATTACCATGTCTCTTTCTTTCGAGACCGCATCTACTCGAAGTACTATTCCCGTCATTGTGACCAGCTTGAGATTCAGCTACGACACTTCGAGAAATATGGTAAGCAGTTCATTTCCCTGACTCCTTCATTTATCCCTGCCTTAAAGAGAAGATTTAAGGAAAGTCTCTAGGATTTGTCTGAACAATCTTTGAATTAAAGGCTAGAATTTCGTCCATTATAAATATTCAATTAACAATAAGAGTCGTCTTGTATAGATCAAATATCCTTATCGTCCCTCATGATAACACCGAGAAAGAAATAAATGACGCCCTTATCAGAATCTCCTGGTATTTTGCTTTTGAGGAAGGCGTTCGCTTTTATATAGACACTGAGCTTCCAATACCGCAGACCCTTGATTGTTCAGGAGGATATAACCAATCTTCGAACGATTATTTTTCTAGCATCCGAGATCGCATTTTTAACAAGTCCAGCATAAGTGACGATTTATCGTTTGGGATTTCGATTAGCTTTAATCATAAAAAGGTCATTTCAAGAGCTAAAAATAATCTTTGTGCTGACCGGTTTACTGTTTCACAAGACGGGCAGATTTTCATACGAGTTCTAAATATCTTGAGATCATCTGAGCAACAGAAAAATGTCACGCATTCTTTCAAGCAACTTGAAAATCTTTTACATAAGTTTCCTGGCCGGAACAGGAACGTCAATCTATTTGCAACTGGACCAAACCTGGAAGAGGTCTTCTCACGTCTTCATTCAATTAAGAATGGAGTTAATATCATTTGTAACAGTGCTATCCTTCATAAAAAGCTTTTAGAACATGTTACGCCAGATATTTTGGTCTTTGCCGACCCGATTTTTCATTTTGGTCCTTCTACATACGCGGAATCTTTTATTAAAGAGTACAAGGCCTTCATCGCAAAGTTCCCGAATTGTTTTACAGTCATTCCTTTACAGTATTCGGCGATTTTTAAAAAGCATTATAAAAATTTAGACAATGTTATTTTTCTTCCATCCTATGTCTTAGAAGTTCCTAATTTAAATCTTTCAGATTTTTTTGGGGCCAAGATTTCTAACAATATTCTGACTTACTTGATGTTTCCTATCGCAACGAGTTTAGGGTCGCATATAACTTTTTATGGTTTTGATGGAAAGAGTGAGAAGTCGGGATATTTTTGGAAACACAATAAGAATGCCCAGTTTAGTGATGAGCTTCCCGCTATTCAAAAAATCCATCCTGCTTTCTTTAATATTAGCTATGATAATTACTATGTAGGACATTGCAATCTACTCAGGAAATATATAAATTACGGACTTGAGAAAGGGTTCACTTTCGAAGCTGGGACGACCACTTACATTGAGCCCTTAAAAGTATTTGAATTCTTAGGCGTCAAAAAATTCTCCTTCGATAAGGTAAAATCAGTTAAAACTGTTTTGATCTCCATTCTTCCTAACATGAAGGGTTCATATGGACATCATTTGTCCCATGAAGTTGAAATTAATAAGCATTTACCTGCCAACTCTCAACATATTCTTCTCGCTCATAAGGCTTTTAATTTATCAATTAAGAATATCGAAGTTGAAAGTATTTATTCCCAATGCG
The DNA here is from genome assembly GCA_002381945.1 of Bacteriovoracaceae bacterium UBA4096. Classification (GTDB taxonomy): domain Bacteria; phylum Bdellovibrionota; class Bacteriovoracia; order Bacteriovoracales; family Bacteriovoracaceae; genus Peredibacter. The sequence goes on from DFXY01000041.1 coordinate 56,658, forward strand.
TGTGGGAGCAAAAAGATCCTTCCAGTCGTTATGATTTCTTTCTAGAAACTCTGGCAGCATTGTACCAAATCGAAAAAGAGCTAGATCGAGACATTGAATCGGTGCAGGTGACGTTTTACATGTCTGCTGACTTTCAAATTGAATATTTCCTTAAACTAGAAAGTCTCTTTAGAAAGAAAAAATTCTTTTTCCACGTAAATTTATTCTATGTGAATACCCAGCTTACGGATGTATATGGAAATCTTAAACTTCAAATGAATCATTTTTTTCTCGAGAAATTGGGTCAATACAATAAATATTCTAAGAATCTCTTTTTTTATGTCGATAACAACGTATTACAGGATTACTTTCGAGATGTGTTTCAAATTGATTTGGACGTTTGGCCACACTTTAGTTCCACTAAGATAAGTGATCAATATTGTTATTCCCAAGCACCAATTTACCACACTATCTATTACCCATCCTTTATTCAGCAAGAGAGAGGAGTTACGCTATTAGTGGCAAATCTTCAAAAATGTGAGGATTTCCTAAAAGCGCAAAATATAAATTTAAAGCTAAGGTTATGTGACCTTTCCAATGATCAGCAGAATATTAAAATTCTCAAAGATAAAGTTGGGTTGCCTCGTTTTATTAATTACGTGGAAGGGGAACTTTCTAATGAGGATTATGCAAGACACATTCATGAGTCTAGCATAATTATTATACCCTATTCAAAAGTAGCATTTAGATTTCGCACTTCGGCGGTGCTTATCGATGCCGTGCGACTAAGGAAGCCAGTCTTGGTTTGCTCAGGGACGTGGATGGCATCAATAGTTAAAAACCATGGCATAGGGGAAATCTATGATGAAGACCATACTCAGAGTTTAGTTGCGGCTATTGAAAAGCTAACAAAGGACTATCCTCGATATTTGGAAAATGTCATTAATTTTGAGGCAAATAATCCTTTCACCTCGGTACGGTATCTCGAAACGCTATTCACTATGAAAAATGAAGAAAACCTCATTATAGATAATGATCTGAGCATCTTTGCAGGACCAGTTATACCTTCATATTTCAAGCCACAGGCACCGAAGAAGCCATTCCTCGTACGTCTTCGTTCTCTGCTGGTTCGGATTATAAAGAGAGTATTCGTATGAATTTTCATTTCTTTCCTGCATTTGAAGATATTCAATCTGCCGAAGAACATATTAAGAGAGTTGCCTGGTACATTTGTCCAGATGCATCTTCCAAAATTTATTTTTATGTTAAGAAGTTAACTTCTTATTCATTTCAAAACTCACCCGATTATAATGATTCGTTAGCTTGTCTCATCGAGAAACGGATCGCAACCAAGCAGATAATGTTTGTGGAGAATGCTTCACCTGCAAAAACAATTAATGAATCAGAAGATAGTCAGATTCTTATATGGGAATCATTTATTTCTAATCGTCATGTCCTAACCCCTGAGCATTCTGTTAATGTTCTAAATGTCTCTTTGGGACAGCGAATGATCGATTCACTTTATATCAATATATTTAAGAACAAATATTTGGAGAAATACGAAACTCAATTTGATCACGAATTGAAATTCAACCGGATGTCTGAGAAATATAATCATCTACAAGACAGCATTCTGTTTTGTTCAGGGCCTTCTGTCTCATCTTATTCTAATTATAACTACAAAAATAAATTAAAGATCATTTGCAATAGCATTATAGCAGATGCAGATTTAATGAAATTTGTGAAGCCCGATATCTTGGTGTTCGCTGATCCCATATTCCATTTTGGTTTTTCAAAGTATACAGAAAAGTTTTATCAGAATTTGAGATCAGTTCTTATTGATTATCCTGAACTTGATGTCATTATTCCTTTTAAGTATTGGTTCATTCTGAAATCTCACTATCCAGATATTGCGGAAAGAACGACTGCAATTCCATTTGATGATGTCCCTTTAAATTTGAATTTAAAATCTAGTTTTTTGTTAAAAAGCTATGATAACATTCTGACCTTTTTGATGATCCCTGTTGCAACAAGCTTAACTGATTTTATTTATATTCTCGGAGCCGATGGTAAGGAAAAATCTCATAAAGATTATTTTTGGTCTCATAATCAAAAAACGCAATACCCAGCAGAGATGGAAGGTATCCGAAAGGTTCATTCATCATTTTTTAATCTCTCTTATGAAGATTATTATACTCGCCATGTTGAAAATCTCACCTTCATGATAAAGGAAGCGTCTCTTGCTGGAAAATCTTTTTATTCGGTCAACCAATCTCACATAGAAATATTAAGTGAGCTTCATTCTCATTATTTAAGTATAAAGGATCTTTCATTTGATAAAGGTCTGAATTTTAAAAGCAAGGCGCTAATAAGTTATAATCCAAATTTGAAAAGCTTGTTTGGGCATTACTATCACTATGATGCCAAAGTTTTTAATAATCTTTCAGACGAATTTTCGAAAATTATCCTTGTTCCAAGAAATGTTAAACTACCATCTGAAAATAACATTCATATTCATTCGATATTGGCTTGTGGTCAGGTACAAATAACGAAAGAATATAAGTCTCAGAAAAGAAAGCTGAAGAATTTTATATGTAATATTCCGGATACCACAGAAGTCACTTTGTTTAGCTATACCACTAACTTATTAGAGGCTATTCTTCTTCTCGATTTATCGATAATTTTCAAGAGAGTTGTTTTTAAAATTAATCTTTTTTATATCCACCGAGATTTATTGGTGGACTCCAATAAAGAGATTGTTTCCCAGCTCTACAGTTTATTGGGCAAAGTTTCTCGTTCTAACATTCAATTCTATCTTGATTCATCTGAGCTCATAAGATCAAAATTCCAGAGTTCATATATTGGTTTTTGGCCAATGATACATGTTTCTTCTGGTATGAATATCAGAACTCCCAGAGGGAAAGATGGTAATATTAACGTCCTTGTGCCTGGAACAATGCAGATAAATAAAGGAATTTTGGAGGTCTTTAGTCTTGCGACATATATACATAAGAATAATGTTCCTAACATAAAAATTCTTATGCGAGGGAAAATAATTGCCAGTCGCTTTGAACTATTAGTTTTAAAGGAAATAAAAAAACAACTATCGAGTTTTAACTTTATTCAGTTAGTCGAAGGTGATCTTACAAATGCACAATTTGAGAAAATGTTTGATTTGGCAGATGTCGCTTTAATCCCATACCAAAAAAATGCCTTTAGAACTCGTACATCTGGTAGTCTTGTTGATTCTATTTTTAAAAGACTTCCTGTCGTTTCACATTCGGCTTCTTGGCTTGGAGGAGAAATCAATAGACTTAAAGTAGGGAAGACTTATTCTGAAGATTCACCATTTGGGATGCTTAAAGCGATACACTCAGCTTATGATGGGAAGTATGAATTTGAAAAGGCACTTGAAGAATATGATACGAAGAACTTAGCTTCGACCATCATCTCTAAAAATAGCGTTGAGGTCTCAGATGATATTATAGCCCTGTTGGTGGTACAGAAAATGCCAGAATATTTGAGAGGTTTTAGCGTTGGCAGATTTCGTCGAATGAAAAATATTGTTCTAAAGCTTCATACAGAAAGAAAATTAATAAGATTATTTCTCAAAATGCGATTCAAGAAATAAGTTGTTCTTTATATTGAAGCTAATTCTATGGAGACTTGAATCTCTTTTTTACTGCTCGATATAAATCTCGGAACGCTGAAGGAGTGCTTTCTCTTAGTTTGTTCAAGGCGACTTCATGGTCATGGGCGTTTTTTTTAAGCCTCTGGATATCATCGAGAGAGGCATTTTGAATGGCATTCGCAAATAATTCAAGGTTTAAATTTTTGACAGCAATTAAATTTCCCCAGCCGTTGGGATTGTACGTGGTTGTACTATCTTCTAGGATGAATTGCTTCCATTTATGATCTATTCCATACTTTTCGATAGGATGCCACTCAGAAATGATGATGGAATATCCCTTTTCTTTCAGGAATCGGAATAGGTCTTTCATTTGAATATTTAGTAATTTTGTTTTGTTATCTTCATACTCCACAATAACTGCTGTCGGATCAAATTTGTCCCAATTAAAGCCTTGAAGGACTTTCATGTCGTTTCCTTCGACATCTATTTTCAAGAAATCAATCTTGTTAATTGGGTTTTCCTTTTCCCATGATTCAAAGGTTCTCATTTTGACTTTAAATCTGGACTCATGACTTTTGTGAAAGGGTATAAGGGAAGAGATGCCTGTCGATTCGTTTGAGAGGAAGAAATCAACCTCGTCCTCGTTTGAATTGCTTAAAGCAAAATCAAAAATCGTGACGTTTTTTTCTATTTTCCAATTGGCGAGGTTCTTTTGAGACTTCTTTCTCATGTGAGGATTAGGTTCGAAGCCATAAACAATCCAATTGGCTTTTGCAAATTTATATAGAGCTCCACCTGAATGTGATCCAACATCAACCATTGTTGGTTGATTTAGATTGCAAGCCTGCAAATAATGATAAAGAATTTTTACTTCGTCCATGTTGGTGTGCCTTATATGACAATTATATCTTTTTTTTTGTGAAGAAATACTTAGCAATAAATCGAATAGGGTTTTGTTTTAGTTTTAAAAACTTATTTTTATAAACTTCGAGAGATTCTTTTTCCAAACGAATTTTTTCTATCTCCGAACGAAGTTTTTCTCTTTCTTGAATAAGTTTTTCTTTTTCCGAATTAAGTTCAGTCAATCTTGTATTAATCTTCTTGATGTTCTCATGTTGCTTAGTAATGAGATTTTTTTCTGATTTAAAGGCAAAACGTTCTGCTGGAGTCAGACTTTGGCCTTTTTCAAGTATGATTGATCTACCAAAAACAAGAGGTCTTCCTATTTTTAAATTACTCTGAGAAAGACATTCGTCGCAAAAAATTTTAACTTCGGGCCAGAAGACGTCATTGTAGTTATCAATAATGATGTAGCCACCATCCATGACAAACTTTTCATATTCTAAGAGGTCAAATTTGATGCCCTCATAACTATGATCTCCATCAATAAACAAGACGGATACCTGAGTACCTTTTAGTCTTTCAAGGTACTCTTTATTTGTGCTGTAGCCTTGCCAGATTTGATAACTATCTTCAGGAATGTTTAAGGTGTCCAAATTATTTTTCAACGTTTCAATTGAGACCTCATGTCCTGAAAATTTATCAGTCTTGGAGTCAGCTTTTGTGTCCTTGATATAATAGCCATTTAAGGGGTCAATGCCGATAAATTTTACATCCGTCTTCTCTACAGCTTTTAATGTGAAAATAAAGCTTCCACCGAAGAGGACGCCAATCTCGATGTTGACATGATTAGTTTTTTGAAATTTCTTAGCTACATGCTTACGGAGAAAGTAATTAAAGATGTAGTCTTCAACATCTCCAGCGATTCTACCTTGGATGTTTTTTTCAATTTCATTGAAAAGTTCTCCTGCAGCAAGGACTTCCTCTCTTGTTACATCGGTTTGAAGATAATTACTCATCAGTTCAATAAAGTCTTTAATAAATAGATCGTCCAAGGATCGGTTGAACATATTAATGAAATTCCTTTAAGTTTTTAAATTCGTAATTTAATTTGAAGATACCCTGTGATCTTTCATGATTATTGATAATCTTAAGCTCGGGTAAAAATTTTCTTACCAAGTGTTCTGGACCGTCATGTATAGCGAGACATGAAAAAAAGATGCCTTCGTTAAAAGCGGGGTTTATTTTGATTACGTAGTCTATTATCCCTTTATCAATGTTTATTTTCTCATTTATAACGTCTGAACTTAATGATGTTACGTAAACTTCATCGTGCCAAAATGGAATAGCCAAAATCAGATTATTGATTGATTGATCCAGATCGAAATGTACTTTGACTCGTAAGTAGACTGACTCTTGGGAGATAAAGGATGTTTTTGGTTTAAACTCCTTATCAACCCATTCCGCTTCAAATGAAAATATTTTCTTTGAATTGATAAACTCATTACCATAAACGGAACTTCTATCAGGTGCTTGTTCATTTTCCTTAATCAAGTCATCTTGTTTTAAACTGCTTTGATAAAAATCAAGCGCGCTTTCTATGCTGCCGTCGTAGATCATGGTCCCTTTTTCTAGAACGATTCCTCTCATACAGAACATTCTTAAGGTTTGATGACTGTGACTTACGAAAATAATAGCGGTGTCTTTTTTGATTTCATTGATTTTAGAAAGGCATTTTTGTCGAAATTCAAAATCCCCTACGCTTAAGACTTCATCCACAAGCAAAATGTCGGGTTTAGTGAGAACAGCGCTTGCGAATCCAAGCCTGGCTTGCATGCCTGAGCTGTAGTTTTTTACCGGCATATTTATGAGGTCACCAAGTTCACTAAAATCTATTATTTGTTTTAAAATTTTTTCTGTTTCAGGCTTGCTAAGTCCAAGCAGTGAAACTCTTTGTTTGATATTTTCTTTACCGGATAGCAGTGGATGAAATCCTGCTCCCAATTCAATAAGAGCTTCAATATGACCACTCACTTCAATCGAGCCAGCATCTGGTAAATGAATGCCACTAATATGCTTTAATAAAGTGCTTTTACCTGCTCCATTCTTACCAATGAGACCAATCACATCTCCTCGTTTTATTTCGAAAGAGATGTTGTTGAGGCTCATGAACTCATCACCCTGAACGGATGTAAATTCGGAAGATCGTCCAAACAAACTCTTAATGGTCTTAGCAAAACCTTGTTTTGAACTTTGTCTTAGATTTTTTGGAAACTTTTTCGAGAGACCTTGAATCCTTACCAGCGGCTTATTCATAGGTACTCCCTCATCCTTGGCTCAAGGGAATACAACTTTTTTAATACAAATATGAGCGCAACAATTAAACCCAAGGTGGTATAAAGGAAGTGTTCGACATCATTAAAGGTTGAGAAAACTATTAATTGTCTTAGATTTTCGATGTAAATGTATATAGGATTATAACTGAAAAAAGTATGAAAGAGTCCAGATCCGGGTAACGGGAAAAGTACACCGCAGACGAATAATCCATATTTTAAAAAGATGTCGACAATATTTCTGACATCATTAAAGAAAATTACAAAAAAAGAGCAGAAGATTCCAATGACAGCCCCTAGTAAAGCAAGTGGAAGACAGAAAATAGGTAATAGCAGCCATGTTAAAGAAAATTCTAATTTTAGATAAAACAACAGTACCCAGATCAATACCACTCGAATGAGATAGTCGAAGAAGACTTCTCCTAGTGAGGAAATATAGAAAAGGATGAGAGGGATCGTAACCTTTTTTAAAACGGCTTTTTCTTTACTTGGAGTGTTCATCGTAACAGTGATCGCTGATGAAAAAAGTTGCCAGAAGGCCATTCCAATAACTACGTAAAGTACGCTTGGCATAATGGAGTTGCTTCTTAACAGCCCAAATTCTTGTAAAATGACGTATACGCTCACCGGAACTAGAGGTAGGATTATTTTCCAAGTTATTCTTAGAAATGATTGTTCGTAAGAAGCTTTAAAGTACTTTAAAAAGTTAACGAAAATGAATTGCTTGTATTTTATAATGGCATGTAAATAGAACTCGTACGCTTTGAGGTATGATACCTTAAGCCTATAATCCTTTGTATACGTTACACTGTGTTCTATGTTTTCCATTTTGGGCAGAATCTTAGCAACTGAGTATAATTTCTACTAGCTAAAAGTTATCCGCGTTGCGCTGCGTAGGCGAACTAGGTAGTCGAAGAAGTCTAAATAAAATTCGAAAGGATTTGTATGTTGAAACAAAAATTGGAAAAGAGAAATCTCACCATCGGTTCATGGATCTCCATAGCCCACCCAGACGTGGTGGAAATAATGGCCACTGCCGGTTTTGAATGGTTAGTAGTGGATCTTGAACATACTTCTACTGATATCAATACAGCTAAAACACTCATCGCTACTATCAAGGCGAAGGGACTTCAACCTCTGGTACGAGTGGGAGCGAATGACGAGCTTATCATTAAACGAGTGATGGATGCTGGTGCTGAAGGTGTAATCGTTCCTATGATTAAGTCCGCTGCCGAGGCAAAAAAAGCTGTGGATTTTATAAAATATCCTCCCTACGGAAAGAGAGGGGTGGGTTTATACAGGGCACAAAATTACGGAACCACTTTTAATGAATACAAACAATGGAACCAAGAATCTTCGGTTTTCATCGCTCAGATCGAGCATATTAAGGCCGTTGAGAATATTGATGAAATCTTAAAAACTGAAGGCCTTGATGGGATAATGGTGGGACCCTATGACCTGTCGGCTTCCATGGGATTCCCAGGTGATTATGATCGGGATGACGTCAAGGTCGCTTTGGAAAAAGTTAAAGAGGCCTGCAAACGTCACAATAAAACTCTAGGCTTCCATGTGATCAAAAGTGACGCAGAGTTTCTCCAAGAAAAAATCAAGGAAGGTTATACTTTTCTTGCTTTCAGCATCGATTTTTTCTTTTTAGGAGACAAGGCCCGGGCCGAAATGCAAAAAATTAAGGGCAAGGGAATATAGAAATGGCGATCGTCGGAAGATTCCCTCAAATCTTGAACTATTTTTCAAGCTCAGAGCATGCTCAAGTGATCACTGATTACTTAAGTGATGCCTTGAAGCCGGGGACTGAAACGAACAAACGACTTCATCAGTTATCTATAAACACTTTCGAGCGATTTGAAATAAGTGATGGATACTATGCCGTCGAACAGAAGTTTCTCTCTAAAGAGCGAGAAAACTGTTTCATCGAATCTCATATCAAGTATATCGATATCCAAGTCATGGTGGAGGGAGAAGAAATTATTGAAGTTGCTTATACCCCTCATCTCAAATTAGACGAGAATATGGTTGAAACGCGAGATCTTCTCACTTACCACGATCATATTGATACCCATAAAATCCTCCTTAAGGCAGGGGATGTGGCCGTTTTTTTTCCTGAAGACGCTCATATGGGAACCCAGATTTATCAAAGTAGCGTGCAATGTGTAAAAACTGTCGTGAAAATGCCAGTTAGCTTCTTCCGTCTCTAAGAAATTATTTATATACTCCTTTAAAATTCAGAAGGAGTATTTTTGTGAAAAAGGCTATTGTGCTCGGCGGCTCAGGGTTCCTCGGAAGCCATGTGGCCGATGCCTTATCTGATGCAGGATTTGAAGTGACACTTTTTGATATTAAAGAGTCTCCCCATATCCGTGAAGATCAAAAGCAAATTATTGGTGATATTCTTAGCGAGGAATCAGTTTTCAAAGCAATTGATGGCCAAGACTATGTTTATCATATGGCCGGAATTGCAGACATCGATGAATGTCATAACAGCCCATTAAATACGGTTAAATTCAATATCCTCGGGACGACGCTTGTTCTAGATGCTTGTGTTAAGGCCAAGGTTAAAAAGATTGTCTTCGCAAGTTCAGCTTACGTTTACTCACAGTCAGGTTCATTTTATAGAGTGAGTAAACAGGCCTGCGAAAATTTGATTGAAGCCTACTATGAAAAATACGGTTTAAGTTATGTCATTCTTCGTTACGGTTCATTGTATGGCCCTCGTTCGGATCGAAGGAATAGTTTATACCGCATTTGTGAAGATGCATTAGTTAATCATGAAATTAATTACAGTGGTAAAGGCGATGAAAAACGTGAGTTTATTCACGTCGATGACGCTTCTAAAATGAGTGTTCAGGTTCTTGATAAAGATTTTGATAACCAGAATATCATGCTTACAGGAGTAGACCGGATTGAATACAGAGATCTTCTTCTTATGGTTTCCGAAATCCTCCACGATAAAGTCAGTATTAATTACGTGCCTAAAAAGTCAGGTACCCACTATAAACATTCTCCTTATTCATTCAGTCCAAAATTCGCTCGTAAGCTGAGCACAAACCCAAGAGTGGATTTGGGGCAAGGGCTGATTAATCTCTTGTCTGAAATTCATGAGAAGCTTCATCCTGAGCTTCAGGAAAAATTCGGGTTGCTCATACAAAAATCGGATTTGTGATGAGCTGGATCTTCTTATCCTATGAAATGTCTGAAAATCTCTCGGGCTATGGTGGCGGAGAGAGGATTAAAATAAAGAAAGCGCGCCAAATGTGCTGCGGAGACACGAGTAATAACACCGAATTTGGGATGCCCACTCATTTTGGTACCCATATGGATTTTCCTTTCCACTTTTCTACGAAAGGAAAGACGGCCTCTGAATATAGTGCTGCAGATTTTGTTTTTCAGCATATTTTCATTCAAGAATTAGATTTAAGAGATCGGAGTGATAAACTTATCAACGCTCAAGATCTTCTTCCAACGTATCCTTCAGATACAGATTTGCTTATCATTAAGACTTTTTACTCTCACTTAAGAGATGAAGAAGATTATTGGAAAAATGGCCCGGGATTCTCTCCAGAAGTGGCCCCTGCCTTAAAATTAAGCATGCCAAAACTTAAGGCTATTGCTTTTGACTCAATTTCTCTTACAAATTTCCAAAATAGAGAATTGGGCCGGATCGCTCACAAAGCTTTTTTGATGGAGCAAAATCTTCTCATCATCGAGGATCTGAATTTGAAAGAAGTAAACCAGAAGAATAAATTCAAACAAATTATTGTATCACCTTTAAGAATGAAAGATGCCGATGGTGCGCCAGTGACTATTCTCGCCGAGAGGGAAGATGATTAAGAATATTTTATGGGATTTTGATGGTGTGATTGCTGAATCGGTTAATGTGAAAACAGAAGCTTTTTACGAAATGTACTTACCTCACGGGGAAGAGATTGCTCAAAAAGTTATTGACCATCATATGGCCCATGGTGGAGTTTCACGATTTGAGAAATTTCAACACTATCATGAGAATTTTTTAAACATAAAGTTAACGCCCGAGCAGGTTATGGCCATGGCCGTTGAGTTTTCCGAACTTGTCTTAGCGAAAGTGGTGGCTTCACCATATATTCCAGGAGCTTTGGAGTTTATTAAAAACACTCAAGATAAATATCAGCATTTCGTGATCTCAGGAACTCCTGATGATGAAATGAAAGAGATTGTGGAGTTAAGAAAGATATCATCCTACTTCAAACGAATCATGGGATCACCCAAAACCAAAACTCAATGGATCAATGAACTTGTTCAAGAGGGACTGATCGATGTACAGATGAGTGTTTTCATTGGGGATGCGACAACCGATTACAATGCCGCCAAAGAAACAGGAACTAAGTTTGTCTTACGTGAAGTTGATTACAATAAAGACATCTTTTCACATTATACCGGGACGAGAGTTTCGGACTTTTTAAACTTTCATTCAATTATTGAGGTCTTATGAAGATCCTTGTCACTTCCACATCCTTTCAAGATACACCCGGTAAGCATCATGATCTTTTGAAGTTAAAAAACTTTGAACTGGATTTCAAGCGAGGTCCTCTCAGCGAAAAAGAACTCCTTCTTTTGAATTGGCATTATGATGGGATCATTATGGGAGACGATGAGTACACCCATGACGTTCTTGTTAAAGCAAAAGCAGGTGGTCTGAAAATACTTTCTAAGTACGGGGTTGGTTTAGATAAGGTTGATTTAGTTTCAGCAAAGAAGCTTGGGATTGAAGTGCGGAATTGTCCGGGCCTCAATCATACCACTGTTGCCGAACATGTCTTTGCGCTCCTGTTGGCCTTCAATAAGAACATTATTAAAGAAGGGCAATATACGCGTAAGGGTGAATGGAAGAGATTAACGGGATGGGAGATCACAGGAAAGAAAATTGCGGTCATAGGTCTTGGTAAAATAGGTAAAGAAGTTTCCCGAATTGCGAAATGCTTTAACATGAGCATTCTTGCCTATGATAAATATATTGATCAAGAATTTGTAAAGAAAAATGACATTCAAGTCATTACTGATCTAACGAAAGAACTTAAAGATGCCGATATCATCACTCTTCATTGTAACCTTGATGAAAAGAGTAAGAATCTTCTATCTAAGGAAGTACTTTTCAGTGGGAGCAAAAATGACGTAGTCATCGTTAATACAGCTCGTGCCCATCTCGTAGATCGCGAAGCCTTGTTTCAGGCCTTGGATCAAAAAGAAATTGGGGCCTATCTTGCTGATGTCTGGTTTGAAGAACCTATGCTTCCTCATGAACCATTAAAAGACTTCGACAATGTTTTAATTACACCTCATATCGCTTCTCGGACTTTCGACAACGTCGTCAAGCAGGGCGTTCAGGCCATTGATAATCTTTGTAACTATTTTGGAGTTTAAATGAAAATTGCGGCTTTTGTTCCCATGAAAGGAAATTCTGAAAGAGTTCCTAATAAGAATCTTAAAGATTTTAATGGCAGACCCCTCTACCATTTGATCGTAAATACTCTTTTGAAATCCCAGTTTGTTACAGACATTGTCATAGATACTGATTCTGACAAAATTGCCAGCGATGTGAGGATCCATTTCCCTATGGTCAAGATTATTGATCGCCCGATAGAATTAAGAGGTGATTTTGTTTCGATGAATAAAATTATTAAATATGGGATGGATACTATCCCAGCTGATTTTTATATTCAGACTCATTCTACGAATCCCTTATTAAAAGTTGAAACTCTTGACTCTGCCATTGAGGAATTCCTTTCCTCTAAAGAGAGTTTTGATTCAATTTTCTCTGTCACGCGCGTTCAAACTCGCTTTTACGATAAAAACGGAAAGCCTTATAATCATAATCCAGAGGAGCTTATTCGCACTCAAGATTTAGAACCGCTCTTTGAAGAAAACTCGAATTTTTTTGTTTTTAGCAGAAATTCATTCGAGAATGCCGGTGATAAGAGAATTGGAAAAAAGGCCATGATGTTTGAAATGGATAAAATGGAGGCTGTTGACATTGATGAACCACAAGATTTTGAAATCGCGAAAGCCTTGGAAAAGGTTTTAAATAAGTGACTTCAAAATTAAGTGTTATTACCATTACATTTAATAATTTTGAAGATCTTCTAAATACCACTAAGTCTTTAGTAGGTATCAATATTGAGCATAATATCGTTAATGGAGGTACATGTCCGCTAACAAAAAACTTTTTGTCTTCATTTGATGGAAATCACCTTAGTGAGAAAGATCATGGAATAGCTGATGCCTTCAATAAAGGTTTAGATATTTCCACTGGTGATTTTGTTACTTTTCTCAATAGTGGAGATGTGCTCCTCGATACTGAGTATTATAGAGAGGCTATCGAAATTTTGGAGAAAAATCCTGATTTAGCATTCGTTTATGCTGATATATGTTTTATAGACAGGTATGCAGGAAAAATTCGTATTAAATCAGGGAATCCTTTACCGTCAATGTCTTTTCTTCATCCAACTTTAATTATCCGCAAAACCCTAATTAAAAAAATTGGGCCATTCAAGCTTGAGTATAAAATTGCGATAGATTTGGATTTCGTATATCGGTTGGTCAGGTCTGGGGCCATCGGACATTACATCCCACGCATGGTTGTGGAGATGGAGGGTACTGGAATTTCTTCTACGAATTATTCTCTGAACTACGTAGAAACGGCAAAAATAATTTTGAGGAATAAAGATTACTCATGGAATAGCTTTAAATTTCTCATTCAAAGATCAGTAATGCTTGTTTTGAAATTTTCTCTTCTAGCATGCAGAGGAGATAGCCTTCTCAAATGGTACCGTAGAAAACGTTATAGATTATAAATAGAGTATTAAGGTCTATATAACTTTACTCGTAACAATCTTCTTAAAAATTTAAGGATTGAAAAAAGAACTGCCGCCTCTCTTAGAAAAATATTCTTTTCTCTTTTAAGAACAGATAGTTCCCCCTTCTCCATTTTAAAAAGGTTATGGCTAAGCCCTGAACTTAGATAAGGTTCTTTTCCTAAATAGGTTAAGGGTAAAGTCACAAGACAGGCCCTTTCATGCTTATGGACCATTCTCATCCACAAATCAAAATCTTCTGCATGTGTCATTTTTTCATTGAAAATCAGGTCATCTGTTTTTTTTATGAGGACTGTTGGTGTTTGGAAATAGTTTTTCCATAGCATGTCCCCAGGACTAATGAGTTTGTATTGAGAACTCTGGAAACGAAAATCAGTCCTGTCATTCGTCCTAATGCTGGATTGCGAGCCGATGAAATTTGTACCAGATTTCACTGAGATTTGAATTTGAACTTCAAGTTTTTGAAAATGCCAAAAGTCATCTGAGTCAAGGAAAGCAATCCAGTTCCCTGAAGAGTGTGAAAGGCCTCGATTCCTTGTAAAAGAAGGACCTCGATTTGTATCATTCTTAAGAACAATGAAATTAACTTCAGTTGTATTATTTTTGGATGCTTCATGAATGAGGAGAGTTGTTTGGTCACTTGAGCAGTCATCAATGATGATAATTTCGATAGGAAGTACCGTTTGACTTAAGACGGAATCAATAGCTCTTTTAATTGTAGCTGAAGAGTTGAAGGTTGGAATGATGACTGAAATTCGATAGTCTTTCATGATTGATAAACGGCCCAAATTCTTTCCATCATGACATCAAGTTTGAATTCTTTCTGGAACCTTTCAAAGCTGTTATGTGAAAATTTTTGATACAATTCTGGATCCTCGGTAATCGTTTTTAGGGCCCTGGCCAGGGCAGGATGATCATGAGGTTTTACGTTGAGCCCCGTTACTTGATGTTGGTTGACCCACGAAACTCCTGAACCTTCAATATTACATGAGACTATCGGCAAGGAATATGACATCGCTTCAATAATAGCAACTCCGAAAGCTTCGGATTTATGTGTTGAGGGAAAACAAAAAAGATCACTGCTCTTATACAACTCGTGTAGTTCCCCGGCGCTCAAGGAACCAACTAGAAAAATACGATCTGATAAGTTTTTCTTTTCAATCAGCTTTTGCAATTCTTCTTTTAGCTCACCATCGCCAACTATCCTAATCTCATAATTATGAGGTAATAAAGACGCAGCTTCTATCAAGTCGTGGAACCCTTTATAGTAGGTTAGTCTACCAACAGCTAGGATTCGTTTTTTCTGCGACAGTTTTCTCTCAATTTTTTCCACTGGTCCCTTGATTCCAATTGGAATGATCTGGACTTTGTTTTTGAAGGGGGCCAGATCGGGGGAGTGCTTGAAATAAGTTTCACTTGTCGCGACTATCGCCATCGCATTTTCAAGACACCATTTTTGGAGAGGGCCAAACAAAGTCATTAGATTCTTTTGTTTGATGATGTCACTATGCCAATGAACTATGAAGGGGATATTTGGTTTGGTTAAAAATAAACTAATGGCAGTCATGGGGTCCGGAAAATGGACATGAATTAGATCATATTGTGGGATGAGGCTTCTGAGTTGCCAGGGCATATAGGGGCAAAAAGAAGTGGATTTAATCGTTAAAAATCTCGCTGATCTAATGACTGTGGTTTGTCCTTCTTTAGAAATTTCGTTTGATTTAGAAGTGTTTGCACACAATACGTCAGATTGATGTCCTGCTTTAGTGTTGCTGTCAGTGATATCTTTTGTAACGGTTTCTATGCCCCCTCTGTAGGGATGATAGAATTTGCTCAAAGTGAGAATTTTCATCGTTCTAAAATAACTAAAAACTCAAGGAAAGGCATCATTAGCTCTTGTTGTGCGTGGCGGTAATTTATTTAAATGAAACTTAATTTGAAATATAGCAGAAAAACTCATTTAATAGTTGGCTATGACTTTAGCCTTAGCGTCTCTCATGACGTCTTTTCTTATAACTTTTTTAGCCATCCCCTCCATCATTAAGGTGGCGGAGATTAAGCATCTCTATGACATTCCAGATGAAAGGAAGCTCCATCCAACGTCGGTTCCAACTCTGGGGGGTCTTGCGATTTTTGCTGGTCTGATCTTTTCCATTACTTTCTGGTCTACTCAAAAAGAGATTGTGGAACTTCAGTACATTATTTCATCCATCATCGTTTTGTTTTTCATCGGAATGAAAGATGATCTTTTTAACCTTGTTCACTACAAAAAACTTCTAGGACAGCTCTTAGCGGCCTTTATCCTCGTTCATTGGGCCGGCATCCGAATCACCAGTTTTTTCGGTATCTTTGGCATTCATGAGCTAGATATTATTTCATCTTACACTTTTTCCATTTTCACAATGGTTGTGATTACAAATTCTTTCAACTTAATAGATGGAATTGATTGCCTTGCAGGTTCAGTGGGTGCTTTTGCTTCACTAATTTTTGGTATTTGGTTTTTTAGTGCAGGTCAAACTCAATACGTTGTTTTATCGGCTTCTCTTTTAGGGTCTTTGCTTGGCTTTCTTTATTATAACCGAACTCCAGCCAGAATTTTCATGGGTGACACCGGTTCACTTATGGTTGGGATTGTCATGAGTATCTTGGCCATTAAGTTTATTGAAATGAACAGGATCATTCCGCTCATGGGCGAGCACAAGGTCCGTCGTGTTCCTGTAGTAACCATTGGGATTTTGATTATTCCCTTGTTTGATACCTTGAGAATTTTTGCAATGAGAATCCTACAAGGGAAGTCGCCTTTTTCCCCAGATCGGAATCATCTTCATCATCTCTTAGTTGATCTGGGCTTTTCTCATATTAAAGCGACAAGCAGTCTTATCGCTTTTAACTTGGTCATAGTTGGGATTGTTTTTAATGCTCAAAAGATCAGGAGTGAAGCTACACTATTTAGCATTTTGGCGTTATGTATGTCATTTTCTTATCTTCTAGCTTTTTACCGCAATAAAAAAAGAAAGCTCGCACTTATTGAGCCCTTATTGGCCAGCACCAGTGATAATTGTCTTAATGGTTTTAAGAACAACTAAGATATCGAGCCATATACTACGATTTTTTACGTAAAAAAGGTCATATTGAAGCTTCTCTTTCGAATCCTCCTGAGAAAACCCATATCTAAATGTCACTTGCGCCCAGCCTGTCACACCTGGCTTAACTAGATGCCGAAGATTATAAAACGGAATATTAGGAGCTAATTGCTTCTCAATCATCTCTGGCCGCTCTGGTCTCGGTCCAACCAAACTCATCTCACCCCTGATAATATTAATAAGCTGAGGCAGTTCATCCAATCTTGTCTTCCTTAAAAACTTACCTATCTTGGTAACCCTGGCATCCCCTGGTTTCGCCCATTGAGCACCATTTTTCTCAGCATCCACCACCATCGAGCGAAGTTTATAAAGCTTAAATGGTTTATTGTTCTGCCCAGTTCTGATTTGCTTAAAAACGATAGGTCGCCCATGAAATACGAGAAGAATCGGTATAAGGATTAGAGCAACAGGGATCAGAAGAATAAGCATCAGTATCGCCACAGACTTATCAATCACAAGCTTTAGAAAATCGTATGAGCGACTTTCC
This sequence comes from Bacteriovoracaceae bacterium UBA4096, assembly GCA_002381945.1. GTDB lineage: Bacteria > Bdellovibrionota > Bacteriovoracia > Bacteriovoracales > Bacteriovoracaceae > Peredibacter. Next base: position 73,937 of record DFXY01000041.1, read on the forward strand.
TGATGTCCGCAGTACTCAATAAACCAGGCCTCATCAATTGCCTTAATAGGAATTTTTCCAGAAATTTTCTCAGCAAAAGCTGCCAGATCCATGACCTCAACCGACCCAAGCATAGAGAATATCTTTTGATATAGCTCGGTATTGGCAAAATTTCTTTCAATGGCGATTAGCTTCGTTTCAAGCGGTATCTCTCCGCTCGTTGCAATGATTTTATACCCAAGATGGGGTTTTCGCTCAATTTCTTCCGTCACCATTTGAAGTGTTTCGGGAGAACCAATCAAGACTGTTTCACGGAGACGGCGGTCACCTGAGAAAAACTTAAAGAATGAGGTTCTCCATCCGTATATAAGAACAAGAGCGAATAGTCCGGTAAGTATTAAATTTGTTTTTGGAGTAACTTCATCCCCTTGTATTGGAAAAAGGTAGATGAAAATAAAAGAAACAATAATCGAGAGAACAGTTCCTCTTAAAACGGAAATAGACAAATTCGCAGGATTGTAAGTTCGGAGAGTATAAAGACCCTCGATAAAATACATCAAAATCCAAAAAGGAAAGATGAGACTAAAAAGACGATAATGCTCCGAAAGGTTCCCATGTCTCAGAGAAATCACAATCGTAAGAGATAGGAACAAAATCCCGATATCAACTAGTAGAAGAAGTAGTGTTTTAGCTCTGTTGGACATGCCTTATTCTATTCCTAATGTCAGAAAGGTGTCAGCTACCTTTTGGTGGTTGATCAATAGCTGTTGATTACGTATATATTCTGATTCAGTGAAGGAATAATCATTCACCAAGTAGTTCTACTGGCTTGGCGCGCCAACGAAATTATTTCTCATTAAAAGTCGAGGGAGCTAGTGCTTTACCGATAAGTCAATTCATTGTAACCTTCTGGGACCTTTTAAGGTTTAATTCTATGACCCATCACTGATATCAGGAGATTTTCATGTTAGATGTCATTACTAAAAAAGAATATTTTGCTTGGTTTGAGCAAGGCATTGTCGACAAGAATAATCACAGCTTAAAAGGCATTCAAGATGGTTATATTTTATCTTTCCTAGATAAGGCCCAAGGTCAAAAAATTGCTGAGATTGGAGGAGGTAACTCTAGAGTTTTGCAAAAAATTAAAACAACCAATGAATGCTGGAATATTGATAAGTTTGAGGCTTTAGGCAATGGTCCAACTGATATCAAACAAGCTGACGGCATAAAGATTATCCGTCAATATCTTGGAAAATTTGATAAAAAAATCCCTGCCAATTATTTTGACGTGGTTTTTTCGGTTTCAGTTGTAGAACATGTTGAGACCCTCCTCCTAGAAGATTTCTTTAAAGATTGTTACCGCATTTTAAAACCAAACGGGGAAATGATTCATGCTGTAGATTTATATGTTGGTGAATCTCCGTTACAAGGGAATAGTAGAGTTGAGAATTATATAGAGGCTATTACCAAAGCCGGCTTTAAATGGGATACAACTCCACAGGTAAATAAGGACTTGGTATTTAAACCTCATTTTGCTTCTAATTCAGATGCTACGATGGGAATATGGAACAAGGCCGTACCTAGTTTAAGAGCTTTGAGGGAAGAGAATCAGAGTATTACTTTAAAAGTACGCGTAACCAAATAGCAATTAACTTTTTAGCGAGCCCTTATTGCGATTGTCTTTACGATGGATGAAAAAGTTTTTGATTCGGACAAAAGTTTAAAGAGGCTAGTACTAATTTTATGTTCTTTGCCTTGTTCCAGTGTTTCGTTATTCTGGTAAATGTTGGATCGTCGTAAGCGCTCCATAAAGCACATCTAGAACTTTCATGCATCTTCATGAAATCTCTTTCACGGAGGTTCCATGAAGAAAAATTAAAATAAAATCGAAAATCACACTCTTGGAAAATGTCAGAAAGGTGCCAGCTACCTTTTAGAAAATAGGAAATAAAGGAGGGCGAAAACAGAGTTTTCGCCCTCCTAAGCTCAGCCACTGCTTCGATCAGAACTTCTTAGGTATTCCCACCCATTTAACTTCAAATGGGTGAAGAGGTGTTAGTGGAAATGCCGTTTCATCTTTCTTTGAAAGAGAGAAACTCCACTTAATTCGAAACGACTCGGAATGAACTCTCACCTACGGAATGCAAATGCTACTTCTCCGGAGCAGGACATATTGAATAAAATTTTTATTCTGGAATCGAAGTGGCAGATCATTTGTATTTTAGCTGGGCCAAATCAAGTTCTGGGTTATTTGTTAAGGTGGTTTCCATTTTAAGGCCATGAACGAAATTCAATGTGTCATAAAGGCAAGAGGTGTCAGCTACCTTTTGGTGCTTTTAAATCTTACAACCAATAATATGGCAAACTTCTTCCAAGGTTTGGACTTTTTGTGACAGGGCTATGGATCTCGAACCATAATGATTAAGATGTGAACCATCGCGATAAACTAAAACGTCTCCGGAAAAAGCCGATTTTATAGGAACTTCAAAGAATAAGAACTGTGGTCTTCCTTCAATAAGTCCTTTAATTTGAGTTTCAGTCTTGTTAAGGGCGGAACTGATTCGATTTTTTAGTTCAGGCAGGGATCTCATTTGCACTGGTGCATATTTCGCTCGAATATAACTAAAATAAAGGAAGTTATCTAGCGTGGGGATTTGTGCCATGACTACAGTAGGTTTCTTCTTGGCCTCAAGGATATCCAAAGTCTTTTTAAAACTCTCATCAAACCCCTTGAAAAAGGTTTTGTAGCGGGCCCAATTCCCAGCAATGATGACAACATCGAAGTGATCAATGTTTTTTGCAACATCGGCCAGGTGCTCAGGACAACGGCGACTGGAGCCTCTTAAAATAGAAGCTTTCATTTCCTCGGTTTGATAGAGAAGCGGAGGACAAGAATTTCTAGATCGAGAGAAAAAATTTACTTCCGCTCCGGTCAGGCTCTCCAGCCAAAAGGCCTGAAAGTGGCCAGCGAAGGAATCACCAAAGAGAAGAACTTTGGGCGCCTTAGCTTTAACAGTAATGAGATTACAATCACGAATATTTTTCTTTTCGCAAAACTTACTTCCTTGAAAGTTCGTTTCGATTTTATATTCCTCAATTTTTGAGATTCTCTGAGGGAGTCCATCGGTCTTTTTTGTTACATGTAAAACTGCTCCGCAAACAAGGCCTGGAACCAATAAATAACGAACAAAAGACTGCTTAAAGGTAAATTTCACCTGATAGAGAGGAACTTCAAAGAACTTCTTGGTTAAAATTGAAAGGAAAAGGGTCACTCCAATATAGATAAATGATTCAACATGTCCGGGATAACTTTTTCCGGAGGTATAACGGTAGAAAGATAATAGGGGCCAATGCCAGAGATAAATCGGGTAGGAGTGCTGTCCAATATATGTCAGGACCTTTGAGGACATGAGCGTCTTAAATGCACTTTTTTCTTGGCAGTGACAGCTATAAATAATTAAAGCTGTGGCAATACAAGGAATGAGCGTCAGGAGACCGGGAAAATTCGAGTTCAGATCTATTAGCCAAAAAGTGGAAAGCAGAGCTATTAAGCTTATAAAAGCAGTGGGAGTACTGACTTTAGCACTAAGTTTAAAGCGGTAGTTTTGCTCGATAAAGGCGATGAGACAACCAATTAGAAGTTCATGTCCACGAGTAAAGAGTGAAAAGTAGGCCACATCTTTTGTCGCAATACTTTTTGTCATGAAGTAGGACGCAGCGATGGAGCTCAGAATTAAGGATATCCATGTTAGCAATCTTCCACGCTTGGACTTTATTTTCCATAAGAGGGCCAGCATGAGGGGCCAGAGGATATAAAACTGCTCTTCGATGGCCAGAGACCAGGTATGGAGCAGTGGAAACTCATCAGAAGTAGGTGCGAAATAGTCCACACTTTTTGAGAAAAAGCGATTGGATGAAAAAGTCAGGGCAGCGATCCCAGATCTGGCGAAGGTGTAGAGATCGTTCGGCAGCATGAATAAGCAGCCTAGAAGAAAAGAAACCACCACAATCAGAAGTAAAGAAGGAATGATTCTTCTAATCCTTCTCGAATAGAACTCTTTGAAATCGATTTTATTATTTTTAGCAAGACTAAATAGAAGTCCGGAAGAGATCAAATAACCTGAAATAACAAAAAAGACATCGACACCGATGAAACCACCTGGAACGAGATCCGGCTCCAAATGAAAAAAGAAAACACTTAGAATCGCAATGGCACGAAGTCCGTCTATTTCGGGTCTATATTTTAACATCCAATAACTCTAACTTTTTGACGCAGAAAATGCATAGAGAAAAAATATCATACTGACATTGTTGGTATCGAAAGGTGTCAGCTACCTTTTTGGTGATGGATATCTGTATTGAAAAATATGTGAATTCTCATACCTTGAGTGCATATTTTGCCGGCCATGTTCTGTACTCGGCAGCAGAATCCTCAGTCTTGTTTGAGAAGTGTTTAATGCATTGATTTTACTTGATAATTGCCGAGGTATCACATTTGTGATACCTCGCTTTGGGAGTTTAGTCGATGAGGTTGTAGGCCTTTGGGAAGAGCGAAGGAATCCCCTAATCTCTCAATTAATGAGTTCAATGCAGTATTAAATCGCATCTATGTGACAGAGAATTTCCAATGGATTCCCAGGGAAAGTGAGAATGGTCCTCATGGAAAAGACGGAGAGGACGACTGTTTTAAATTTGAGTGTGAAGTACAGTTCGGGGGAGTATTTGAAATTGAAACGAAGAGATATTTCATAAAAGGGTATTTCTTTGAAAAAACTGAGCTAAAGGGTGTCACTATCCAAAGCTTCAGAGAGGTTTAGGATGAAAAAAACGATAGAAAAAGAATTTTTAGGGAACCAATTTAAATATTCGACAGAAGTCGATGAAGCTACGGGCAAAGCTCTTTGGACCAAAGAGATTGATATGCAATTTTCTAAATGGCTTTACGAGTTGAAAAATAAAGACCGCGAATTATTTAAGATCCAATATTCAGTTGCATCAAAAGCCTATGATGTCCTTAATCACCTTAAAGACATCATAGGTGTTTATGATGATTCATTATTAGTAAGAGCAATTACGATTACCTTCATTAATTACGTTGATACTCGTAAAGGCAGAGGTATTTTACAGAAATTAGGTGAATATAAAAAGTCGCCCGATCTTGATGTCTTGATGCAAGGTCAGACACTGAAAAAAAATCTCTATTTTTCTCCAAGTGGGATGAGGGATATAGAGGCTTACTCTAAATTAACCGGCCTGAAGAAATCAGCAGTTATTCAAAATGCACTTTATTCAATTCTTCTTCTTTCAATTAATGAAGATGCAGAAATTAAAAAATTTTGGGAAGAAGTCATTTTAAATCAAATCACAGTGATTGCTAAAGCAGCTTAATTTGAGAAGTGTCAGCTACCTTTTTTTGAAATCGGAAACCTGGGAGGGCGAAAACTCCACTGAATATTTTCTGAGCTTATAGAACCAAAATAAGTAGCGTCTACCTTTTAACCTTATTTCAAAATTGAACTAATAGTACCTACGGAGCTATTTTTGGCAGTCACATCAACTTATCCCGAGTAAGAAACTCCTTTCTCACTAAAAGGAGTGTGCGATGAAATTCTTAATTTTTATTCTTAGGTCTTCCCGCCCATTTAACTTGAAAAGGGTGAAGAGGTGTTAGTGGAAATGCCGTTTCATCTTTTTTTGAAAGAGAGAAGGCCATGAACGATATTCAATGTGTTAGGGAAATCTGGTTTCGCAAGCTCGAACATAGATTTAAGAAATGTCCATGGATGAATAGTAAAGATTTGTTTTTATTGGTTTTAATAATTTAAAACAGGAACGAGGTTGCAAATAGTTGCAATTGCGATAAAATACTTATGAGAAGAGAATGTGCGATTTCAAAAATTGTAGTTAATAGTATCTTGATCGAGAAAGTGATCATAGATGATCACGTTGACAAGCACATCGATCATATTGACGACAATCTAGTTTTGATGGTCGTTAGGCTGCTAGATGGAAAAGACTTTGATCCTGTGAGCATTGATGAAGTTTATGAGTATTACGCTACGAAAATTAAGTTTGACGAGAAGTGGTATAAACTCATTTGGCTTTTAGAAGATGGATGTTTTTACCTTGGAGTAATAACTCTTTTTAGAGATAGGAGATTAGAGTGAATCATCCCCAAAAAATACAAATTGATAAATTTCTCGACTCTCTGTCAGATGAGGATTTTTCTATCCTCATTCCGGAAGACGCTTCAGAGGTGGATAAAGTAAAATTTGAAATCTGCAGAAACTTTGTTGTTTATCTTCGCGAACATAAAAAGACGCAGGTTGAATTAGCAAACCTATTAGGGGTTGATAAATCAAGAATTAACTGGATTGTTAAATATCGTATTGAACATTTTTCGATTGATTATCTTTATGCCTTATTGAAGCAACTGAAACCGAATGTTGAACTTAAGCTTTTTCCAGCGGCATGATATTAGCTTATACCAGCTACTTTTTGGCCGTACTTAGAGCGTAGAGAAAAAAGATCATCGATGCGTTATTAGCGTCGAAAGTAACCTCAAACTGACTTGAAACCACTAATGCCACCCCAAACGGAATAACCAGCGCTCTGGTTAACCCACCGGTCTTGAAGGATTCCCATGCCCAAGAAATCAACCAACCCAGGAATAAAAAGAGGCCGACAAGTCCAGTCCCTGAAGCGACTTCTAAGAATAAATTATGCGAATGAGCATCGTGATATTCTTTAGCATCAAGATCGTAGTCAGTTTTAATTCGCTTGAGTTGTGAATGAAAATTCGAAAGCCCCCAACCCAAAATCGGCTTTTCTTGTGTCGCGATAATGGCCGCTTGCCACTGACTTCTACGAATGACATCAGATGGATTGTTTTTATTAGTGAGAAATCTCGATTCATATTGTCCTGAACCAAAAAGATAAATACTTCCCAGACCCAGAACGCCCAGAACCGCTAGACCGCCAAGAGTCAGACCTAACTTCGGCTTATAAAAATAAAGCACAAAGGGAATTCCGCACAGAAATCCTAGAAGGCCGCCTCGGGTATAAGTCAGGTACATTCCCACAAATCCCAAAACAAAGGCGACGGCACCCATTTTGAAATCAAACCACTGCTTGATCTTTTCCCGGTGGAGCAGGGCGCTTAAAAGGCTCAGGAGGATCATGGCCGATCCATAACCATAGCGCATAGTATCTGTAAGGCTTTTCACCCGGGCCTTGCCGGAGAAGAAAAACTCCCAACAACAATAAAGGCCTGCCACGATCATGCTGAATAAGAAGACTCGGACCAGATTTTTCTTAAGCTGGTCACTGGCCTCATTAAGCCAAACCCGCAAAACAAAGATCCCGCCGATCCCATAGAGAAAGTACTTAATTCGTCCGAAGTTCTTAGAAGGCTTAGGAACCAAGTCTAAGTTGATCACCAGACTCAGGGCCGCCACAACCGCAAAGGCCAAAAGGAACCAGGCACTTTTTGGAAGCTGGATGTTTTTTTCTTTAATCGCCAAGAAAGTGAAGTAGGCGAGTGGGACTGCAAACAGGATCTGATAGATCGAAAGAATACTAACAGAGGTAAGGATCCCAGCTGCGAGGAAAAATAGGGCGGCGGTTGTCATTTTAATCATACCCAAAAGGTACCGCATACCTCCTGAAAGTGTCTACCGGCGATGTCGAAAAGGTGCCAGGTAAAGTCCAAACTAGAAATCTTTAATCTTGGCCATCAAATTGCTTCATCCATGTTAGACTACTTCCATTCCCGGAGGTAGATGATGGGAGCGATTGTGTTTGATAATTTTGTTTTTGATTCATGGTTGAATAAGAAGTCCGATGAGATTTTATCCAAGGTTGATAAGTCCACCATATCAACAGAAGAAATGCTAACCTTGATCCTTAAGGCCCAGACTAATCACTTTCATCATATGGATGTTGAGTTTCGTGAGGAATTTAAAAGGATTGATGATCGTTTCGAGTCAATGAATTCAAAAATGGATGCTAGGTTCGAGGCAATGAACTCAAAAATGGACGATAAATTTAAATGGCAAGTTGGTATAATCGTCACTCTCTTCGCAGGAATCTACTTCAAGCTATTTCTTGGTTGAAATGTCCTGTAGGGACTATTAAGAAAAATTGAGTTAATTTTTCTCCCCCGATAATTTGGTAGGATGATGATGATCTAGCTCATTGATTTGAAGAGCTGGACTTAAGATTTCTTAAACTTGGATTTCTTAGAATTCAAATCGCAAAGTAATCACTAACATAGTTGCTATGCTTGCTTGTTATTGTGATGAAAGATCTATTTCTGAATTTCCTTTTGATGAATTGAGAAGCCATTTTCAAATTGACCTCTTTCATGATTCTATTGTTTTCAAAGATGCCTTAAAGGAAAAGCGCTACTCAGCAATCCTGCTAAATTCCGATCTTGATTTATTAAAAGCGATACAAGCCGAGTCTCACTATAATGGTTGTCCTATTATTGTTACGGCGCCAAAGGAAAAAGAAGCGCATAGATTAAAAGCACTTAGGGCAGGGGCATATGATTTCTATTCCAGTAATATGAAGCCTTACGAGCTTGTCTTGAAGCTTAAGAATAACGAAAAAAATTTCATTAGAATGAATAGTGCGCTTAAACTTGGGAATGTCAGTATCGCTTTCTCAGAGCTTACGACCTATTTAAATGATAGACCAATTGATCTTACGTTAATCGAAATGAAAATCCTTCGAAACCTCGTAAAAAATTATCCTAAATTGATTTCTAAACAAGATCTTGTTAATGATATCTGGCCGTCACAAAAAATTCTTCCAAAATCTATCAACACCCACATCTTCAACATTCGAACAAAGTTCAAAGAATGGGAATTTGAAGTCGTAACCGTTAAGACTGAAGGCTTCGGTTTATCACTGAAGCAGAATAGCTCGGATTTAGAAAATCTGGCCCTTTGAAGAGGGCCAGATGGTGTTATCTATTGTGTTTTAAATTATAAAGAACCAGTTGCAGAGTAGCTGCAATTTGCTGAACTTTTAGTAAATCCAATAGTATTTCCAGAAATTGATGCCAAGTTCGGAATTAAACCAGACCAACTTTCATTGAATTTTAATGAATAACTAGAATTAGTTACAGTGAATCCTAAATTAAATCCCTCGGCCCAAATACCAACATAGTCATTATTTGCAGAATAAGAACTATACCCAGAATCACATGAAGTAAAAGTGCCCCAATAATAGTCCTCGTTAGATATGCAAACTTTAGTATCTACTTTACTGAATGTTTCAGGTGTTTCTAGATATGACGAAATGGATATTGCCCTATTGGTCATATACCTTGGATGAACAGGTTGAAGGTCACAATAATATTCATTAGACTCACTATTGCAATCTGCTTGCTCAAAATCTTCATAAGTCGTCAAATTTGCATCAGTATCATGACCTATAGCTTTCAGAATTGAAAAACGATAATTTTTTTTACCTGAAGCCTGAACAGTTTCTTTAACTTCAAGTTTGGCCGAAAATTTATCCCAACAATTACCATCGCCTGAAATCTTATTTAATGTAAGCCAAGTTCCATTGGTTGTTGCTACTGCTAATGTTGCCATTGTCGAATCACTAGAGAGATCTGGAAGATTAGCAAGAACATGTTCTGTCGCATCTGCAACGTTCACGTGTATTAAACCATTGCCAACTGCTGTCACTGCTGATGCGATTGCAAAGTCTGCATTTACTTCATTGGTTAAATCGATACCGCTTATTGAATATTCGGCTTCATTAAATTGGCTTAAATCAAGAACCCCATTAACTGTCTTTGATAATGATTGAATAAGTGAAGCTGCAATGTTTGGTGATTCAATGTTGCCGGGAAGAACTAGATCTGAAATATAAATTTTTTCACCACAAGTTACAGATCCAATGACCTTATCACCCACAGAAAATGTCACTTCCTCACCACTCTTACAAGACAAAATTCCGTTGTCTCCGGTAAAACTATTCGTTGTGCCAATGGTATACTTAAGACCTTTCACCGGGGCATCAATAAATTGTGCTTCAATGCTATTACCCGGTGTATATACACTACTACCGCCTCCACTGCTCGAACCAGAATCTCCTCCACAGGCCACTAAGGTAAGTGGAAGTGCTATTAATACTGCTAAATTCTTCATTCGCATCTGCTCTCCTATAGGAAATAATTTTTTATATAAAAAGATTATTGATTGGAGCAACAAAATTTCATAATTAAGATTTATGAATGTTGATTGATTTGGTTTGAGAAGTTCTGGGATCTATTTTAAACTCTTTTTAGACTAATTTAAGAACCACCCACTTCACTTCTGCAAAACTTCCATCTGCCAAATGGTATGCACTACCTTTCTCACATGCTGAAAGTTATAAGGTCTCCAACTGATCAAAAGGAGATCTTAAATGAAAGTTCTAGCGTCATTACTTACTTTAGTTTTAGTTGTTAGCTGTGGGGGAAAATCATCCAATCATACGACTTCTCATCCTGAGAAACAAGGCCTGGAGGAAGCTGAGACGGCGTACGCTTTACCAGAGGTAGGCTTCCAACGTTCTGTCTCACTCAATTATAAGTTTGAACATCTTTACGAGAATTTAACTGTGAATCCTCATGAGAACAGAAAAGTTCTTGGTGCTAATCCATTCTTTATCTTTCTATCCGAAGATAATGGAATTGAGTTAAAGGTTTATGCGTCCCAAGACATCAAACGTGTGAGCTACCTTGATTTGGGTAAAAAATTTGAAACGACCAATATTAAAACTTTTACATCTGAAATTTATCTAGAACCAAATTTAAAGGAAATTCAGGACTTTAACTATACATTTACTTATGGTGAAACCAACCTGGATTTTCCCGAGCAAGATATGTTGAATAAAGTTTTCATTATTGAAACAGAAACTGGAGATTTGCCTCACGTGAGCAATATGAAAACCATGTTCTGGGTTGAATGCCACGGGGGATTTAAATCTGGAACAAAGGATATTTATAGCTGCGCGCATGGTAAACTTAAGTTTAATTACAAACTTTTAGATTACCGCCTCAATAAAATTCTTTAATCAATTCAGAACAGATTACTTACGGCCATCGCGGTCGTAAGTGATTTTTTACTTAGGTTTAATCAATTTCCCCATAACATTGAGACAACTTTTCCAACCACGCATCTTCTAGTGAAGGTATATCAGGAAGGTAGCGTCTACCTTCTTTACTTAATTTTAGTTCCCATACAATTCGGCAAATGGTTGCCCCTCGCAATTGATTACACATTACATGTGATAGTGCTAAGTTTCTAAGCTTATAAGTTCCACCTAACGATTTGGGAATAATGTGTTCAATGGATGCCTCTTGAAAATTTATAATTACTTCTTGGCAGACAAAACAGATTTTGCTCATTTCCCATAATTTTTGTCTACGTTTCCTTCTCCAGATAGACATGGCCATATTAATCCCCCTTCCAATGTGCAAGAAGTAGACGCTACCTTTTAGTCCTTCTATTTTTTACCTTTTGATAGCAGTAAAAAATTTAACGCCTCATCTAAATTTCCTGCGATTCACACCACTTAGAAAAATAATCATTGTCATGATTATTGCTTAGAGAAGGAACAAGGAGAGAGGGATCAAAAACTTCACCGCACGATCCCTCTTGGGCCTTGTGTCCCAGCAGCGGCATGGAATCATTCCTCTGCTGTCCTGATTAGATTTTACCAGATTCTCTTATTGTTCAAAGAACAAAAAGGTGCCAGGTTGCTTATGCCAAGACCCTTACTTATTCGCTCTGAAACCCATCCTTATCATGTGACCTCTCGGTGTAATAATAAGGAGTTCTTTCCTATTCCATTAGAGGATGTTTGGGGGATTATGATCGCCCAGCTTAAGCTTGAAGTGATTGAGCAATCTCTGGGTGTCCATGCTTTTGTGTTAATGGGTAATCACTTTCATCTTCTTTGCCATACTCCCAATGGGAATTTGGATCAGATCATGCAGAGATTTCTACGGTCGACTTCCATAAAAATTAATATGAAGAGTAATATGATTAATCACGTATGGGGTGGGCGTTATAAGTGGAGTTTGATTGAATCTCAAACCCATTATTTTCAAGTTTATCGCTATATTTATCAAAATCCTACAAGGGCCGGAATTTGTGAACGAGTTGAAGAATACCCGTATTCTACTTTGAGGCCTTGTCCTTTGCCCATCCACAGCTTTATTCCATTCTCTTTTGGAGGCTTAGAGGGTGAACTCCTTTGGCTGAATGAAAAGTATGAAAAAGAAGACCAGGAATTAATCAAGCTCGGATTAAGAAAAAGCCAATTTGACGTAAGCCAAAGAAAACTCAAAGCCTTTAACAAGCTGAGTTTACCTAAAAGGTAGCGTATACCTTTTCGCCTTTCTAAAAAAATCTGGACTCCGCCGGTGGGAGTCCAGATGGAAGAAACGTTATCGAGTGATGAAATTCGCAGTACAACTTGCAGACTGGATTTGTGGATTGTTATTTGGTCCACGGAAGCGAGCGACGAGACCTGCTGGCACGATACAATTGCTATAACACTCTCTAGTATCCCAGTGCTTACTCCCGCTATAAGTATAAGCTTCATAACGGATACTAGTGATCTCAATGTCTCGGCCAGAATCATTCGCGACTAGACAGTTCATAGTGGTTGGGCTGAATTCGATATTGGTATAGGCCGCAAAAGCACTAACAGAAGAAAGAATTAGGACAGCAGTAAATAGTTTTTTCATTTTAAACTCCAAAGTTTGATTGCTGGATTGCAATTTTGTTTTTGGATATTTTTAAACGAAATACGGTTGGGATGGTGCTGATTGAATCTTTTACAGCCTTAAGATTTCTTAAAGAGGGGATGCAGAAAGGTATGCGCTACCTTCTTACCTTAGATTTCTTGAATTTTACAAATCAATGAAGCGTCCGAACAGGTCTTGCAGAGGAATGACTTTGTTGAATCCGATGTGGCCGTTCCTTAACGATCCCCTCCTCAAGCCAAGAAAACTCATTATCTTCAATCCTCTGGGCCAGGTTGTATTTAAATTTATCAGAGTTATGCCATAAATCTTTAAAGAGCTGATCCACCTTCCTTCGAGAGTTCTCACAAAAGAGCTTCGCTAGATCCTCTGAACCATGAATCTGCTCTGACTTCGATTTCGTAGCCGCCATCACATAGAGCTCAGTTGCAATATCCACCACCCGGAAAAGAAACTGCTGCCGATTTTGTAGACCGGGCCCGTGGATGACCATGCCATGAAAGATCTGACGAGCAAGCTTTTTAGTGGCCCGATTGATATAACCCAAATCACCGCCACCGAAAGGTAGGAAAAACCAAAGTTTTAAATACCAGAAGAAGTAAAAGAACATAATCTTAGGAAGGGCCAAAACTTTCTCTTGGTTTTTTACTTTTTTATCCAGCAACACACCTGAAATTTTAAGATGCTTATCGACAGCTTCTCGCGCGATATACAGATGCATAATTTCAGTTGTGCCCTCAAAAATCCGGTTTATTCGAAAATCCCGCATGATCCGTTCAACGGGAATGCCTTCTTCTCCTCGCGCCCGCAAAGAATCCGACGTTTCATAACCGCGGCCTCCACGCATCTGTAAAAGTTCATCCACATCCTTCCAACCGGTTTCAGTGCAAAATAATTTAGCAACAGCAGCTTCCAGCCGAATGTCCTGATGATTGTCATATAAGGCAGTGGCGAGATCAGAAATCGCTTCCATGGCAAAAGTGTTGGCCGCAAGATCGGAGAGCTTATGCGCGATGGCCTCATGCTGATAGATAGGCCTTCCCCATTGAACCCGTTCACTACACCAGGATCTGGCGATTTCAAGATGCTTTTTCGAAGCGCCCGCAACAGCCGCTGGTAAGGATAGTCTGCCCGTATTGAGTGTCATGAGAGCAAGTTTTAAGCCTTTGCCTCTTTGCCACAGGAGATTCTCTTTTGGAACTTTAACATTACTAAAACTAATCACTCCATTCTCAAGAGCGCGAAGTCCCATGAAGTGGCAGCGATGCTCAACCTTTACTCCAGGCCATTTCATCTCAACGATGAAAGCACTAATGAGATCATCTTCCGGATGGCGGGCCATAACAATAATGACATCGGCAATGGTTCCATTGGTGCACCAAAGCTTCTCTCCATTTAAAAGATAATGATCAGTTTTGGTTTCAACCGTCGTCTCAAGATTGGCCGGATCTGATCCAACGTTAACTTCTGTTAAGGCGAATGCCGAAATCTCACCTCGAGCAAAACGCGGGAGATACTTTTGTTTTTGTTCTTCATTCCCAAACATGATGAGCGGTTGGGGAACTCCAATGGATTGATGGGCGGATATAAGGGCCACAAGATTAGCATCTTTAGTTGCCGTAACTTTTAGGACTTCGTTGTATTCAGATTGAGTGAATCCGTGACCACCATACTCTTTTCCAATTTTAAGAGCAAAGAGCTTCATCTCTCTTAAACGCTCAATGATACGGGTAGGAATTTTCCCCTCACGATCAATCAGGTCAGCATCCACTTCATTCGAGAGAAAAATTTTATATTCATCCAGGAAATCCAGAAAAACTTTATCCTTCATCCCTTTTTTTTCAGGAAAGGGATGAATTAAATCGTAAGAAAAATTTCCCATGAACATTTCTTTTAAGAAACTGGTCTTGGTCCAATCCTCTCGACTAGATTCTGCTACCTGCATGGACTGATCGGAGTCTTTCATAAACCTAAGTATGAAAGCAAGTGTTGTAACGGGCAATTTAAGAAGTAATAAAGTCAATCACATGTCGAAAAGGTAGCGTCTACCATTAAGCCATTAGTAAGGAACTTCTCTGGTAAGATTCATGCCATGACTGCAAAAATCACCGTTCACTTCATCGGTAATGGTATAGGTTCCAGTAAATAGCACAGTTGTGATTTGTTCAAAAAACACTCCCGTTAAATTTAGAATTTTACAGTTGAGATCAACAAATGTTGTGCCTGGTAAACTTGTACAAACGCGGCTTGATATATTAATGGAACTATTCTGTGGAGACGGCAGAAAGTTTCCGATGTTATGAAATTCCAGATTGGGATTACCGGTCAGATAGTTGGGATAAAAGTTAAAACTGGTATTAGTAGCAAGTTCCAGTCTGGCGTTGCCTGTTGTGAGTAAATTGCAACGATCGCGTGTATCCGAGATTTCTCGGATCGTTCCGTTGTAGAGCCCACAAAAACCTGTTAAAGCTCCAAAACCTAGAATGCAAGTTGAATCATCTGGATTTGCGTCTACTACTAAATTTCGGGTAGTCATGAGAGCGAAGGTATTTGGTGCATCAATCGGCACCCCAATATTGTTTCTAGTCGTAACTGTTATAGGAATACTGCCATTGGCAAGCCCCGTCTGAATTGTTTTGAACGTAATGGATTTAACTTCATTTATTTCTTCCGGAAAAATTACACTAAAGGTTCTTCCGGTATTCGCGACTGTACCACTCACTGTTTTGGGCCCATCTTTGGCAAAATAATTATCTTGATAGACACCCTGAATGGCCGAAGAGGTCTCATTCCAGTTCACGGAATAATTAACAATGGTGGGTTCCATGGTTTCCGGATTGGCCGAGGTCGCAAAGGAGCCTTCGAGGTGGTACTTAAATTCCTGGGCAAAGGCCCCAAAAGATAGAAAAGACAAAAAAAGGAAGAGAAAGGTACTCATATAATCTCCTTTCCAGCGCTCATATTTTCCTCCTCCACATAGACAAAAGCACCAAAATTAACGAAAATGACCACTCTTTTCATTCTTACTGGAGCTTAAAATGAAGCTGAGCATTATTGGCACGGGATACGTAGGTCTTGTAACTGGAACTTGTTTTGCAGAAATGGGTCACGAAGTGACTTGTATAGATATCGACGCCGCAAAAGTTGAGCGAATGAAAAGAGGCGAGTGCCCGATTTTCGAACCAGGCCTTGAGCCACTAATGCAGTCAAACTTTAATGAAGGCCGACTTCATTTCGCCAATAATTATGACTCAGTCACTAAGGCCGAGGCCATCTTCCTGGCAGTTGGAACTCCTTCTTCTGACGACGGTCAGGCCGATCTTAAATATGTCTTCGGTGCTTGCGATTCAATCGCTCCTTATTTAAAAGACGGATCAGTTGTTGTGGTCAAATCAACCGTTCCCGTTGGAACTGGTGATAAAGTTCGCGAACATCTTAAATCTAAAACCAACAAAAAGTTCTATGTAGTAAATAACCCTGAATTTTTAAAAGAGGGTTCTGCTGTCGAAGACTTCATGAAGCCTGAACGCATTATCATCGGCGCCCGAGAAGATAGCGCCGCTGACACTATCGAAGACCTATATGAGCCATTTAACCGTCAAGTGAAGCGTACTATCCGCATGAGCAACATCTCGGCCGAGATGACAAAGTATGCTGCGAACTGTTTCCTTGCGACTAAAATCTCATTCATGAATGAAGTGGCCCGTCTATGCGATATCGTTGGCGCTGACGTCGAAGAAGTTCGTCACGGCATTTCAACCGATTCTCGAATCGGTTCACAGTTCTTATACCCAGGTCCTGGTTACGGCGGCTCTTGTTTTCCAAAAGACGTGAAGGCCCTCGTTTACACTGCTCGCGAACACGGCATCAATTTCAAAATTGTCGAAGCCGTCGAAGAAGTAAACAAAGAACAGAAGAAATACCTCGTTGGCAAAGTGAAGAAACACTTCAATGACGACCTTAAAGGCAAAATATTCGTCCTCTGGGGAACAGCTTTCAAAGCTAACACAGACGACATCCGCGAAACTCCATCAATCGATACGGCCGTCGCCCTTCACCAGGCCGGCGCCAAAGTCCGCATCCACGACCCAGAGGCCGCTGATCACTTCGAACAACTCATGACCAAGATGGGCATCCCTGTCGATCAATTTGAGAACAAGTACGACGCTCTAAACGGAGCCGATGGTTTATTGGTGATGACAGAGTGGAAGCAGTACCGAGCTCCTGACTTCGAAGAAATCAAGTCACGACTTAAGTCTCCACTTATCTTCGACGGCCGAAACCTCTACAACACTAAGAAGATCCTAGAGCAAGGCTTCACATACTACGCCATCGGCAAACACATCAAATAATTCAAATAGGTGCCACACAGACAGGTGCCACATACCTTTTGAACGTATTTTTTGCGGTTGCGGCGCCGGAGGAGGAAGTTGCTGGTAGCATTGCTGATGAATAGCAGTGCCGTTATCTAATTTGTAGCATCTTTTACTTTTGCTTAGGATCTACTGTAAAAGTTTATTCCAATTAATCAATCGGTAATAAATCTTTCTCATTAGTTGAGTCCTTATGGAAAAAGAAACCACAATTACTGGTTTCTTCTTAAGGCTCCCGAAGATACTTTCTAATGGAGAATCTGGCTAAATATCTTTTTGCGCTTAATTACAGGACTTAAAGTCGTCTATCGTTAAATCACTTAATCCTAAACTGTTAGGTATGATTGAACAGAATCGACTCTTCTTTAAGAGCATTGAGCCATGGCTAATTCCCAGGAGTGCGACTCGAGTCTTTTTAGGGTATTTTCTTCCTAACCATCTGTCTGATGATGTAGAACTAAAGTACTGTGTCGCTAGAGCGTTTTTACCTGGTAATCCGGGGGTCAGTGGACCAATAAATGCATCCCAAGGTTTTCCCTTTTTAACTCCTGATTCAATATAATCTGAGATATGCACGCACTCAAAACTGATATATGGATCTGTTGATTTAACTTTTGAATTCAATTCGTTAATCAATTTTGGACAGCTTTCAAGGTAATCTGGGAAGGCAATTACTTTATTTGACGTTGCAGGTTTGTATTCGGATAAGTTAAATTTTAAATTTTGGAAGTCAGATAATAGATAGTCATTGTTACGATCGTTTTTAAACACACTCTCATTAGAGAATTCTTTATTTATATGATCGATGATTTCTTTACTGATCCATGTAGGAGCTTGGTTATTTAAATCGCCATTTACTACTAAGAAGTAATAGATTGGATTATAGAATTTAACATTCTGATATCCATCATCTGAAGAAGAATTCTCAAAAAGGAATATATCTGGATTGGTTTCATTTGTAGATATCTCGACCTTCCAGTTTGTCGTTTGCAGTAGGCCCCTTGTTATAGTCTTTCCCTGAAGTTCTTCTATTTTAAAACAATTAGGAATTATTCCAACCAAAGAATCATTGGCATCAAAAAGCGACCAGCCGAAGCGTAGATAAATGCTTTCGAGGTGATTTTGAATATTGGGGACATTATCAAAAGAAAAGCAATCTTGTGACTCTTTACACCAGCTAAAATTTGGCAGAATCCAATTCTTCTTTAGAAGTATCATCTCCAATTCATTTTTAAAGTTTTTCAGCGTGTATTTCTTGTTGTTACATCCTGAAAAATTATTCTTTATTTCGAAATTAAAAATAACTCGTTTGCAACTCGATGAAAGTAGAGAATATCTTTTGTCTTCACAGTCGATTCTTTTATTTGCAATTATCGAATTTGAACGAAAATCACCTGAACGTTGTATAAAACGAGGATAAATATGATTCATTACCAGAAAACTTGACCAGTCATCAGCATCTGTAGGAATTAGTGAATAGATAGGACCACTTATATTTAATGAAGCATAATTTTTAACACTTCTAAATTGATCAAAGAGCAGCGAGGAAATGGTTAGAATTACAGGAAGGGAGACTGCATAGTTAAAATATCTTGGTATCCCGAACATCTTCTCTTGGTATTGTACATCCTCTGAAAGTAATTTCTCTTCCTCTATTGATCTTAGAAGTAATCCCGCAATAAAAAGAATACTAAGGACAATGTTTCGGAAATTAAAGTGAATCAGAACAAAAATAATGAGTATGTGAATATAGCTAGAATATATTGGGTGTCGAACTAGTGAATATAAACCAGTTGTAACAGATTTGTTAGATGACGGAAGAATTGAAAAAGATCTACCCAGGTTAAGAATGCCTACTAGCCCTAATAATATATAAAAGATTAATGCCGCTGTAAGTATCAAGGCACTTAGTTTTGAGAATTGGTTTTCCTCTATTTGTACAAAGTACATTGACCCAAAGGAAAGCAATAAACCAATAGTCGTTTTTAAATTTACGACTCTTTGTTTTTTTGTAGCAAAAACCATCAGTACTGCGATTAATATAGGTTTTATAATATTGCTAATTTGTAGCAGATTAGATTTCGAAGAAATGAATATGAATAATTCCCATATTGCCTGTGATGAAAAAAGCAATGGAAGAATAATTCTTTCTATAATAGGGAGCATACTTCTCCAATTAATGTGGTTCACCATTTCCAAATGCAATCAAACTCATTTTTTCTGCATCCAGAATTGTCCCGCTAGCTTGGAGGAAATAGCAACTAATAAGTATTATGAAAAAACCTGCAATTAATCTAAATTTCACAGTTAACCCCTTCTTTACATAGAGGAGCCTTATTAAAATGATTTCTCTTATTTTAAAACTGAATTTAGTATATTTGAAAATAATTCAGGTTGTTCAAGCATTGGAAAATGACCAGATCCTTTAATGATTTTAGGTTGATCTCTTAAGCAGTCCTTCCAAGAATCCCCTATAATGAGATCATTATCCGCAAATATGAAGGAAACATCCTTCTCAAAAATCTTCAAGTTCTCTATACATTTACATACCAAGTCATCGTTAATGAGTAAATTTTCATTTCCCTCCTTATACGACCCCTTCGTAATCCATTTATTCTTTTTAGCACTTGAAGTGAAATGGAAATATAGGTTTAAAATCGAATTAAAATAACGGGTAAAATCTTCATTGTTTTGAATATTTATTTTTTCTTTAGAATTAACGAAGTCAGTTACGGCCTTAGTTCTATTGGTTGAAAAGGGCATGCAAGTCAAAATAATCTTGTCTACTTTATCTATAATAAGCTGATCTAGTAGAAGTAAGATTAAAAAGGCGCCATATGAATGCCCAATTAAAGATACTGTTGAGTTCTGCGTGACGATTTGGGTTTTTAGATCATTAAGCATTTCATCAAAAGTAGGAGTTCTTTGTGAGGAGTATCGGTGCTCATGATTCATCAGAACTATACGCTCACAGGGTATGCTACTGAAATTATTTTCAATAAAGGAATCCCAGTATTCGCCTGAAATCCATGGTCCACCTGGTATGAACAAGAGCTTTTTGTTAGTTTGCATATTAAGCTGCCAAATATATTATGTTACATCATAATATATACTTAATATGATCACACTCAAAGAATATTTATCTCAGAAGTTTAACTCCTCAATTCTTATAATTTCCATCATTTCATGGGTGCTCATATCCTTATGCTTAATTGGATGGGGGATATTCTCAGCGAAAAATACTCTGAAACAAGAATTGGTAGAATCATCAATTACAGTGACTGCATTGATTTATGATAAGAATTGGGGACTTATAAATGAACATTTTAATTCAGAGGGGAGAGTTGGTTTCTACTCATATGTAAAAGCGAAATCAAAACAAGACAGTAGCGATCTTTATGAGGCTAGATTTAATGAGTTTTGGTTTTTACCAGAAATTTGTGGCTCGAATAATTCTTCTGAGTTAGTGAACATTAGCGCTTGTACAAAAATTGTTCGTCCAGATGTGTTGATCTTTGTAACCATGGCGATGCTCATTTATGCAATTGCCTTGTTTTACTTGTTCAAATTAATTCAAGAGAAGATTTTAATTTCTCTTGATGGCCTTGCAAAAGAAATTAGTAACTCATTAGACGATGACCCTTTATCTCAATCCTCTGGAGGATTCAAAATTAAAGATATTGAAAATATCAAAGTTTTAATTGAGTCGAAAAAAAATGTTTTAAAGAAAATATCGCAGGAAGCGGCATTTATAAGATTGTCGCAAAAAGTTACGCATGATCTAAGATCACCACTTTCTGTCATATTGAATCTGTCTAGCAAGGATAATTTAGACTTAACAGACAAAGCGAACTTGAAAGCTTCGGCAAATAACTTGAAGGAAATCGCTAACAACCTGTTAAATGCATCCTTAAAAGATAATAAACTTCCTCGCGTCTCTAGAGTTCATCTCTCTCAATCTATAAAAAGAATTATTAAGTTAAAGGAGGAAGAACTTCCTCATCTTTGCATTGAAAACACTTTAGAGTTGAAAGTTCTTTATGAGGCATCTGTTTGGCTTAATTTAGGAGAATTCAACAGGGCTCTTTCAAACATTATTAATAATTCATTAGAAGCATGCGAATTACCAACGATCTTGATAGAGGTATTATATGAGAATGGGGTAATAATTAGGATAAGAGATAATGGTCCTGGTTTTCCTGATAGCATTCTTGAAAGTTATTGTTCAACAGAATTTAAATCTACAAAATTGACTGGTTTTGGGATTGGTTTAAATTCTGCTAAAACATCTGTTGATAAAATGGGTGGAATCATGAAAATTTTTAACCAGAATGGGGCTTGTGTCGAAATTACATTTCCAGAGTCGCTTTTCGTTTTAAGCAATACTCCAATCGTTTTGATTGATGATGATAAATACATAAGACAGAGTTGGATTAGTCTTGCAAAACAGAATCAGTTGATGCTTTTAGTATTTTCTAGCTACGATGAATTCTTATTAAGTGTTGATAGTATTGATAAGAATGCTGAGATTTATATCGACTCGAATCTAGGGAATAATGTACGTGGTGATTATCTAATTGAAAAAATATTAAATCTAGGATTTAAAATAGTTAACATACAAACTGGCTATGATGAAACTAATATTCAAATAACTAACGGACTTAATAATGTTGTTTCGAAAGAGTTTCCATATCGGCTCTAGTAGTTGAGTAACTTTGATAACGCATCTAAATTCTTAGAACTGTCAAAGATTTGATTAACTTTTACTGTCCCCACTTGTGATATTTTGCTGGATAAGACAGAGTCCTTTTTTAGATTAACTAGTATTTTTACCACCCTCACAACATCCCCCAACCCCACCAAAAAACCCGTAACCCCATCTTCAATAATCTCCGGATTCGAACTCACATCCCAAGCAATCGTCGGCACCCCATACTGAAGCGTCTCTATCAACGTATTGGCTGACCCTTCATACAAGCTCGTAAACACAAACACATCCAACGAATTAAAAAACGCCGGCATATCATTCACATGCCCCAGTAACTTAACTTCATTCTTAAGCCCCTGCTCATCAATCATCTTCTGAAGCTCGCCTCGAAGTTCACCCTCACCAGCAATCAAAACTTTAAATTTAATTCCATCTGCTTTAAGCAGCTTCGCCATCTCAACTAAATACTTCTGGCCCTTCTGCTCGGTCAATCGCCCAGCATTCCCAATAATGATTTCCTGTTCATCCTTCTCGTAAAGCTTGCGACTCTTATCCACAGGCTTCGAAGTATCCACGCCATTATAAATCAACACCATCTTGTCTTCCGGAAACCAACTCTCATTACCTTGTTTTAAACTGCGACCGATCTCTTTTGAATTCACAATCACATGAGTGAGGATCTTGGTGAAGAGAAATCGATTGAGCCAGGTGTTTCTAAGAGGGTGGGGCATGCCACGTCGGTAAATAATCTTCTTCACTCCGGCAAGCTTGGCGGCAATGCCTGCAAGCTTGAGATCAGACGGTAAATTCATCACAATCGTATCAACGTTCTGTGAACGGAAGAACATCATCATCACAAGAATCTTAATAGGATTGAGGAAACTTAGATTACCCACTCGGAATCGGTACACGTCTTGTTTTTCCTGAATCCCTTTAACGGCAATCTGCGACTGCATGTTGGTAACAAGAATGGTCTTGAAACCACGGCGCTGGAATTCTTTACAGGTGGTGAGGTGCCACTTTTCGCCGCCGCCCCAGGCCTTATTGGAATTGAAGAAACAAATTGTTTTAGATTGTGGGTTATTCATGTGTGGGTATTTTAGGGATAAAAGGGTTAAAAGTCAGGGCGCTTTTTGAAATGGTATAACGTCCAGTTTGAATGGATCTCTTGATTCACGACTTCCCATTCGTAGAAGAGGTATTCGGGAAAATAAGTATCGGCCGGGCCTTCGTAATCGACTACTGAACAGAGAAATTCTGAGAGATAGGGCAGTGTTAAGTTATAAATCTCAGCGCCACCAATTACGTAGATTTTGGGAATCTCTAAGTCATCAGCATACTCTATGACTTGATCCATTGAGCTAAAGACCACTGCATTGGGATTTGTGTAACCAGACTTAGATAAAACAATGGGCATAGCGCCTTCTACATCTTCGCCATGTAGCTCATAGTTTTTCCGACCGATCAGAACATACTGATCTTTAATGGTTCTCTTGAAATGGTCATATTCCTCTGGAATATTCCAGGGGAGGGCACCATTTAAACCAATCTCTTTATTTTTACCTAGGGCAGCAACTGCAATAAACTTAACAATCATTCTTCAATTATAGGCCTGAATATCCTAAAATGGGGACATGAAAATCTTAATTACTGGTGGCGCAGGCTATATTGGTTCACATGTCGTAAAAGCACTCGGGACTCAAGGTCACGATATCACGGTTTATGACAATCTCTCGACGGGGCACAGAGAAGCTGTGCGCTTTGGTAATCTGGTGGTAGGGGATCTGGCCGACAAGGAAAAGCTTTCTGAGCTTTTTGCTACCAAAAACTTCGATGCGATTCTTCACTTCGCAGGAAGCATTGTTGTGCCAGAGAGTGTTTCTGAACCGCTTAAGTATTATCAGAACAACACTGTGAACTCTCATACGCTGCTTTCTTTGTGCAAAAAGTATTCGGTCCAAAAATTCATTTTCTCATCTACAGCAGCTGTTTACGGGATGCCAGGTGATGGGGTTTGTCGTGAAGATTCTGCTCTAGCCCCCATTAATCCCTACGGTCAGTCAAAACTCATGACTGAACATATGCTCAGAGATTATTCTCAAAGCTCAAATTTCCGTTACGTGGCCCTTCGCTACTTCAATGTCTCAGGTGCTGATCCTCAAGGGCATCTAGGACAATCTTTTCCAGAGGCGACCCACTTAATTAAAGTGGCGTGCGAAGTAGCTACAGGAAAACGTCCTTCGATTAAAGTTTTCGGAACTGATTATCCCACTCCTGACGGCACTTGTGTCCGTGACTATATCCATGTCTCTGACTTGGCCGAAGCTCACGTCAAGGCACTCGAGTATCTTGATAAGGGTGGTAAATCAGAGATTCTTAACTGCGGTTATGGACATGGCTTTAGTGTCAAAGAAGTTCTGGCCCGGGTAAAAGAAGTGACTGGGGTGAACATTAAAGTAGATGAGTCTCCTCGTCGTGCGGGTGATCCTGCGAGCCTGACAGCGAAAGCGGATCGAATTCAAAGCATTATCGGCTGGAAACCAAAGTATGATGATTTAAATCTCATCATTAAATCTGCCTATGAATGGGAAAAAAAGCGACCTTACTAATGGAAAAAAAAGCAGTCGTCGTTCATTCAGGTGGAATGGATTCCAGTTTATGTCTCGCACTAGCGGTAAAAGAGTTTGGAGCAGAGAATGTTCTGTCACTTTCTTTTACTTATAATCAGCGCCACTCAATTGAACTTACCCGCGCCACTGAAATCTCTCATCACTTTAAAGTGGATCACGTGGAATTAGATTTAAGCTGCCTTTCAAAAATCACGGAATCAGCTCTCATTGGAAATAAAGAAAAGATCGAACACCAAGAAGGAAAAACACCCAATACTTTGGTCGTAGGACGAAACGGTCTTATGGCGAGACTCGCTGGAATCCACGCGGACTCCCTGGGAGCGAACTGCATTTATATGGGTGTGATGGAACTGGAAGAAGCTAATTCTGGTTACAGAGACTGCTCTCGCGCTTATATGGACATCATTGAATCGGCCCTCAGAATGGATTTTGCTAATCCCAAATTTGAGATCCGCACACCACTGGTTAAGCTTAATAAAAAAGATTCGATGGAATTAGGTTATGATCTTGGTGTTCTAGAATACCTTCTGGAAACCACCATTACTTGTTACGAAGGGATCGAGAAAGAGGGCTGCCTTAAGTGTCCGGCCTGCAAACTTAGAAATAATGGGCTCAAGATTTTTAGCCTTGAGCACCCGGAAGTGAAGTATTCTTATAAAGAGAAAATTTTGAATTTGATTGCTTAGGCGACTTTGTTTTTTTCTGCGACTTCTATGAAGTCTTGGGCATACCTAAATATTCTGCTTTCAATTAATTCAGCAGTTACTTCCAAACCCTCATCTTGAATTTGCGTAATTACTAAGAATATAGCTGTAGATACCGATTCTTTGGCCTCGATTGGACCTACTAGTTGAGAGAAGATCTGATATAAACTAGCGAGTGAATTTGCTGTATTCATGATTAGCTTTTCGGCTTTTATGTCCGTAAGGTTTAGATTAATAATTACAGTAGTTTATCACGTAAATTAATCAAAGCTCGATAGAGACGGGTCATTTGCTCCATTTTATATAAATTTTGATGAGCTTTAGCTTTCTCCATTTCAGTAATAATTTCTCGCAACCATCTTGCTATCATTTCTTCCATTCTGAGCTCCAGTGGAAGGAAATAAACGATGAACAATTGGGTTGGCCAAACTATTACTTTGAAGCTTTTAATTATTTCTTACTAGAAACAAACTCCGTCCAAGTCTCTAAGAGCGAGTCCTTAAACTCTTCACCGTTCTCGTTGTCTTCCTCAGAAAGAAAGTCATCCATGTCAGCAACAGTTTCTTCTAACTCTTCAATCAACTCGGCCAGCTCTTCATCGTTACATGATTCAGCATTGGTGCCTGATAAACTCATAGCGGTCAGAAAGTAATCTAACTGATCTTTTGAAATTTCCATGAACGTGTTGAGATCAACTTCATCCAGTGGAAACATGTTCTTAAGTTCAGTTTTTAAATTTGCTTTTAGTTCATCCCAAAGCTTAATAAGACCAGGCTCAAGTGAAGCTTTAGCCTCAGGAGCTTCAGTTAATAATTCATCAACTGCTTTAGGAAATGGCATCGACTTTTCTGCGCATAAAACCCCTAAAAAGAAGGCCTTCACTTGCGCTACAGTCATATCGAGTTCGGTTTGATCAATGAGTTCTTGAAGTTTCATATATTTATGGCCTTGGTTTTTTGGTAATTATTACCAGTTTTATGCCTTTTTCTCCACTCTTATACCTTGATCAGTCATAATCGCCACATGAAAAACGCAGCATCATTAGCAAAAATTGTTTATTTTGGTACCAAGGCGGTCCTCTTTTGTTTCTTTTTCAAAGAGGTTTTAGTCATTATTTTTTGAAGGGATCTTCAATCTTCTCACCGTTTTGTAATCGCCAGATTTTTACCGCACGAATAAAGACGTTGTAGGCCGCCAGGGCAGAAACAACGAATCCATGAGTTCCATCCAGAAATCCCAAACGCCAGATATAGTGCCGAATAAAACGTCCGAAAGGTCGCAAGAACAGATAGGGGAGTCCAATCTTTTTACCGGACTTTTCAAATTTATGATAGCGGTCAAGCGCACCCCAAGTGGTGTAGCGATCGGCCTTTTTAAGATAAGAAGTGAGATCTTTATACGTGTAATGAATGAGCTTATGTTTCAGGATACTGATTTCACCCTTAGATTCTACTTCGGCGTGCACATGCTTATTTTGATATTTACATTCATCCCGCTTGAACAACCGAATAACTTTATCTGATTGCCAGCCAGAGTAATCAATCCGTTTACCCATGAAATTATTCCGGCGGTAAATCCAAAAGCCTGAATACTTTGTTCCGGTTTTAACCAGATTTTTGATCTCACTTACCAGTTCCGGAGTTGGCCTTTCATCCGCATCCAGCAGAAAAATCCAGGGATGACTGGCCTGAGGGATTGTCCAGTTCTTCTGGGCAGCCGAATGCTCATACTCATGTTCTAAGAGACGCACTTGAGGAAATGACTTCACAATCTCAACCGTTTTATCAGTCGAAAAGGAATCCACTACGATGATTTCATCACACCAAAGGACGGATTCGATCGCCTCTTTAATGTTAACTTCTTCGTTGAATGTCGGGATTATCGCCGTGATCTTTTCCATAATAGTGTGTTAATCTTAACGCATGACTGACGCCTCGTCTAAAACAATTCTCATCATCCAAACGGCTTTCATTGGGGACACCATCCTTGCGAGCCATTTTGCCCGTGCCGTCAAAGAGCATTACCCGAATTCCAAGATCCATTTCTTTCTCAGAAAGGGCAATGAGTCTGTGATTCAAGGGCTGCCAACGATAGAAAAAACCTGGGTGTGGGATAAAGTGGGCGGAAAGACTAAAAATCTCATGAAGCTCATCTCAGAACTTCGAGAGATCAAGTTCGACATGGTCTTTAACCTCCACAGGCATTTTAATTCCGGTTTAGTTTCGGCGATGATGAAGTCACCTTTTAAAGCGGGCTTTAAGCAAAATCCTCTGAGCATGTTCTATACTCATAAAGTGAATCATCAAATTCCGGATCCGCGCGGTTGGCATGAAGTTCAGAGAAATCTTGAACTCATTCCTGATTATAAAATTGTGGATAACTCCAAAATTTATAAACCAGAACTTCCGATTCAGCAGAAAAATATCGATAAGATCACGCCTTATGTGAATGATAATTATTTCGTGGTGGCACCGGCGTCTGTTTGGTTTACCAAGGCCTGGAGCGAGCATAAATTCCGTGAACTGACTGAAGAGTTGGTAAAACTTGGAAAGGTTTACTTTACTGGTGGCCCTGGAGATAAAGAGCTTTGTGAGCGCATTAGAAAAGATCTCCCGAATACAGAAAATCTTTGTGGCGCTTTAAATCTGTTGGATTCAGCTGCTCTCATGAAAAAGGCCCGGAGAGTTTTTGTAAACGACTCAGCTCCTTTGCATCTGGCAAGTTGCGTGAATGCAAAGACTACAGCCATCTTTTGCTCTACCGTCCCAGCTTTTGGTTATACTCCTCTGGCAGACGATTCTATTGTGATTGATGTTGGTGATTCGCTGGCCTGTCGTCCTTGTGGTTTACATGGACATAAGGCCTGTCCGTTAGGACATTTTAAATGCGCAGAGAATATTGAGATTAAGCGAGTTCTTGCCACTATCAATTAATTGAGATGACTTTCCCCAGACGTCCTTCATCGGTCGAGAAGTAGAGATTTCCATCTGGCCCTGGCCTTACATTCCGCCATCTCCATCCCAGCTCTTTAAAAAACTCTTCTTGTTTTCCGACTTTAGTCCCTTTTAGTTCCAATCTTCTTAAATGCTCGCCCGAAAGATTAGCGAGCCAAATATCGTTCTTCCAGAATGTCATGGCCGAAGGTGAAATTGATGGTACCCAGTACGCAACCGGTTCTTCCACCCCTGGCTTACTCTTGACTCCAATTTTAGGTCCTGAGTATTCACGTCCATAAGTCACAATCGGCCAGCCATAGTTTCCATCTTTTTTGATGAGATTGATTTCATCTCCTCCCTGAGGACCCATCTCAGCTTCCCACAATTCCTGAGTTCCCGGTCTCATTGCTAATCCCTGAGGACTGCGATGACCTAAGCTCCAAACTTCGGGTGAAGAGCCGTCTTCTTTCATTCGGATGATTTTCCCCAGATAATTGTCTTTCTTCTGAATCATCTCTCTCTCAGCTCGCTCACCTGACGTGATGAAGACATTTCCTTCATTATCAAATTCAATACGTGAGCCATAATGATAATCGTTGGTACTTTTATCGGCGGCAAATATTTTTTTAAAATCCACCAGTTTATTGCCTATGAGTTTTCCACGTCCTAAAGCGGTTGCAGAATATTTATCCATCGGCTCAGAGTAAGTGATATAGATATGGCCATTGGTAGGATGCACTCTCACATCCAGCATTCCTCCCTGACCTACGGCGTGGACCTTTGGTGTTCCACCGACTAAAGAAGCTTTTTTGGTCTTTGGGTCAAAGACAAAAACTTTCCCACCACGCTCTGTGAAAATAATTTTACCATCTTTAAGAAAATCAAAACCCCAGATGACATCATCTTGCTTTAGCAAGACTTCATAGGCAGGCTTCGCAAAAGTATTAAGAGATAAGGTAATAAGAATGAGAGTAATAATGTTTTTCATAATTTTCATATTATTTTAATAAATCTTTCAGAGGGCATTCTGACCCGAGGGCCATAGACACCTTTTTTATCGCGCTTTCCAACACTGATGACCATGACAATTTCAGCACTTCTTCCCAGTCCCAAAGTTTTCTTAATTCGTGAGGAATCATGACCTTCCATTGGGCAAGTATCAAAACCATGCGCAGAAAAACCCATCATAATATTCTGACAGGCCAAAGCGGTTGATTTGACTGACCAAACCCTCATATCAGATCTTGAATAAGGTTCTCGGGGAATTGGTCTAAAAACACCTACAATGCTTGCCACTAGTCTTTTACAAAATCCGAAAATACTAAGAGGACCTTGAGAATAAACTAATGGTACGAGTTTTTCATAATAGGCCCGGGCCGAAGAGGGAACTTTGTCGCTTTTACTGAAAAGCGCAATCATGTCTTTCCTGGTTTCTTTCCAGGTATCAATCCGGGCAACGGCCACAATGAGTTCCTGAGCAGTCTTTGCTGCTGGCTGATTGAAACAGGCCTCAACAATTTCGGATTTTTTACGAGGATCTTGCACCCAATAAAACTCCCAGGGTTGAAGGTTGGAAGAATTTGCGGCGTCTAATCCCCAATGGAGGACTTGCTCCATTATTTCTTTAGGAACTCGTTGATTAGTATAAACTCTGACTGATCTGCGATTACGAATGATATTATCAAAGGCTTCGGGAGATGTTTCTCGTAGGTCTTCCTGATAGTTCATATCGGGAGTGCGGGTTAGAATTTCGGCTGGATCCTTCATCGGTATCTCTTTTTTTAGAATTTGCGTTCATACTTTATCCCTAAGGTATGAATAAGATCGGCCCGGTTTCTATTGTCATCTTCAGCATGGGCATATCTTCTGGTTAGAGGATCTTTATGTTGATCCACTCCTGCAAATACTTTTAGCACGTTTCCCTTTTTATCACTATAGACAGTGCCATATAAAGTCACACCGATGTTGGTATAACTTTTATTATCGCCATAATGCTTGTGATCAGCTTTTAGACGCGCTTCAAGCACTGGGGGACTTCCTGCTTGAGAACGAAAGAGCTGGTTTGTATTAACTGCCACTTCTGTGGAGACTCCGACATAGGAATTCTCCATACCGGCAGTACTGCCCTGAACTTTGCCTTCAATGGCATATTTCACACCTAACCAGGTGAGGGGAGTTGAAGATTTCTCCGTACCAACCGCCAGACCGGTTTGGAGTCTGGTCTCATTGTTCCGATGCGGTAAATTGTGGTATTGGATTGCTCCACCCCACTCATGCCACTTATCCTGGATTTTGGGAGCAAGGCCACCTGAATCAGTTAAACGCTCTACTGATCCAATTACTTTAACGTATTTATCACCGTTAGTTTGATTCACGCGAACTTCGAATAAGAGGCCATCAACAGTAACCAGATTTTGATAGCGGCGATTNNTTTTCATAATTCATTTCGGCGCTCCAGTTTAAACCAAAGGTATAACCCCGGTCATCACCTTCCCACCAGGGTAAGTCCTGTTCATTTTCTATAAACTGTCTTCCAATCCCGTGGAAAAAATTATCATTTTTTGTTCCGAACTCCAGTGAAATATCCTGCAGTTTACCCAATTTAAGAAAGCCTTCACTGGCCATCTTTTGATCCACTAACTCTCTTTCAATCTTTAACTGTGATTCAGAATCAAAACGTAGATCAATAAAAGGCGTCACTGCGAGTTCTTTTTCAGATTCCAGACATTCTTCCACCGAACCCATCTGGTTAGGCAGTTGACTCAGACTTTTTAGAGCAGGCGTAAGAAGGGCTTCATCGCCTGGATACTCAAAACGGAACTTCTCTTCAAAATGAGCAAGAATGATTTTCTTAAGCTGGACCTGATCAGAATTTACATCATCAGAATACTGACTCATGTTTTTTTCTAGCTGCTGGTACTGATCTGCAAGATCGGCCGTTGGAGTGAGTTTAAAAGAGCTGCGATTTTTCAAACAGACCAATTCGTATTGAGAGATTTCTTTCTGGTAAAAGAGCTGACAGGCCTTATTAGCACTGGTGAATACAGGAGGTGTACTTTCGGCCCTTAGACCTGAAATCATGAATAATAAAATAAGCATCATAGGTTCATATACCTGATGCTTACTGATCGGTTTAATCGGGAAATATCATTAAAATTTAATTTTTTTTGAGATCAGCTCAGAAGATGCTGGAAATCATTCATATCCAGCTTGCCGCTGAAGTATTCATCATCATCCTCGGCCATAAGATCCCGGAAGAGCTCTCGCTTACTTTGTTGAAGTATCAGAACCTTCTCTTCAACGGATTCTTTAATAATGGGACGATAAACTGTCAGCTTATTTTCCTGGCCGATACGATGGGCACGGTCAATGGCCTGTCTTTCTACGGCCGGATTCCACCAAGGATCCATCAAGAAGATGTAGCTAGCGGCAGTTAAGTTTAATCCAAAACCCCCGGCCTTAAGTGAAATAAGGAAAATCTGGGCATCTCCATTCTGGAAGAGTTCAACCATCTCCCCACGCTTCTTAATAGTCTGAGAACCATCAATCCGGGCCATTTTCCAGCCTGCCACTTTAATTTTATTCTCAATCATATCCAGATAGGTGGTGAATTGTGAGAAGACTAATGTCTTATGACCTTCGCCCACTAATTGCTCAAGATTTTCCATCAAGAAATCAATCTTGGTTGATTGGAGTTGCGGCTGCTTCTGCCACAAACAAAGTTGTCGCATCTCAAGCAGGGATTTCAAAACTTCGCCGTAGCGTTTGGCACCTGGGGCCAGCATGCTGGAGCGAACAGCATTGAGCTTGTTCTGGTAAGTTTCACGCTCTTCAGGAGTGAAATCCAGGAAGACGTGATTTTCTACTTTCTCAGGTAATTCTTTTAAAACCTGATCTTTCGTCCGTCTTAGGATAAACGGTTTAACCGTTCTTCTGGCGAGGAGGCGATTCTTATTCTTGGAAGTTGATTTAACAACGCCTAAATCACCCCACACACCCGGAACACACAGGTCCATGATGTTGTAGAATTCAGATAAATCATTTTCAACCGGAGTACCGGTCAAACAAATGCGGAATTTCGCCTTAAGTTGTCTGGCGGCATTGGCACCGAGTGAACGGATATTTTTTAAGTGCTGAACTTCATCAAAGATCAAAATATCAAATTCATCTTCGCCCAAAGTGGAAAAAGACTCTTTTTTCATCAGACCGTAGGAAGTCAAAATTACTTTTGCGTCAGTTTTAAACTCTCTCTCATCTCCATAATAAATGGAGTAGGTGAGGTCTGAGAATTTTTCAAGCTCGTTTCTCCAGTTATAGAGAATTGAGACCGGACATATAATCAGAATCTTTTTAACTTTATCTTTCAAAGTCTGAAGCAGCATGATGGTCTGAAGTGTTTTACCCAGACCCATATCATCGGCCAGGCAGGCACCGAACTTGTGTTCATAAAGAAAACGCAGCCAATTATAACCACTCAGCTGATAGGGACGGGCAATCTCGGCGTAACGAGGATCCACTTCATACTGGGGCATGTCCTGCATGGTCATGATCTTCTCGCAGAATTTTTCTTCTTCCTCAGTTAAAGCACCTTCAATACCCAGCCGCTTTAATTCAAAGAGTTCAAAAATTCTTGAGCGCTGAAGAAAGAGTCCAAAACGCGAAAGACCTTTGGCCCCTTGTTCTTTCTTCTCACCTTCATACTTCGTATAGCGCTTCATAAAGCGCAAAAGGTCCTTCTGCTCATCAGATAAGAGAACCAGGCCTTTATTTGAAAGGAGGAAGTTATCTGTGATCTCAGCGTTCTTGATCACATCCAGATCATCATCGGTCACCACCAGATCCATCTGGAACCAGTCCAGACGCTCTTTGTTTCTCTCAAAACGAATGGTGCTCTTCCATGTTCTGATCTGCTGCTGATCATAGAAAATGGGAATATTAAGTGGAGTCAGTTGTTGATAAAAGTTTGCAACCCCTTCCAAAAGATTATTCTTTGGAATTTGAAAAATGATCTTGCGATCATCTTTAAAGTAAAATGATGTTTTAAATCCTAATTCTCCAAAGCTGTCCAGGAAGGCCAGAAAGACCTTTTTAAAAGTCCTGGTCTTCAGCATGAAGACTTTTTTAAATGTAGGATCAAAAAATGGCAGCTCGTCTTCTTTCATCAGAAGAGAAATCCATTCTGACATGAGATTTTTCTTGGAAGCAGTATGCAGATACTTTTTATGGAAAAAAGTTTCCCGGTCAAAATCCTCAATCAGGGTTTTGAAGAATAACATGGCATCATTTTTAGTCCGGAAACTTCCCGCCCAACCTTGTTCACTGACAAAAAGCAGGAATGGGGAAGGCATAGGAACGAGTTTTTGGTCAGGTGTGAAGAGTTCCAGCTCGAGATTAAGAAAGCTCTTTCGAGGAGAAGGATTGATCGAGAAGCGATATTCCATGTCTTCCACAGGGAAGCTTTCCCAGGGCTCGCCTTCAATCAAAACATTACCGATGCCTTTTTCCCGTAATGGCAGAAAAAGCCGGATAAAATTCTGGATGTCACCCACAACATCTGTGAGTTTTAATTTTGAAACCAGTTCTCTTACATCATTTGGAAGATCATAGGCTTCACCATTTTTCCAATTGAAGAGATAGAGAACATCAAAGATTGAAACTTCTGTGATGATGTCATCTTCATCCTGCAGACTGAACTGATAAGTGAATTTCTCATCAATATAAAGCACATCCCGATATTCTTCTAATTCTGAAGCCTTGA
>DFXY01000034.1 GCA_002381945.1 Bacteriovoracaceae bacterium UBA4096
TGCGCCATTTACAACCTACCGATATTACTGCAAGACATAAACGAACTTTGTTACTCATAGATCATATTTACAGCAACTGTCCTTTTATACCGTTATGTGGTACAGTGGTATAATGATAGTTAGCTTCGGAAACAAACTAGCAAAAGAAATTTGGGAAAGGAATTCTGCAAAAGCAGTTCCGAAAGAGTTGTGGATTAGATCTAAGGCCCTTCTAACGATCATGCACAATACGAGTACGATTGATGATTTGAAGATTAAGGGCCAGCCTCCTAATATTCGATTGCATAAATTGAAGGGTGATCGAAAGGATGAGTGGAGTGTGACGATTCAGCTTCCATGGGCCATAACTTTTAAATTTAAGAATGGTGAGTTTTCTGAAGTTAAGATTGAAAACTATCACAAAGGATAAAATATGATTAAGAATACAAATCCTCTTCACCCTGGTGAAGTTTTGAATGAAGTATATATGAAAGAGATGAGTCTCAATCAGTCCAAGCTTGCAGAGTTATGTGGCTGCACTCCAAGAAAAATTAATGAGATCGTGAATGGTAAACGTGGAATATCTCCTCAGTTTGCTATTGAGCTTGAGACAGCAATTGGAACGAGTGCTGAGATGTGGGTGAAGATGCAGGCAGAGTATGACTTGTGGGTTGCTCGACAAAGTGTTGCTTGATTCTGATGAAAAACCATCTGAATAAAATTGTCATTGTCGGAAATAGTGGTTCAGGAAAAAGTTATTTGGCCAATCAGCTTGGATTCGTTCTCAAAATTCCAGTGATTCATTTAGATAAACTATTCTGGAAATCTAACGTTTTTTCACAAAAACGTGGAAAAGAAATTGTGTATCAGGATATTCTGGATCTAACCAAAGCAGATAAATGGATTCTCGAGGGAGTTTTTGGAGATCTGGCCAGTGTTGCGACTCCTAGAGCGGATACACTTATTTTCTTAAACAAAACGTGGGTCGAATGTGAAGAAGCGCTTTTAAGTCGAGGACCTCAAACTGCGACTCAAGAAAATTTCGAAGAGCTGGTTGTTTGGGCAGGTGAGTACTGGGATAGAAAGACCCTTTCTTCATTTGAAGGCCACAAGAAGATCTTTGAACAATTTGAAGGTATCAAATTACAACTTGACTCTAGAGTTCAAACTGAGGCCTGGTTGAAGGGATTGATTTAAGGTCTTGTAATTCATCCACTAGGGTGCGCCATTCAATTTCCTTTTTATTTTGACTCTCATCCACTCACGGTGGAACACATACACAGCGTCTATTCCATTGGACAAACAGGAACACTTGCAATAGTTGGGTTTGGGTTCTTTCTTTAATAGAGTGACTTGGCCAGCTGCAGGAGCTGTTTATCGGAACAGTTTGACGTTGATCGATCATGGGGGGTACAAAACTCTTCAAATGAATAAGATCGATAGCACTCACTTTGATATGTACTCATTTGGCAAAACTTCGTCATATCCTAGTTCAAATGCCCTAGAATTATCATGGTACTAATTTTGTAACAAGATTTATATATCAATGGCTTCCTGTGAAGGGAAGCCATTGACTCATCAGAAGCTATATTTATTCATGAACTATAATGACAGTATCCCAAGAATCTAATTTTGTATTCAGGGGGGCGCCTGAATAGCGTTCAATACCATCAACTTTTACAGAATTATTTGCGATGCGATTTCTGCCCTTGCTTTCATTCACAATCTTAAAATCTTGTCCACGACCAGACTCCATGACTTTCTCCCGGACAAATTTTGAGTCTGCAAGTGTCGTCCTCACACATCCACCAGATGCTCTGGTTCCGAGATATTTGTAATTCGCTTCTCCGGTGGCATGTATGGCTATTCCCCCTACGAAGAACACAGAATTAGGCATTGGGGCATTCCAGGTATAAGAAAGATAATCTTTATAGACTTTGGTCGGTCTGAAAAAGCCTACAGGAGTTGTAGATACATAAACTCTTCCAGATTTAGACAGGACCTTTTCTTCTTTACCTGTTGAGATATTGGTATGAAAAATTTCGGTGCCGTTTTCATACATTGTCAGGGTTTGGGCCCCTGCTCCTGAAGTTTTCTTGTTAACAACAATGACTAATTGATGGCTTCTCACCGCTCTTTCAATACCAGCAGAACTATCAAAATTTTTGATGATCATTTTCATCTTTTGTAGGGGGGCCAATTCCACTGGAGTCATCCCAGCTTCAAGTGCCATCTCGTCGGTGAGCTCCATAGTGTCATCAATCTCAAATGCTTTCGCCATTGGTTGCATAAGAACTAAAGTAGATAACGCGAGCAAAGACATCTTAAATGTAGTTTTCATAGGATCCTCCTGTAAAGATCAAGCAGATAATACAGGAGTTTGACTTGCTGAGTTGGTGGCGTGTAAAAATGTATGACCAGGGGTTAAAGAATAAGTTAAATTTAGAGCTAAGCTATTGAATACTCTTTTTTGATGAATTTGATGAAGGTATATTCCATAAAGTTAACTTCTTTGAAGCCTTAACCTGTAATGCCTCAAATCTTCACATTTACAGCTCATAAGTAGTATCATTGGATCAACTCATGATTTTCACAATCAATTTTTGGAGGCCTAGGATGAAAATGATCGCAGCTCTTTTGGCATTTATTATGTCCACAATGACAATTGAAGCCAGCTATGCAGGCACCAAAATGTTCACAACTTTAGAGGTTATGGAAGGCATCACGCTAAACCAGGAACGTGAGAAAATTATCACCTTCATGGAAAGTGAAGAGGTTCAGGCAAAGATGATTTCAATGGGAGTTGATCCTCGCGAAGCAATTCATCGCGTGGCTGGTTTATCAGCAAAAGAGATTTCTACCTTGTCCCAAGAGATTGATAAAGCTCCTGCTGGTGCTGGAGTAGGTTCAATAATAGGTGCGGCCGTATTCGTTTTCATTGTTTTGTTAATTACGGATATCCTTGGTTTTACTAAAGTCTTCCCTTTCACTAAATCAGTTCGCTAATAGGTGTTGCTCCGGCTTTTATTTATCCTGATCCTTGTGAGCAGTTGCTCTAGCCAGAGACTTCTCACAGGGAAATATCAGATCAGGGATAAGATCAGGATTACTTCCGTAAAATTTATACCGCAGGAAAAGTTCCAGTGTGGACCTGCTTCATTGGCCATGGTTCTCTCACATTTGGGCGATAGTATAAATGCTGATGAAGTTGCATCAATGGTTTTTACGCCGGATAAGCAGGGAAGCTTTCAAAGTGATATGATCTCAGCTATTCGAAGGCAAAAACTTCTTCCGCTTCCGATTAAGAATTTGAAGAATCTTTTGACTGAGATGAATGCTGGTAATCCAGTTCTAATACTGCAAAACCTAGGTCTGAAATGGATTCCCAGATGGCACTATGCCGTTGTTGTCGGTTACGATCTCAAAAAATCTGAAATGATCATTCATTCTGGTACTGAAGCTTATAGTCGCTTAGGTTTTTATACTTTCAACAAAACATGGGGTCGATCAGAGAATTGGGGACTTCTGGTAGTCAGGCCGGGGACTATTCCAGTTAGTACTACTGAAGAGGAACTCTTGAATGAAATTGCTCAACTTGAGGCAATGTCATTTATTGCAGAAGCCCAAAAAGGCTATGAGAGTGTACTAGAAAGGTTTCCAGCAAGTTTTGTATCGATGATAGGTTTAGGTAATGTTTATTTCAAACAAAACAAGTTCAGCGAGTCCGTAAAGGTTTTAGACAAAGCTACAACTGTAGCTCCTCAGTCTGCCCAGGCCTGGCATAATCTGGCCTTAGCATTGGAAGCGAATAACGAAAACTCAAGAGCAAGAAAAGCAGCTCTGTCCGCTATCAGGTTATGCTCACCGGATTCCTTGCCAATCTATCTCGCAAATTTAAAGTGGCTTTTATGAATGGATTTTAATGTTAATTTCATATATCAATTCGAACGCCTTTGAGAGTCACTCCCTTATCATTCGTGGCTTCATCAGTTTTAAAAACAAAACGGATCTCCACCTTTTCACCCGCAAAGGATGAGAGGTCGTATTTATAGTTTGTTTGAGGTAAGTGCCCACTTAATGATTGAATCAAAGTAGGGGGGTGTCCTTTTATAATGATGTAGATTTTCAGGAAATCAAAATTCAACTCACTATCAACTGTTGCAGTATATGATAATAATGACTTGGTCTTAGGGAGAGAGACAAATAAGGATGCCTCTGATTCGACCAAATTATGATATGTCTTTCCGTCACCAAAAATGAGCTCATTGTTCTTTATATGCCAACCATTCTCTTTAGACGAAATAACGCTATAGATAGAAAATCTCTCCATCAGGTTTTCACCTTGTCTCACTGATTCAAACTCAGGAATGACACGATAGCGGATTATCTTGCGCCACACAGGTACTTCATTGTTTGATCCATAAATTTCAAGTCTACCATCTGAAATAACACTGACATCGATGGGCAAAGAAATGGCCGAAGAGGCATTAAGATCAACTTCTCTTCTATCGATGGTTGTTCCATCTTTTTTGAATTCAAAAGTTGATGTATCCGTCCATGATGCTTGAACTAAAGGATCTTGATTTCTTAAGAAGTCTTGTCGTTCTTCCTTACTAAAGAAAATACTTGAACTGTAGTTCGCACTTATTGAAGAGAGATGTTTTTGTAGTACGAGGAGCTGATCATTAGTTGCATTAAAAATGTCGGACCAGTTCATGGGAGATAGTCTATCAACTTTGACACCCTCGTTTTCGATTAAGGCCCCAGCGTTTTTTCCTACACGAATGGCCTGTCTGAATGAAAAGTCGATATCTTGACCATTAGGCAATCTGGCAAAAGGGAGTGGATTTGTTTGGGCAAATTTTTCCTGAAGAATTTTACTTAAACTAAATACGTTCGCCCCTCCGCCACCAGTCCTTTGGTCTTCGCCAAAAATTATTCCGACATTGTGGTCCTGAATTTGAGCCGCAAGCACTTCACAAGCGGAATAGCACTTTGAGTTCACAAATAATGCAACAGGCTTGAAGTAGGCCTGGCCTAAATCATTAATTTCTTTCTTAGAACTGAGGGGGCCTCCTGAAGTAAAGGGGGTTCCAAGGTTTCGAGCGGCCATTAAGAGCGTTGTGAAAGGATCTTTTATATCTGACTTGGAGAAATAGACGTAGTTTGCCTCGGAGTTTTTCAAAATATATTCCAAAGGTGTAACTTCTTTGGGCGAAAAAAGCTGGACTATTTTTTCTGCAAAAGGAATTTGACCACCACCATTATCGCGTAAATCGATGACGAGACCATCTGTATCCCGCAGTTCATTTAAAAGTAAGTCACGGATTTTAATTACTGTTTCGTCATTGGATAATACTTCAGGGTTAAACGACTCAAGAGCGATGTATCCAAAATCACCAAAGCTGGGATGATTGATGTGCCAGTATAGAATGGGCTCATTCGTTTCACCTGTGATTGATCCCATTCGTTTCATCTTGAAAGTGTTGAGTGGTAAGAGCTTAGTAGTAGGTTTTAAGCAATCCTCTTCAGCATAAGTAATCCATGGAAGTTTAAGTTTGTATCTCTGACCTTTGGTATTTCTTAATTCAAGTCTTACAAAATTATCTTGCGGAAGTTGATCTACGCCATGATAGTAAAAGCGTAGGTCTTCCTGGGCGAGTCGGAATTGGGCATCAGGATTGGCCCCATAAGTCTTACCCATTTTATTTGTTACAACTTCATAAAGAGGCATTCCGTTATAGGAGATGACTTCGTCACCTATGGCGACTTCAAATGGCTTTGGAAGAAGTTGAAGAATCTCTTGTCTTGTATCAACATCTGTCACAGCAAATGCTCTTCGGCCTTGATCCATATTTACATATTTAAATCTTAAGGGAAGAAAGTTCTCATAGCATGAATAAGGCCTAGGAAGATGATAAAGGGTATGTTGATCTTTCAAGGCCAGAAATATATCAGTCAGTGTTGTATGAAATTCCAAGTCTGAGATTTTAGATAATTTTTTATAAAGTTCGTTAATGCGAGGTAGGGCATCTGCCTTCGGGCCAAAGTCCCTTATTTTTACTTCCTGATGGACAAAGATCTCTGATAGGGCCAGCTTAGCTTGATCGAGAATGATCTTTCTTGTTGCAGTATTGTATACAGGATATTTAATCTTCGGACGGGAGATTTCTAATGTGCTGTAACCTGCAAAAGTTTGTGCACTTGAAACCACTACTAGTATACTTACTAGCTTAACCAAAGTTTTATACAT
>DFXY01000019.1 GCA_002381945.1 Bacteriovoracaceae bacterium UBA4096
TTGCCTTAATCACCGGGAAGTCTGAAGAGTTCAGAGCATTCAATGTGATTCCTCCTAGTCCAGGAATACTAAAGAAGTTTTCCAAGAGAAGAGCACCCAGAATCAAAAAAGGAATCTGAATGATGGTGTAAGTAATGATGGGAATCAGAGCGTTTCTCAAAACATGCTTAAGAAGAATAGAGATTTCTCCTAATCCCTTTGCGCGCGCTGTTCTTACGTAGTCCTGATAGATCTCATCGAGAATTACTGTTCTGAAAAAGCGAACATCTGGTCCCAAGCTTAGAAGTACCCAGATAATGGCCGGTAAGGCCACATAGGGAACAAAGTTAGGAAAGCCATATTCAAATCCTGAGATTTCAAACCAGCCGAGCTTATAAGCAAAGAAGTACTGGAATCCAAGAATATAGGCTAGCGCCGAAACACTCATCCCAGCAATACATAGGAAGCGAATAAAGAGGTCGATCCCTTTTCCTCTGTAGTAAGCGACAACCAATGAAATTAACAATGAAAGAACTGTTGAAATTACAAAAGCTGGAATTGTTAGGCAAAGAGAAGGATAGGCACCTTGCTTAATCATATAAGTAATTTCCTGCTTAGTGGCCCATGATCTACCGAAATCAAAGGTAAAGGCCGACTTCACAACGTCCAGGTATTGCATCCAGAGAGATTGGTTCAGACCCAATTGTTCTCTTAGATCTGCCATCTGACGAGCAGTCGCATTCTTACCAAGAAGAACAGCGGTAGGATCTCCTGCAACCACGTTGAAGAGAAGGAAAATAATAAGACTCACGCCTAGAAGAACGGGAATCAAATACAAGAGTCTGCGGATGATGTACTTTGTCATGTTTAAAACTTTTTGCTCAATTCTTTTTTAACTTCAAGATCAACATTTAGATATTGAAATTGGGTATGATTAAATTCCATAAATTTATAATTCTTCAACCAGGCCTGGACCAGATAAAACTTGGTGCGATGAAAACCAAGAATCCACGGTACATCAACGGATACCATTTCATTTAACTTCTCGTACAAAGCTGCTCTCTCAGGGCCTTCCTGCAAGACCTTGGCTTCCTCATAAAGCTTATCAAACTCTGAACTACAGTAGTTTGAGCCATTGGATCCTGGTGCTTGATTAGGACAATATAATAACCCAAGAAAGTTTTCCGCGTCAGGATAATCTGCACCCCAGGCCATGGTGTACATCTGATGCTGCTTCTTAGTGACCTTATTTATAAGTTCTGGCCAGGTATTCATACCGACCTTTACTTTTATACCTATTTTTTCCATAGATTTAGCAAATAACTCTATCTGTTGTCTGGCCACCGTTTCATTTCTTGTCTGAATAGTGATTTCAGGAATGCCTTTTCCTTCTGGAAATCCTGCCTCTGCCAATAATTTCTTTGCCTTCTCTAGGTCGTATTCTACATATGGGTTTTTAAATTCTTTTCGGAATCCCCCTAATCCAGGAGGAATGACTCCCTGTGCCTTAAAGCCTGTTCCTTCATAAAAAAGCTTATTGGCCTCTTCTCTATCATAGGCCAGCGACATGGCCTGCCTAAGTTTCACATTATTCTTAAAAAGAGCATCTTCATGATTGAAAGCAAAAAATGTGACATCCAGCTGTGGACTTGAAAGGAGTCTTACTCCCTTTCCTCTTAGTTCGGATCTAAGAGTTTTACCTTCAATTAAGGCCTGATCAAGATGACTATCCTTCATCTCTAAAACGTCGGTGCGACCTTTCTGAAAGGAGAGCCAAGTTGGCTGAGATTCTACCAGAATATTAACCACGATCTTATCCACTAATGGGATTCTCTTGCCAGCGTCTGTGAGTAATCCCAGGTTCTCGTCACCTTCCTCACCTTCCTGAGGGTAGAGTTTAATACGGAATTTGGGATTACGGTGGTAGACAATCTGATTAGATTGCTCAAACTTTTCAAGGACGAAGGGTCCAGTACCAACGGGATGATTAAGAAACTCTTTTCCAAAAAAATCGACTGCTTCCTTGGCCACAATAAAAGAATAGGGCATCACCAGAGCGTAGAGAAATTGGGGAAAAGGCTTGATTAGTTTTATTTGAAGAGTGTAATCATCGATCTTCTTCAGACCCTCAACAGCTGTTTCATATTTTGTTGGCTCATCTGAGGTACTGGCTTCTCGCCACTCATTGAGTCCGACGATTTTCTGATCAAAGAGCCACCAGCCCTTGGCCTGCAGCTTGGGATCGGCCAGTCTCTTGATGGAATAAATAACATCGTCGGCCTTCAGCTCTCTTCCCACACCATCTTTAAAGGCCGGGCTGTCATGAAACAGAACTTCTTTCTTGAGCTTAAAGGTATAAGTCAAACCATCTTTAGAAACTATTGGTAGGCTGTCTGCCAGATTAGGCATCAATTCATAAGGACGCTTTAAGGGATGAAACTCATAGAGACCCTCGTAGACCTTGCCTACTTCATTGCCTGAATAACGATCAGATGCATGAATGGGATCGAACCCAGCAATCTTTTCTGGGGAAACAAAGTAAAGCTCGCGTTCATTAAAATTCTTTTCCTTGCTGCATCCAAGAGCCAAAGAAAGGATCCCGATGAGAACTAGGCCAAAACTTTTCATCCGCAGAGCTCCTCAAGGTTGAAGTGATTAGAACTACTTTAATTGATTTATTTAGTAAATCATTTATAAAAACAATGACTTCCTGACAAGGTTTACCTTTAACTCAATGCTTCCAGAACAATTCTAAGGACATCAAGGCCTGACTTTTGGCCTTCTCCTGCTGACTTCTTAAATAGAAGTTTGTTCTCTGAAAGGCGGAATCAGAGTAATTCTCACCTATGAGTTCAAAGTAGTGGGTGTCTTTGATATTCTTTTTGATGGTAATGCTATCACTATTTCGCGCAACGTGAAATACATCCTGATCCATTTTACATTCATAAATGTTCTGATCTTGGAGCTGACATTCTTTTTTAAGATCCAGCTCAGATGACATGACAAAACGAATAATCGATCTGAGTTCCCGAGTGACATCGCGCCCGCTTATCTTTCCCAGACTCAATCTATTTCTCATTTCATGATCGATTCTAAGTTCAAAACTCTCGCGTTTAGTTGTGGCGGGATTAAGCCGCTTAATCTCGTGCAGGATCATAACTTCTTCGCCATGAAGAGGGACTGAGACCGCCAGCATCCAGTCTTGATCTTTTAAACCTGCTTCGCAGCTAAATAAATAGTTTTGTTGACCAATTCCTAAGCGCCCTCTTCCTTCACCAATAACCTTAATCGATTTCACCATAGAATCTATAGTCTTGTTCTCCAAAGAGGGTTGTCCCTTGAACAAAGCACATGAAGAAAGGAGAAATAAGATAAATAAAAAGGGGCTATTGACCATTCCCCAATTTAATCATTGTTCCCCGAGGCAGGCAAACGATCATTTTCTAATTTCTCGATGGTAGCAAGAATTTGATGTTTATCAGCTTGATGTCGGGCCTTCTTAAGAGCTGACTTAAGAAAACTCTTCGCCTTAGAGAAGTTTTTGAGTTCAACATGAACTTCAGCCAGATGCTTCAAAATTTCAATGTCATCAGGAACCTTTTCAATGGCAACAGTTAGTTCAGAAAGAGCACGCTTAACGTCCCCTTTCTTGAAGTAATACCACCCCAGAGAATCTCTAATATAACCATCATCAGGACTCAGTTTAAGAGCTGTTTGAATATACTCGTAGGCCTGTTCCAACTCATCTCCG
The DNA here is from genome assembly GCA_002381945.1 of Bacteriovoracaceae bacterium UBA4096. Lineage (GTDB taxonomy): Bacteria > Bdellovibrionota > Bacteriovoracia > Bacteriovoracales > Bacteriovoracaceae > Peredibacter. The sequence continues at coordinate 3,731 of DFXY01000019.1, forward strand.
CGCTCAAGAAAGACATAGCCTAAAAAATTCCAGGCGTGAGCATTTTTAGGTTCTTGCTTTAAGATTCCCATGATTAATGAAGTGGATTCCTTGAAGCGTTTTTCTCTCTCATAAAGATTGGCCAGGTAATACTTATGTTGAGTCGAAAAGTTCTTCTCATTCTGAACAACCATCATCGTTTCCATAGCAGCTTTATAATCGCTCATACTCTCAAAGAATCCTGATTTGATGACACTAAACTCGACTTTCATTTCTGGAAACTCATCGAGTTTTTTATTTACGTGAGAAAGAAAAGGCTCTCGCCACTTCTCATCATTTTGGGCCATGGCCGAGAGCATATTGGCCATCTGAATCGAGCTATCAGTGTAAAGAGCACTGGTGGTTGGAATTTGATTGAAGTACTCGATAGAAACTTCATAGTCCTTCATTTCCTGATAGATAGCAGCTAGGTAGTAGAGAATTTTGTCAGATTGCGGAGAGGTAGTTAGGAGATACTTAAAGACCGATACGGCCTCACTATATCTTTTGGCATCTGTATAAAGAATACCAAGCTTTACTTTTAGATTAAGATTATCCGGCTCTATATCACTAAGCTTTTCAGCATACGGTATCACTTCATTGTATCTTTCCTGAACAAAAAGAATCTGCACAATTTTATTAAGGATGCTGGTATCAGAGGGGTGCTTCTGCAAATGAGACTTATAGAGAGAAACGGCTTTACCTAATTGCTCCTTTTCTTCATACAATATTCCCAAAGCGCTGACTGCTGCACTCAAACCTGGTTGACGAATGGTAGCCTTCTGGAAAGAGGCGATCGCCTTATCAATCTGACCCTGATCGACAAAAATCTTTCCAATATAGTAGTCATACATTCCATTCTTTGGATCATTCTTCGCGCAGGATTCAAGCTGAGACTTGGCCTGGGTGATTTTTTTTTCCATGGCGAACGATTTACTTAAAAAGACGCAGGCATCTTCATTCTTAGAATTTATTGAGAGGAGTTCCTGATATAATTTTCTCGCCTTGGCCTCTTTATCATTTCCAGTATAAACACCAGCTAGAATAAGCCCTACTTTCTCTTCCTTGTTTCGCTTATAGAGATTTTCTAAGACCACCTGAGATTTTTCCAGGTCACCTATTCTGATCAGACTAATTGCATACTTTTTTTGAACAAAGTCATCATCAGGCTCGAGTACGGACAAATGCTTAAAGAGCTCGGCTGCTGTTACAAAATCCCCCTCTAGGAGAGACATGTTTCCTTTGAGGAAGAGATCGGTGGCCAGATAGGTTCTAGAAGATGGATTCCCCTTGGCCTGAATCACCATCTGCTCCAGCCGCTTAGAGGCGATCAATAAAGCATCTCTATTTATTTGATCCTGTTGTTCTCTCGTGAATTGGTGATGTTTAAGAGCTGAAGGAGTATGACTACAACTCAGAAAAAATAGAATAGTCATCAGATGGAGGCAAAAGTGAAAAAATTTCATAGTCATTCTAAACCTTAAGTTTGGGCCAATGTAGGGGCCTCCCCTTTTCTCTTTATCGGCTTCTTCAAAAGGTTTTTTAGAAAATAGATGATTTAACGTGTCGCAAAACCTTCACCATTTTCCAGTTCTAAAAGGCTGGAATCATGAACTATTTCTTAAGAAAAAGCGGAAAAAATTTCCTCCTTTTTGCAAATCAATTTTCTTAAGGTTTTTTTATGACTATCCGGGTTGACAGGCTAATTGGGTATTAGTAGAACCAGCCCCGAGCAGTTAATGAAGCGACAGCGCGCAAAAACAAATAACCTTTGGGTGCGTCATTCCTGCCATGCATTACTAATAACACTACCACTCAATACCTTTGAAAGTTTTCACAAGGTTAACTACAAATTAGGGGAACAACATGAAAGACGTACGTATCATCAAGCGTTACCAGAACCGTAAGCTCTACGATACTTTTCAAAGCTGCTATGTAACTCTAGAAGAGATCTCTCAGATTATTCGTGAAGGTAACGAAATCCAAGTTATCGACAATAAGTCTAAGAACGACATCACGTACATGACTCAAATCCAGCTTCTTTTTGATCAAGAGCGTAAGTCTCTTAAGCCAGGTGACACAGAACTTCTTAAGCGCGTTATCCGTGCTGAAGAAGGAACTCTTACTGGTTACATCAAAGGTCTTGAAAGCCAGTTGAACCTTACTTTCGAAATGCCAGCTACTCAGGTTGCTGCAACTGAAGACTTCAAGCCAGCTTTCGTAGCAGGTCTTAATTCTTCTATGGAAAATTCAACTACTCTGAACTAATCTAGGTTCATGAAGAATAAAAATTTCCGCTATTTACTCATGGCCCTCGTGGCCATGAGTTTTTTTAAGACTCCTCTTTATGCTCAAACTGAAAAGCCTAGGGCATTTTCTCCGAAGATTAAAACTCCCAATACTGCTCAGGATCTCAAGGAAGACTCAGTAACCGCTGTTTCCGAAGAGAGTGATGAAGGGCCAACTAAAATTAGTCAGTATCCGAGTTCCTCCGCTCCCCGTAAGCTTCAGCAGCATGGTCTGGGTATTGGATTAGGACAGACTTTTTTATTTGGTAATTATGGGAAGCATGGTGAAGATAAAATCACTATGGATGTTCTATATACCTATGCTGCCAGCTATTCATTCGATCTCTTGATGAACGCTCATTTTTCTGAACATAAAAATGAAAATGAAAGAATGAAAGTGATGGGACTCACCACTTCCATCAAAGGTCGATTTGTTGAGTATGATAATTTCTCTCCTTACTTTGTAGGTGGCCTTGGCTTTTATGCTCCTAGAGCTAAAAGAGATCACAATGATGGCGAGTCTCAGAAGTGGACTAAGCAGAAAGTGAGTTTCGGATTAAACTTTGGGGTCGGACTTGATCTGCGTCTCAATGAACATTATGTAGTAGGTGTCTTAGGACAGATGCACTGGCCTTTCGTGGTTCAGCAAGACAATCAGTCTGATCTTAGAGGATATTACTTCAAGCTACTCATAACAGGGATGTACCTTTTCTGATGAATGATCAACCTCGCCGCCTTTACATTTTTACCGGCAAAGGTGGCGTGGGCAAAACCACTCTTAGTAAAGCATTTGTCAGAAAACTTGTAGAGCAAGAACACGAAGCTATTTATCTCACCTTCAAAAATCAATCACTAGGCGAAACTCATCAGGGTAATGCTGAAGCCATTGTCGATGGAATTAAAGAAGTTCATCTTGATTTGGAAGATTCGGCCCGTGGGTATATCGACAAAAAATTAAATTCAAAAATCCTGGCTTCTTGGATTGTGAAGACTCCTTTTTTCCGAGCTCTGGTAAATATGGTGCCTGGTTTTAATTACCTCATCTATTTAGGAAAGATCTTGCAAATGGGGCATGACAATCCCCGACTGATTGTTGTGTTAGACGCACCTGCATCAGGCCATGCCCTTACGATGGTTGAGGCTACGACTAATTTTAAGCAGATTTTTGAATCCGGTATCATCTTTGATGACGCTACTAAGATGCTCTCGAGGCTAAATGATCCTGCTTACACCAAGATTCATGTGGTAAGCCTTCCTAGTCCCATGTCATGGCAGGAATCCATTGAACTCAAGAGTGGACTCAAGGAAAGAACTCCAGTATCAATCGAGATTTCGGTCAATAACAGCATTTACTCGCTTTTGTCAGAGCAATTGGCCGAGCTTCCTGAAGCCTTGAAAGAAAAGGCCTTGAATGAAAAGAAGCTCATTGAAGAAAACGCTAGTGAGATGCGATGCGTATTCCCCCACTCTCTTGCCTTAGATTCCAAATCCATTGAGATGGATTTACTTGGGTCTGTCTCAAAACTCATATAGAATATGACGAATTTGAAAAAGGATTTATAGTGGCCATTACCACTAAGTCATTCGAAATATTCTGTGGAACAGGTGGTGTAGGTAAAACTACATTGGCGACCAGTCGCGCCCTTAGTCTGGCCGGTGAAAATAGAGTTTTACTTGTTACCATCGACCCTGCCAAAAGACTCAAAGACCTCTTGGGTCTTAGGTCAGAAGACATGGGAGAAGTTACTCGCATTACCTTTGAAGGTATTGAACTAGACGCTCTTCTTATGTCTCCCGAGAAAACCATCACTCGCATGGCGGCAAGCTACAATACTCCTGATCTCGCTTCCAATAGAATTATCAAAGTTCTTTCAAGACCCTATGGGGGAATGAATGAAATACTTTCTTTAGTAGAAGTTCAAATGCAATTTGACTCTGGAAAGTATGATGTCATCGTTCTAGATACTCCACCGGGAGCTCACTTTCTTGATTTCTTAGAAAGCCTGGGAAAAATCAGATCATTCTTTGATCAAAATTTTGTCGAGATCTTTAATTATCTGGGGCAGAAAACGGCCAATGCTGGCAAGAAAGTTTTTAGCTTCAATATCATCAATAAAGTCATCTCTGGTGGGGTAAAAAAACTCTTGAGCTACCTTCAGAAAGTAACAGGTGCTCAGTTTATCGATGACTTTATTCAGGCCATTCAAATTATCTACCAATCCAAGGAAGCCTTCTTAAAGGGACTCTCCCTACAGGATCGATTAAAAGAAAAATCTCAATGCAACTGGTTCTTAGTTACTTCAGTTGAGCAAGGAAAGCCTCAGGAGGCCATTGAGCTTCGCTCTCATGCCTCTCACTTCATCCATGAGGATCACTACCTGGTGCTTAATAAATGTCTGGAGAATGAACTCAGAGATTGGAGCCCAACAGACAATAAGCTTAAAAACTTCAAAAGCTCTCTCGAGCAAAGAGAAAGCCTCCTCAAAACTAAATTACGCGAATCATTTCCTGAAGTGCTGGAGTTTCCTGAAGTCACCAGCATTTCACCCAAAGACCATATTCAACATTTGACTCAAAATTGGAAAAAACATGCCTCTCAAAGTTAATACCAAGCAAGAGCTTGAAGATTTCATTTGCCAAAACTGGAACGAAATCAATCTCTGGATAGATGATGCTCAGTCTAAATTGCCTCAACCATTTACCTCAAGTGTCGACGTGAGAGAAAGTCGCACCAAGTTTGCTCCGGTAGATCATAATATGTACCCTGCCGGTTTTAATAACTTGTGTGGAAAAGATCTTGCACGTTGTTCAAAAAATTTTCGAGAAGCCTTTAATTTAGTTAAACCTGGGTTAAAAAGAGTTGGCCTTCTTCCTGAATCTCATACAAAAAATAAGTTTTACTTAGATCACCTCCATCATCTTAAAAACACGATGGAGATGGCAGACACTGAAGTTACTATTTTCTCTCCGGATGAAACTCTCTTTACTGAATCAGGAAGTGAAGTTCTAGAACTTGAATCTCATTCCGGTCATAAGATCACTATTTATAAAGCGAAAGTTATGGACGGCGTTTTTCTTCCGGCCAGTCCTTCCCATCGGTTTGATTTTGAAATCATCCTTTTAAATAATGATCAATCGGTACAGCTGCCCATCGATTGGAAGTCCATTAAGACACATATACAACCCAGTCCCTATGTTGGTTGGTTTAAAAGGCAAAAGATTCTTCACTTCTCTCACTACCGAGATGTTGCCAACGAGTTTGCAGCCCACTTCAATATTAATTCTGATCTTATTCAGGCCCAATTTTCTTCCGTTCAAAACGTAGACTTCAGCTCAAAAGAAGGTCTGGAGGAACTTGCCCAGGAAGTTGATAAAGTTTTATCGACTTTGCCTGCAGAGACTTCGGTTTTTGTAAAGGCTTCCCAGGGAACATATGGAATGGGTATTTCCGTCGTTTCTTCCGGTGAGGAGATCAGATCCATGAATCGCAAGATACGAAATAAAATGGATATAGGTAAAAACAATTTAAAGTTCACTTCTGTTCTCATTCAGGAAGGTGTTGAGACGATTCTTAAATATGATGAAGCTCCTGCTGAAGTGACTATCTACCTTCTTAATGGCAAGAGCATTGGAGGATTTATGAGAACCAATCCTCTTAAAGGAACAAAGTCGAACTTGAATTCTCAAGGCATGATTTATCAGAAATTTTGTATCTCAGAACTTAAAGAAAATAATGATCATCAAATCAAGGAAGCAGTTTATTCGACAATAGCCAGACTCTCTACCCTGGCAGCTTCTCGAGAAATGAAAGAGCTAACGGAGAATGTATGAAAGAAATGAAATTTGAAACTAAAGTTATTCATGTTGGTGGAGAGCCGGACCCAACGACTGGCGCAATTATGCCTCCTATTTATCAAACATCAACCTATGTTCAATCTTCTCCAGGTGAGCATAAGGGCTATGAATATACCCGCTCCCATAATCCAACGAGATCTCGTTTGGAAGAGTGTCTTGCCTCCCTTGAGAGTGCCAAGCACTGTCTTGTGACCTCAAGTGGATTAGCTGCTTCGACTTTAATTATGCATATGCTTCCCAAGGGATCAAAAATCATCTGTGGAGATGATGTCTATGGCGGGACCTACCGGCTTTTTACAAAAGTCTTTCCAGACATTCATGAATTTCATTTTGTTGATACGACCGATCACAAGAAATTAGAAAGTGAGATTCAAAGAATTAGGCCCGCTTTGGTCTGGCTTGAAACACCGACCAATCCTCTTCTTAAAATTTCCGATATCGAGATTATCTCAGGCCTAGCTAAAAAAGCAGGGGCCCTGACAGTTGTGGATAATACCTTCATGAGTCCCTTCTTCCAGAATCCATTAACTCTTGGCGCTGATCTCGTTATTCACTCCATGACAAAGTTTATCAATGGTCATTCAGATGTTGTAGGTGGTGCTGTCATGATGAACTCGGATGAGATCCGGGATAAAATCTTTTATCTTCAGAATGCCATTGGCCCCAGCCAATCGCCATTTGATAGTTGGTTAGTACTAAGAGGTATTAAAACTCTTGCGGTAAGAATGAAGGCCCATGAAAGAAATGCGACTAAGCTTGCTTATTATCTTCAGGAACACAATAAGGTAGAAAGAGTAATCTATCCGGGACTTAAATCACATCCTCAACACGATATCGCTCAAAGGCAGATGAAGGGCTTTGGGGGAATGATTACATTCTTCCTTAAAGGTGGAATCGAAGAATCAAGACGTTTTCTTGAGAACGTAAAACTCTTTTCTCTGGCCGAAAGCCTTGGTGGAGTTGAGAGTCTGGTTGACCATCCGGCCATCATGACTCACGCTTCTATTCCAAAGGAAGTAAGAGAAGGATTGGGTATCTATGATAACTTGATTCGATTATCGGTTGGAATTGAGGACGGCGATGACTTGATCGCCGACCTGGAAGCTGCTTTCGGAAAAGTCTAAAACTGACTAGTCACTGCATTGAAGGTATCTAACTCTGCCTTCTGATCTTCTTTTTTCACCTCGGGTCGGTCTTCTTCAATATCGACTGGCCCAGGTGAAGCTTTCTTCTTCTCAATAAAAATATCTGGCACTTCGGTATAGCGACTAAAGACAACTGAATCATTGAGATACTTTTTGATGAGTAAGTAACTGCAGAATGTTTTTCCATGATTGGAACTTAGGTTATCTCTATCGCCTTCAGCGAAAATAAGTCCGTCATCCTGAATGAGATCCATAAGATCGTAGTATTGAGCGCAGAAGTCGCTAGTATCCCTAGAGTTATCTTTGGTGGTGCATTCAGCTGTTTTCTTAGCAACATCTACACCAGTAGCAGAGGTGACTTTAATATGAACGGGCTCTCGGCAGATATCAATTACCCACTCTTTTGGTAAATACTTCTTATGAACCACTTGAATCACACAGTTCTTTTTATTGATGACAAATTCATGCTTGAGTAAACCGAAAAGAGGACCTTGCTGAGTCATCTTCATATTGAAATTTGAGTCTAAGCAACTCTTGGGACTAAATCTTTCCTGAGCATGAATCTGTCCTATAAACACGAAAACGAATAATAAACTAAACTTGATGCATGCCATGTCTATTAACCTCCATCATCACTACTGTCGCATCCTTTTTAAGAAATTCTGAGTCCCCATCCTGGCGGACTTGGAAAAAGAATTCTGTTAAAAGTTCATGCGGATTTAAGCCTTGATGATTCTTTATAAATGCGTAAATGTCTTGCTTCTTCTTGCTTTCCATCCAATTAAATAAAAATCCTGAGGAGAATACAATCAATTTCTCTCCTCTTTCTAGCGGGATCGGCCGATCAGTTGATACTTCGATTTTGCCTTTTGACTGACTGTACAACTCGGCATTGTTCTGCCCCCATACCCGCAAGGTTAGTTGCGACAGGTCAAGTTCAAGAACAGTTACCCCAACCTTGGCGACCTTTTTCTTTGAACCATTAATGGTTGCGATATCGGCTTCTGCTTCCTGGAGAAAATTTTGTGGATCAAAATTCTTTTGTTTATGCTGATTAAGCAGTCCGATCAACGAACTGGAGATAAGGTAGGATTCACTAGAAACTAGAACTTGATAAACCTTGCCCTGACCCTGGATGAGGTCATAAAACTCTCCTCCACTGCCTTCACCACTTGCATACTTATTAAAAAACTGTACACCCTTAATCTCTTCACTGCGTTTAGGTACCAGGGCCTCATGAATCTTCTTTGCCCGTCCCATCTCAGATTCAGCATTGAGAAGAACTTGATTAAGCTCATCGCTGAACTCCACCATATGCTTTTGCAGCTGTTTTTGTTCCTGAATCATGGTCCAAAAAAACTGCAATTGATTTGAGAGTATATTCCAGCGAAGTTCAGTCATAGGTAAAGAAAAGGCCCCAATAATTTTTGGCAAGAAAGCTGTTTGCTCCTCAAGCCATTTGGCAGCACCCTCGTTACCTTCTTCATAGAAGAAGATCACTCCATAAAAGGTATTAAGTAAGGCCTTGAAAGGTTCAAAAAGCTTTGGCCTAGCAAGAATAGAGACCACGTCGATGAGAACAACTTCTGCTCTTCTTTTTAAATCAAGCTCGGTGAAGTCTTTGACGGAAATAAGCTGATGGCCATCATAATAGTCAAAGAGGTTCAGCCCTTGATCCTCAAGGGCTTTCTTAATGAAATTACGTTCATCTACGATGATCATACAAGGCCTTTACCTGGGCTAAAACACCCATGTTTTCAATTAGTTAACTACTATATCCCGCCGTACACCATTTTACAGTTTATTTTTCCGCAAAACAACCGAAGAGAAAACATCGGTTGCCCTGGGAAAGCCGTTTATTGCTGGAAATATAAACTTATGAAGAAAAACAATGTTTTTGAGTTGCCATCACTGACCACTGCCCTTTCTCTATTGGGTATGGCCTCTCATGTGGAGACTCTCAAAGCAGAAAATAAGAAGATTAGCGAACAAGCGGCTAGAACTATTCTTAAAGCACTTGATTTCAAAGACAGCTACACCTTTGGCCACAGTATGAGAGTGGCCTACTTCTCCTTAGTAACTGGCACCGAGGCAGGACTTTCTCCCGAAGAAATGACCGAACTGGAGTTATCTGCCATCTTTCATGACATTGGTAAAATAGGAACACCCGATGCTGTTTTAAACAAGCCTTCTCGACTCAACGAAGAAGAGTTCGCCATCATGAAGCAACATCCAGAAAAATCTTACGAGATTCTTCAGAGTTTTCCTCATTTTGAGAAAGTGGCGATGAATGCCAGATTCCATCATGAGAGATTCGATGGAAAGGGATATCCCCAAGGTCTTAAGGGAGAAGAGATCCCTTTAGCAGCTCGAATTATCCTTATCGCAGACACCTTTGATGCCATGACTTCAACTAGACCTTATCGCAAAGGTCTATCTTATGAAGTGGCTTTTGAGGAACTTTATCAGTTTTCTGGTTCTCAGTTTGATCCAAAGCTCGTTGAGTTATTTGTTGAAGGAATGAGAAAAGAAGCATTAAAGGGAGAAGAAGAATTCTTTATCCCTTTAATGGATCGTCGATTCAATAAAAATGCAGCTTAATTTTCCTGACAGAATTTAGTCTTGGCACTGGAAGAAACCATTCTATATTGAGTTCCCTCACAGCCTTTTACCGTTTCATAGACGTTAAAGGGATAACATTCAGCAGGTCGCTTGAGGTACTTCAGTGAAGAAGCATTATCTTCACAAGTTTTATAGCTAGGACCATCAACACAGGCCCAGTGTTTGCCCTGACAGTTATAGACTAACCCACGCCCTCTATATTCATAATTTGGTGGAGCAACGTATTCTTTTTTAACATCTTCTGCTTTCTTAGTTTTTACCTGCTTCTCTAAATCCTGAAGAATTTTATCTGTCAGATCATCTTCTGAAGCATCAGGAGTATCTTCACCAACAATGTCTTCACTAATACCAGAGGACTCTGAAGGCCTATCATCAAAGGGTGCAGGATCCTCAATAAAGGTTGTGGTGGAAGTCGTTGTATCCTGAGTGGGTTCTAAATCTTCGGGTGTATCTTCAGTTGGAAGAGGTGTTGTCGCCAGGTCGGTGTCTGGAGAAGGAGATTCCGAATCTGTAAAAGATGGCCCTTCGGGTTCCTCACTAGGCTCAATGGGAGATTCATTTGTTTCAGAAGATGAATCGGCAGTGTCAATGGGAGCTTCAACTGCCGCCCCATCTTGAATATTAGTCTCAGTGGTCTGGGCCGGAGCAGCTATAGGGGGAGCCTCCGGGACAGAATTTTCTGGGGGAAAAATATATTCCTCAAGCAAAAAAAGTACCAGGAGAAGTCCAATGAAGATCCTGATCATCAGGCTCACCCGCTTCTTTCTAGCGGCTTCTGCATCTTCTGTTTCTACTTTTTCTTCTCCCTCAGTTGCTTCAATGGTCTTCTTTTGGGGAATAAGTTTTTTTAACTTACCTAATAAAGAATTATCCTTAGATTCAGAATCATCATCATCTAAATCTTCTTCCGTGAGGTCAGAGATATCGGTCTTACCGGTTTTATCGTCATGACCCAATAGCTCTTCATCAGCGATATCACTGTCGCTATCGCTCTTATTGCGAGAGAACTTACTCTTGAGATCATTTATAAGTTTAGCGAGGATAACTACTCCTGGTGAAAAGTGTCGTATACAGTGCTTAGGTTATCCAGTATTCTCATTATAAGGGAGCCTGTGGAGTTTGCAATCAAATCCCATGTAAATCAAGGACCTATCATTGAATAACAAACGAGATGAAGGCGTAATCAAGTTCAAGCTGACATTGAAGCGGGCCCCTGCCCCTGAAATGTATCAGGTGATTGCTCTTGAAAAGTGGCGCGCACTCTTTTTTAAGCTGGGTTTAGTTGGGGAATATCCGATTGATAAAATCGGCTATGGCAATCTCTCCTGTCGACTCACTAAGAAAAATTTTCTTATTACCGGAAGTCAAACCGGTCACCTCGCCCACTTGCACGCTCATCATTACACTAAGGTCATTGATTGTGACTTAAAGAAAGGCTCCATCACAGCGGAAGGTCTAGTTCCTCCTTCCAGTGAGTCGCTAACTCATTATGGAATTTATGAGGCCAATCCATCGATTCAGTATATCTTCCATGTTCATCATCGTCCCCTCTGGGATATGCTGATGTCTGGCCCCTTTGATTATATTGATGAGAGTATTGCCTATGGCACACCACAAATGGCAGAAGCTGCTTTTGAACTACTGGCGAATAAAAGTTCTGGAATATTTGTGATGAAGGGGCATGAAGACGGTGTCATCTCTTACGGTTCAACTGCTGAAGAAGCGGGAAAAAATATTCTAGATCTCTACCGAAAACTGGCAATCCGGCAGTGAGCCTTGCAGCTCTTTAAAAAGGTTCTGTCCCTCACTTTCATTTTTTGCACAAAGAAAGAAAATTTGATAACGAGAATCCTCCGGTGAAAGCAGATAGATCCCTTCTTTATTAACTACCGATGATTGAAGTTCCTTAAAACTCATTTTTCGTTTTAATTTTCCAAGAAGGAAAAGACACCAAGGCCGCTCACCCGCAATTCTTAAAGCAAGCTCATAGGCCACACTCCCCATGGTTCGTCGCATATTCACTTCGCTCATGGCCCTGATTTTGTACTCATTCATCTCTTGATAGACATAAGAATCGATGGAGAAAGCGGCTCCCTGGGACTTCTGTTGATAATGAGAAATAATGATGCTTAATGCCTCTTCAAACTTCGACCACTCAATTCTATCGATACCTTTATAAAAAGCGAGGTTTTCGATCTGTGGCTTTAGATAGTTTAAGAAGAGTGTCCCTCGGTACTGGAACCTTTCATCCACCAAATTTTGATAAGCTATCAACCTTGAGTCCGGAAAAACGAAGTGGGAAAAGTCGAACTTTCTATCGTGAAAGGGCTCAATGATGACAGGATAATTATCAACCTTGATGTCTTTAGGTTTTGAGACACGGCTTAATCCCCTACCTGACATTCCATTGGGGTCCTTCAATAAATAATCTCGATTCCATTCTAGCTGAGAAAACTCTGATTCTCTTTGGACAATGATACTTTCATCCCAGTGATATGCTCGATTGAGTTCAGCACTAGTGAGCTTAGAATTAAGAATTTTCTCAAGTTCAATATTTTTTAAGGCTCCCCACCAGTTTTCAAAGTTACCTTGATTAATAGTGCGAGGAATTTTTCCTGTGATACTCGTGACGTGGTCCAAGTATTCAGTGCTATATCTTTTAGGGGTGAAGACGGCTCGATCGTCTATGAAGAAGGCCAAAAATTCAAGAGTTTCATTTATTTTAGAACTAGGTTTTCCTGTAAAAAGTACCGATTCATAGTCAGCATTAACTTTAATGGAACTCATGATTTGCGTTTAGTAACAAGAAAGTTATCTTCATATTCAGAAAGTTTATGAATGAACTCTTGATCGCCAACAGCTTTCATATGAAGAGAGGTATCAAATCCTAACCCTTTTCCACGGGCAGGAGTAAGGGGAAAAGGCAAGCAATCCAGATAGTACTGCCATAGACTTTTATCTTCTCGCCATTTTTTGAGCCAGTGAGCACCGAACTGAACATGAGAGATCTCATCCTCTAATACTGTTTCCAGAATGGTAGCCGTTTTTTCATCCCCAAACCCTCGAAAAATTTGTGAGTAATATTGAGCAAAATCAAGATTTGCGGCTTCAAAGGTTAATGACATGATTGCCACATACTGGGCAGGAGTCTTAAGTTTCGGCATTTGCTTCCAGAAGAAATCATTGAGAGGAAAATCGCCGAATTCATAGCCTAGTTCATTTAATCGATCAATATAAAGCAGTAAGTGCTTTTGCTCATCCTTTAAGGCCGTGAGGATTCCTCGTTTAAAACGAATGCTATCCTCATCATGATGAGGATAAACAAGAAGAGCTGCTGCCATCATTTCAATGGCAAGTAATTCATGATTAGCAAAACTATGGAGGGCCACAGCTTTCTTATCATCATGATTCAGATTCTCTTTTCGAGGAAATTTTATTTTATTCTGTGAAAATGAAATCTTCCCGATTCTCCCCGGAGTCGAGGGCAAAGCAAACTCGGACCACGAACTCCACTCAAAAGGAGCATCGATAAGTTTATCCTCTAAACTCTCGCCTAGAAGGATCTGACGGGCAAAATCATAATAGCTAGTCATAGTACTTTATCTAAATTTCTTAAACGAGCTGGCAATATCTTTTTTCTTCTCGCTACCATTACCAGTACCCTTACTGCTGTTTGGACCGGATCTTCTGCTAGGAGATTTATTAGGAGACTTGCCAGTCCCCTTCTTTCTATCTCCACCTGAGTTTGCACCCTGATTGCCTGAACCACGATTATTGTCAAAAGAGCTTCTATCACGTCCACTTCCGCCAGAAGATCTCTCTTGGGATCGATCTCCTCCTCGGGCTGAAGGTCTTCTGGCAAATCGTCTGCTGGAGAAGCATTCTTCACAGATATTGAATCTCGCATTAGGTGGCATTTTACATCCACAGCTCGAACAGGATTTACCTATCTTATCTGATAGGAGTTCATTGAGTCTTTCAATCGCCTTGGATTTATTTTCAAGTAACTGTTTTTCATCAAACTCAAAATTCTTCTGATCAAAGTGACGCGATAACCACTGATAGAGTTCCACACATTTAATCGATGTCTCTAGATAATCGATGTTATCGGAAGTCTCATCTATTGGTTCATTATAGATGGTCTGATTATTGGCATAGTGATTGAGAATCCACATATAATACTGAACATGCTCCATCAGCCCAAGATTGACAGGAGCGCAGGCAAATCCAAATATTTCAGCATATGAGAGAATCTTATTCTCGTCTGCGGCTTCCACCATTTCCGCAAGCTCAATCATCTCTTTCATATCAACACAATAAAATGGTTTCTCAAAGGTCATGGTGTTGAAAAGTCTAAGAAACTCGGAAAGGGAGAGACTTGGCAGAGAGTTACTATCCAGGGCCTGGTTAACACTCTTGTAGATTTCAAGATCGGGCCCTACCATCGCCTTATCACTCTGCTTTAAGTGGTAAGACATCGCACTCTTTAAGGTTTGAAGACCATCTTCAACTCTATTAAGAGCAGTTACATACCCCACAGGGAAGCGTTTAAAACGTCCGGCCCGACCAGCAATCTGTTTTATTTCTGAAGGGCTAAGTGGGTTTTCTTTATTATCGATAAACTTGGATAAGGCAGAAAAGACAATTCTCTTAACCGGAAGATTCATCCCCATGGCAATAGCATCGGTACTAACCATGATATCCGTTTCACCTTCATCGAACTTTCGGGCCTGCTCTCGTCTTACTTCTGGAGAAAGTCTTCCATAAACAATCGAGACCTTAAAATCGAGTTCTTCAAGATCAGCTTTGTACTTAAGCGCATTTCTGCGCGAGAAAACAATGAGTGCATCATTTTTTTGTAGTTGAGAAAGTGGAATCTGATGATCCATGACATTAAGTTCAGTCATGCGAGTATACTCTCTAACTTCAAGAGTATCTCCACAGAGAGCGAGGATTTTCTTCACCAGCTCCAGAACAGAATGATCTCCACATAAATGGACTTCATCGGCCTGCATGTTTACCAGAGCGCGAGTCCAGGCCCAACCTCTTTGAGGATCGGTGAGCATTTGAATTTCATCTATTACACAGCAATCAAATCGGCTCTGAAGCTTTGCCATCTCAATCGTCGATGAGTAATGAGTAGCATCGGGAATTTCGACGACCTCTTCTCCTGTTAGGAGGGTGGTCTTGGCACCTTTGCCATTCATGGTATCAAATAGTTCTGAAGCTAGAAGTCTCAATGGTGCGAGATAACAACCAGTTTTGGCCTGAGTTAGAGCCTCAATGGCGTGATAGGTCTTACCAGAGTTAGTAGGCCCCATATGGTAAATGATTTTTCTATTGATTCGTCTGGCTTCTGTGTGTAACCAGAATTGGCCAAGATAATCTCTGAGGATCGTAGCCGAGATATCTTTTCTTTTAAGTGCCAAGATAGCCTGGGTGAAGCGATCAAATTCTTTTTTAAGAAAGACTTCGCCTTTCCAGATATTAGTCTCAAGTTGAAGATAAAAGCGATCATACTCTTCGGGAGCTACTAATTCGGGCTTAAGCCCCTTCTCCACTAAGAGTGTATTAAAGAAAACCGTTAACTTTTCTTTATAGACTCTACCTAAATCAGACTTTGAACCAAACTTACTTCTGAAATGGAACTTAACTTCGTTCTCCAATTTATTAATGGAGGAGCGCTTGAGTTTATTGCGCATTTGATGGAAGTTTTTATCCAGATCTTTTTTTAAGTTAAAAACAGCGTTAGAAATATCGCTGATGCGCTTGACTAGAACAAGATCATGAAGCTTCTCTTCTGTTTTATCTATAAGTTCTGTTTGAGTGGTAAAGATCGCTTCTCTTACCTGAGTGCGGTAATCCCCTTGGCACTGAACACACTGACAGGTAAGATCTTTATCATTTAACTTCATCGAGAAGTTGAGTTTCAAAAGATCCTGAGTTTCTGAGTGATAGGCCGACTTCTCTTCACACCAGGCCTTATAAATATCCTTGTATGAGAGAGTAACCTCTTTACTGAACTCACCATCAACTATTAAGGGATAAGTTTCAGTGACCGGAAAGATATAATCCTCTAGAAGACATGTCTCAAGAATCGCTTCCCGATCAAAAACTTCGTGAACTTTACCAAAGGTCCTCTCAAAGAGAGACTCTAAGGAGGGATGGGTGTCCACCAGACTTCTGGTTTCAACGGCTATAAATTCAAGGGTGTCTAAAACGAGACCGGCCTCATCCAATTCCCGGATACTGGAAGTTTCATCATCCCCCAACAGACTGGTCTTGATGATGGCCTTAC
>DFXY01000025.1 GCA_002381945.1 Bacteriovoracaceae bacterium UBA4096
TGTTTCACTCCACGCTTTGCCATTACGACAACTCCTAAAGTGATGAAGGAAGGAAGCAGAATGGCCGATAAAGCTAAATGTTTCAAACAGACCCATCTATCAGAAACTCCCCAGGAAATTGATTTCGTCCTTTCAATTTATAAAAAGCTTCCAGGCTTTGAAAAAGTTAAAAGTTACACTGAAATTTATGAGAAAACCGGCATGTTAGGTGAGCGCTCACTTATGGGTCATGGAATTCATTTATCCAATAAAGAGTTGGGGATTCTCAGTAAGTCCAAAACCTCAGTGATCCATTGTCCCACCTCCAATGCCCCCTTAAAAGAAAAAGGCTTGGGGTCAGGACTTTTTGATTTCAAAAAAATTGAGAAGTCTAAAGTGAGATGGGCCTTGGGATCGGATATTGGGGGTGGACCTTTTCTTTCCATGTTTGATGTTATGAGAAGCTTTGTGGATCAGCACCGCAAGAAGGGTCATAAGAGTGCCACATATGTTAAAGCTCTTTATCGATCGACTTTGGCCGGAGCTGAAATACTTGGGCAGAATAAAAACTCTGGTAATTTGAACAAGGGCAAAGAGGCGAGCTTTATTGTAGTTCCATTGCCAAAAAATAAGTTCCCTGTAGACGCTGAATCTGCACTTGAAAGCATCATTCAACCTTTATATAAAAAGCGTGAGAAATATGAAGGTTTGCTTTCTGATGTGTACTTTAATGGCCAGGCCATTAATTAGTGAGCCTCTAATTTTTGGCGGTGTTTTGGTCAGTAAAGATTGAAGACACCCAGATTCTGACTCTAAGTATTGGATGTTATTAATAGCCTTCAAACTCCTATGGAGGAGAGAAAACTAAGGACATAATTAGTTTTCTCTAAATGAGGTATATGAATAAAGCACGTATTCTCTACATAGACGATGAAATAGACCTTCTGGACCTGGCGGCCAGTTTCTTTGAGGATGAAAATCTACCTATAGAGACTTGTTCAAATTTCAATCAGGCCGTGGAATTGGTTCTGAAGAATAAATATGACCTAATCATCTCGGATGCTAAAATGCCTTCCGGTAGTGGTTATGATTTATTTCAACTCATAAAAAAAGAAACAGCTTTTTCAGGTAAAATAATCTTGGTGACAGGTAATCTTGATGAACCAGCTCTTAAGTTAGGCTTCGACTTAATCATCTACAAGCCTGTTAAATTTCAAGAGCTGGTACAAACGGTTAAAAAATTATTAGAGGTCTAATTCAAGAATAATCGGACAATGATCGGACCCTCTGACTTCAGGTTGGATGGAAGCACTTCTGACTTTGGGAAGTAGGTCAGGTGTTATGAAAAAGTAATCAATCCGCCACCCAATATTTCTATCTCTTACTCCCGGGCGATTACTCCACCAGGTATAGGCGCCGACTTTTTCTGGATTTAAGTGTCGATAAATATCGACATATCCCGACTGAATAAACTTATCCATCCATGCCCTCTCATGAGGAAGAAAACCAGTCGTCTTCTGGTTTGTTTTTGGATTGGCCAGATCTATTTCAGTGTGAGCAGTATTAAAGTCCCCGGTGATAATAACTGGTTTTATTTTTTTTAATTCATTCATCTTGTTTAAGACATCGTCACAAAATTCGAGTTTAAAGGGAACGCGATTATGGTCACGCTGCCCATTTGGAAAATAACAATTCAAGAGAAAAAAATCCTTTAATTCATGAATGAGAACTCTTCCCTCAGAATCAAAACAATGTTTTTCAATTTTTTTAGTGTCAAGGATTTTCGACCGAGAAAAAGTTGCTACTCCTGAGTAACCTTTCTTTTCGGCAGAACTATGAGAAATCTCATGCTCTTTCATTTCTCGAATTTCCAGAGGGAATTGTTCGAAATCGGCTTTCGTCTCTTGTAGGCATACGATATCTGGTGATTCCCTAGTGAACCATTCAAGAAATCCCTTATTATACACAGAGCGTATGCCATTGACGTTCCACGAAATCAGCTTCATAAAAAATTTTCCCGGTTAGTTTCAAATAAAAGGTCCGATAAGATAGATAATAATTTTTTTATGATTGGTGAATGACATTCTAAGAAAAATGAATATTATTTTGAATCTCGCCACAACCTAGACGGAGAACACATGCGTTGCTTTAAGAACATTGCTCAGCTTATTCGTACGAAAAGAATGAATCATCCAAAGGGTTATTCTCAGTCAGAACTTTCTCATCTCCTAGGTTATAAAAACGGACAGTTTATTTCCAACGTTGAACGTGCTCTATGTAACATCCCCCTCAAAATGCTTCGTAAAGTATCTGAGGTCTTAGACATAACTGCCGACGAGCTCAAGACTGCCATTTTAAAAGATCAGGAAGAAACTCTTAATAACTATCTCTTCAATATTAAACCTACGAAGAAAGAGAAAACAGAAGTTCAACCAGCTGCTATGCCGGCGCAGTTCCTTGCTACAGGCACTGACGGAAATTAATTTCTCATTTGATTTTAAAACAAGAGAAAGGTCAGGCTTATGCCTGACCTTTTAATTTTAAGTAGTCTTCAAAAGTTCCAACAGATTCTTCGGTGTCCTCTTTGTATTCTTCAAAAGCTTCTTTTTGAGATTCTTTGAAATGAGGATCTTCAATTTCGTGAGGCTGAACTTCGATCTCGGGCCTATCTTCTGGATTCAAGCCTCGATTTAAAGAGTAGGTCAAATCGTGCTTGTATCGCTCCGTTTTGCGCTTTTCAAGGGCTTCCCTTTGCCATGGCTCGAGATTGGCCTCAAAACGGCGTAAATGCTCAATACTATCGAAAAAGTTCTTTTCGAGCTTATAAAGCTGACGCTCATCAACCCGATTGAAGTATTCATAATACTTTCTTCGAGTAATAAGATGCTGCTCAAGGAGATTATCGTACTTCACGAGTACTTGGTTAGTGGTTAAAACTCGTCCACTTTGGCGTCGTGGGCGGGAAGAGCTTCCTTGTGGGCGATTTCGGTTTTCGCCGGTGGAAGATCTTGGACCTGAGGCATTCCGGTTAGCGCCACCTTCTGGTCGTTGCTGACCTTCTTGGGGAGCTTGTCCAGAAGCCTGATTGCCGCCTCTATTGCCGCCACGGTAACGTCTACGACGATTTCCACCGCCACCGCCACCGCTGCCACCACCTGCCTGATTATTTGATCTATTCTGTGAATCCTGCACAGCTTACCTCGAGATGAAAACTTTTTTAGTCTTAATACTATGCTTCACAATAAGATTTTGTCTAGGCGAGACGAATAAAAGGTGAGAATCAGGTCCAATTCCCTTATAATAAGCCCATAATTTTAAACTCACATGTGAGGAGGTTTTTGTGGCCAGAAAAAGAGTCAAAGTTGCAGTCACAGGTGCTGCCGGACAAATCGGATATGCTTTATTATTTAGAATCGCATCTGGACAGATGTTTGGTTCGGAAACAGAAGTAGAGCTTCAATTGCTTGAGCTTGAACAGGCCCTTCCTGCTCTTAAAGGGGTTGCGATGGAGCTTGAAGACTGTGCTTTTCCTCTCTTGAAAAATATCGTTCTAACTTCCGACTTAAATACAGCTTTTAAAGATGCGAACTGGGTTGTTTGCGTGGGATCTGTTCCACGTAAAGACGGAATGGAGCGTGCTGATCTTCTTAAAATTAACGGTGGTATTTTCACTGCTCAGGCAAAAGCCGTTGAGAAGAGTGCAGCTTCTGACGTGAGAGTTTTTGTTGTAGGTAACCCTTGTAACACCAACGCACTGATCGCCATGAACAATGCCAAAGGCATTCCTTCTGACCGCTTCTTCGCTATGACTATGCTTGATGAAAATCGTGCAAAAACTCAATTGGCCCAGAAGGCCGGAGTTGATGTTGTCGCGGTTAAGAATATGACGATCTGGGGTAACCACTCAGCTACTCAGTATCCTGATTTTTACAATGCTACTATCAATGGTAAACACGTAACTGACGTCATCTCTGATATTGAATGGTTAAAAGGTGACTTCATCAAAACTGTTCAGCAACGTGGAGCTGCCATTATTAAGGCCCGTGGAGCATCTTCAGCTGCTTCTGCTGCCAATGCCGTTGTGGATGGGATCCGGAATCTTGTTACTGAAACACCGGCCATGGAAACATTTTCTATGTGTCTGGCCTCTAATGGCGAATATGGCGTGGATAAAGGACTTATCAGCTCATATCCATGTCGTGTGGAAGGCGGAAAAGTTAAAGTGGTTGAAGGCATTGAACACAATGAATTTGGTCAAGAGAAGTTTAAACTTACAATTGATGAACTTCGTAGTGAGAGAGATGCTGTAAAATCTCTCAACTTAATCTAAAAGAATCAGCTAATCGGGCCCGAGTTAACGCTTCGGGCCCTTTTTCCTTGTCAGAATCCCCGGGATTCCCTATAAAAGGCTCTAATTTTTTTGTGAGGGCCAGTCATGAACAAAATACAGGAAACTATTAAACTCTCTGGGTTTAATAATTTAACGAAGATTTTGTCGTTTAATTTTTACGACTTCTGTATCGCGATGAATGAAAAGCAGAAGCAAGACTACATCAATTACATTCACACCAAGTATTGCGCTAAAAATATAAGTGAAATCGCCCGTAATGTTTGCAGAATCATTGAGGCCAATATCCTGTCAGAAACTGTTCAGGATTATGAACCAGTTGGGGCATCTACCATGACTTTGATGTCGGACATCAAAGGAGGAAAATGGGAAGAGACTGCTACCACCGCTCATGCTTCAGCTTCAGTTAAAATGCATCTGGATAAATCCCATATTACCACTCATACCTATCCAGATGCTTCAGACCCGGAAGGCATTTGTACTTTTCGTCTGGATCTGGATGTTGCAACTTGTGGAGACATCATTCCTCTGAATGCTTTGAACTATATGTTTGAGGTGTTTGAATGTGATGTGGTTTACATCGATTATGTGGTTCGGGGTTATACACGTCTTGAGAATGGTAAGAAGATTTATAATGATCATTACTTCAATTCGATTCAGGATTTCATTAAGAAAGAAACTCTGGACTTGTACCAGTATCGTCAGGACATCAATATTGCACACGATAATATTTGGCAGACCAAGCTTATGATTAAGCCTATGGGACCTGAAAATTATCTTTTGGATTCAAATGATCAGAATCATCCGGATATTGATCACAAGATGAAGCTTCTAAATCAAGAGATGAGAGAAGTTTTCCACTTAAACTAAAACTGCCGTAATTCCAATATTTCGAGGGGAGAGTTCTTCGTCAAAGAACTCTTCAACTTGAACTTGATAACCCTGTTCTTCCAGATAGATCGCCCGGTCTAAAAGTAGATAGAGTTCCAACACCCGTCCAAAAGCATTTCGAATCAGGCCGGCCGCCAGCATTTGTTCAATTAATAATTTTAACTCTGGTTGACTGAAGAAAGTGTTTAATTCATGAACGGTATGTTTCGGGGATAGATTAATCCGTTTAAATTGCTCTAAGGCATAATCCCCGAAGGATTCATTATAAAGTTTGGGGCTAGTGTTCCCGAGATTTACAATTTCCTTAATTCCATAGTGATCGTACAGTAGAATATGAATAGCATAACGATAAAATTTTACCTTCATCTTTAAATCATAATCATTTTCACTCATCTTTCGGTGGGCACGGCAAGACAAGGTCAAAGCATACTTACTCATCCAGATGGGATCATTGCTTTGGGAGAAGGCCGAGAGGTTCTGGAGTTCTGCTGTTTGGTCTAAGGTATGATAACAGCATCCGAAATTAACCAGTGCGGGGACTTTTTTTAAAGCACTCACCTTAATGATATCCAGGGCTAGACGACCACAAGTATGGAGACCAACCGGCATCACCCTTGCTTCCAGAAGGTTTAAAAATTCTCCACCTGTCTCAACTTTAATATTCTTATACTGAACTTTATTCTGGGGATCCTTGGCGTTTTTTTCATGGCGTTTAATGCCCGTATCCTGAAGTACAGGATTCATATCAACGGAAGTTACTTTTAATTGATACTGATTGTTCAGAGTTTGGGCCAAAAGACCAATGCCACCACCGATGTCTAACACCTGATCTATCCCATGCTGGTGGTAAAGGTTATTGAGATGAGGGGCAAGCTGCTTGATTTCATGCTGCTTTTTAGGAATGATATAAAGCCAGGTAAAGGAATTCTCCGGCATGAGTGGATAAGATCTTACTTGAGGAAGCCGGCCGAGTTCTTCGAGTTTTTTATAAAATTCGATCAAGGATGGGGTTTGAATAAAATCAAAAACATCTTTCTTTTCCAGGCGGATAACATCTGGTTTATTCTGAAAACGACGAAGGTCTTCTATCCATTCCAGGGAATGGCCCTTTAAAGGTACCGGATACATCAGCATGATTTCGTTTTGCCATATTTCTTGATATGGTTTTAGAAAATCTCTGATTTGGAGAAGGCGTTCACGGTGATTCATGCTCATCGGAAGGTATCACAGCTTATGAATAAGATAAATAAAGTCGCTATTTTTGGTATGGGAAAATCCGGAAAGGCCGCGCTGAAGCTTGCTAAAAAATACAAACAAGACTTCTACGTCGTCAATCGTGGTCCGGTAAACAGCTGGTTTGAAGCAGAAGACTTAAGTACATTCTGTAGTACCTGCTCCTGTTTTTCGGAAGAGGACTTTGCCCAGCATTTTCATAAGATGGATGAAATTATTATTTCTCCTGGAATTCCGGTGACTCATCCGGCCCTGAAAAGAGCAGTGGAGAAGGGTGTTCCGATACTCTCTGAAATTGAATATGCCTATCGCATGACTAAGGACATTCCGGTTATTGCCATCACTGGTACTAATGGTAAAACGACTACCACAACGATGATAGCTGAAGCCTTGTCCCGGGCCGGTAAAAAAGTTTTTTGTGGTGGGAATATTGGAGTTCCTTATTGTGATCTGGCCTTGTCTGAAGAGAAAGTTGATTTCGCAATAATAGAAGTCTCAAGTTTTCAACTTGAGACCATTAGAGATTTTCATCCGCATATCGGTCTGATCCTAAATATTTTTCCTAATCATTCTGAACGCTATGATGAAGTTTCTGATTATGCGAAAGCAAAGTTTCGAATGCTCCTCAATATGAATGAGTCAGATCACTTAATATTAGGAACTGAGAATCCCTATCTGGATGATATACAAAGTCATCCTTCCCAAAAAACTTTTTTCACAAAAGGTTCTCTACCAGAAGGATTTAGTGAGCAATTTGATTTTTCATCTGCCAAGGTGAAAGGTGAACACAACGAGGCCAACTTCTTTGCGGCCTGGAAGGTTCTGGAGCTTCTTAATATTCCTAATCTGCCTGAACTTTTTCAGGAGTTTATTAATGAATTTCCTGGAGTCGCCCATCGTCTGGAATTTGTCCTGACAAAGGATGGAATCACTCTGTACAACGATGCTAAATCGACCAACAGTCTTGCCACTGTTACAGCTATCAATGCGTTTAAGGAATCATCTGAACCGCTTTATTTAATTCTGGGAGGCAAGCTTCGTAACGAAAATGATAAGCTTCTACCGGACTTACTACCTTATAAAGGAAAGATAACAAAAATTTTTTCCATCGGGGATGTGACTGAAAAACTAGCGAGTGAGCTTGGTCAAGATTTTGAGGTCGAAAAGTCCTATGAGCTTAAAACCGTCTTTCAATCAGTGCTGAAACAAAAACTAAAAGGCAATTTAGTCTTCTCACCGGCCTTTCCATCTTTTGATCAATTTAAGAATTATGTGGATCGAGGGGAAAAATTCAAGCAGTGGGCAAGAGAGATCTTTTAACGTCGACTCATGTGATTGTTATAACTCTGGTCAATGGAAGCAGGGGATCTTTCATCAACTTGATCTGGCATCTTTTCTGCCATTGCCGTTTCAAATGATATTTTTGCAATGAAAAACATCATTAAAACCATCACAATTGAACCTAATTTAACCCTCATATATCCCCAACAGTCACAATCAATGTTATTGTATCTGAAGGGAACTATCGGCTTATTAAATAAAAAACCTTAGAAAAATTTAGACATATTTTACTTAGTTTTTACTGCCAATGTTTTAAGGCGTTCACACAGGCCGAGGACGTCAGTTTTGTCCTGATAAAGGCCAAAACCAAATCTAAGTCTCTTCCCTCTGCGGTCTATGAGAATTCCGAGGCTTTTAAGTTCATTTTGAATATTCTGGCCCGATTCTTCCGAGAGAGCTTCGAAGGTTAAAAAATGGCCATGCCAATGAAGATCTTTAAATAGCGGATTGAGTCCCTTCTCATAGGCAAAACTTTCCGGAAAAGCCGTGAGAAAGGTGCTCTGAAGTCCTTGAATATATTGATGAATTTTGGAAACAGTCAGACCCAATTTTTCAAATAAATCCCAGGCAGCATTGAAGCGATAAAACCCTGAAGCGTCCTGGGTGGCACCCATAAAGGCCATCCCATCTTCAGCGTAACCAACTTCGGCCCCCGCTGGTTTGGCCAATTGGGCATATTCTGCAAACCAGCCAGTATAGGCCGGTCGCCATTTACCATGAGGAACCACCATGAAGCCCACACCCTCCCCGGCCTGTGCATATTTATAGCCGCCGCCTAAATAGAATATTCGTCCTTCGAGTTTTGACAGGTCAGTAGGTATGGCCGCAAATCCATGATAACCATCCACTACCATAATGGTGGAAGCTGATTTGGCTTCACATAGCTCGAGCAGCTCATCATCTGTGAGTGCCAGACCGGAATCAAAAAAGACCTGACTAACAAAAAAAATATCCGGTGATTTTTTGAGAGAGTTTTTTAAATGATCAATTAATTCTCTTCGATTGGTTAAAAAGTTTTCTGTGGAGGCCACTTCCAATTGAACCTGTGGGAGTTCTTTTAAGCGAAGGATTTGTCTTCTCCAGGAATGAAACTCGCTACTGGTGGTGAGCACTGATAGCTGTGGACGTCCGACAAAGAGTGAAAGCAGGCGGGCGGTGAGTTCATGGGTATTGGGAGCAAAAGCAATTTGATTTTTATGCTTTAAATTGAGAATGCGAGCAATGTGCTCTTGAGTCTTTGGCAGCACTTCACTAAAAATTTTATTCCACTTTTCATCACTGGATTTGGCACAGTCATCCCAGTATTCCATATGAGCATCTCGAGTCACATCCGGCCAGAAATGATGAGAGTGAGCGGCAAAGTGAAGTTTATTCACATGGCCTTTTAAAAAACGTGAATAGTGGGGCTTAAGATCTAAGGGAGTCATAAACTATGTCCAACTGATCTTTCAAAACATCTGGAAGTTTTGGTGTCATATTTTTCGGTATGAGAAAAGTCGCAAGGTTGAAAAAATCAATGAATGCGCGGTTTCTTTCAGTGGTTGATTTCAAATATTCATGACCAGAAGAACCGCCGGTACCAATTTTAGTTCCGAGAATTCTTTGAACCATAATCGCATGACGATAGCGCCAGGTTGTGAACTTCTCATCGACTTCCACCAATGAATTTAAAATCCGGAAAGGCATCTGAAGAGCTGGGTAATCCCGATAGAGATAAATGAAAACTGCCGAGAGCATGGCCTTTTGTGAAAGGCGGACTTTGCCCTGACCTTTCCATTCCTCATAGCGATTTGAATCAAGAAGAGTGTTGAAGGTTTCCTGAGTTAAATCCAGATTTTTAAGTTCCATGCTTTTCATCTTCTCATCTAAACCGGGGTTTTTAGAGATGATGTCACGATCTTGCTTAAGCATTTTATCAACGGCTTCTGAATATTCTCCCCAGAAATCAAAATCTTCAAAATGACTAAAAGGCATTCTTTCAAGCCAGGCCTCGAGAAGTTCAAAGATGCTTATTTTATTTTCAGTCTCTTCGAGTTTTTTACGATCATCTGAATTCAAGCGTGAAGTGAAAAATTGTTTTTCGACTTCCATCCGATGATGGGCCTTGATTCCCAGAGTGGCCTCAACTAATCGAAACTGCAAGCTCTGAAAGCCTGAAGCTGGAACCAGAAAATCCCGGAATTCCATAAAATCCAAAGTGGTCATCGTCTCCATGACTTGAATCTGATCAATCAGGATTTGCTGAATGGTTGTGACACGCTCAATTCTGGCATTGATGACGGATAAATCAGTTGAAGGAACAAAAGGCTTTTGCATGATTTCACGGACGGAATCCAGTTCATGCAGAATCTGCTTAAACCAAAGCTCATAAGTTTGATGAATAATGATAAAAAGAGTTTCATCATGGGCCGCTGATCCGTATTTCGCACTTTCTGTGGCCTGGGCGTTCAGAATTTTAGGCAGTTGCAAGTAGTCGCCATAATAAACAGGATGTTGAATTTTCATAAAAGCCTTCACAAGTATTAGAGAGGAGAGTATTTTTATTGGACGAGGTTATTGTATGAAAAAATCTTTCACTCTTTCAAATCAAACTATCAAATCTAACATTCAGAAGCTTAAAAAACTTATGACGGAGCGTGGCCTGGACGGAATGTATATTTCCAGTTTTGACCCTTTTCTGAATGAATATGTGCCTCTGGAAGATAATCATCGCTTCTACATCACTGGTTTTACTGGCTCAATGGCCGAAGTACTGGTGCCGGTGAATGGTAGAGTCAGACTTTATGTTGATGGACGCTACCATGAGCAGGCCGATTTAGAAGTTGATACCAATGAAGTTGAAGTGATGAAAATCGGCAGCGATTCCTCTACAACCACTGAACTGGTTCAAGATGTGAAGAAACTTGGAATTAAAAAACTGGGCTATGAAGCAGACCGTACTGCCCTTGGCTATTTAAAGCGTTTGGCACAGTCAGCTAATGAGACGATCGGCCTTGAAGGTGGCGAGCTTGCACAGCATATTTCGTTTGAGGGCCTTCCTGCCTTAAAGGAAGTTCAACTTGTTCCCAGAGAGTGGCGAGGTCGAGACACTCTCGAAAAAACCCGCTCCATCTTTGAAAATGAAAAGCAGGCGATGTATCTTACGGCCTTGGATTCGATTGCCTGGATTACTAATTGCCGTGGTTATCATTTGCCTTATCTCTCTAGCTTTTATGCCAAAGCACTTGTGACGAAAGAAAAAGTTTACGTTTTTGTCACACCAGAAACTCCAATTTCGGATAAGGCAAAAAAAGAAACGGGCCTTGAATTTATTTCTCTTCCTTATAACACTCTTGCCAAAGAGCTTGATCGCCTTCAGAACGCTCTTCATTTGAATGAAGTTTGGTTTGACCCTGGAATGTTAAACAGTGCAGACTTTGGCATGCTGGTTAAAATCTTTGGAACTGATCGTCTGAAAGAAAAAGCTGGTGGTCTTTATGATTATCAATCCATTAAAGAGCCTGTTGAAATCAAGCAAATGGACGCCTCATTCAGAAAAGCTGATAAGGCCATCTTCAATACCATTAAATGGGTCAAGGATTCCATTAAGGCGGGTAAACGCATTACTGAACTTGATCTTTATAATGAGACGACTAAAAAATATCAGGAACAGGGAGCTTATGATCAAAGCTTCAATACCATCGCTGGTGTTGGGCCCAATGGTTCTATCGTTCACTACGGAAGTCCATCTGATGAAGTTGTGATTAAAGACACCGATATGATCCTTTTGGATTCCGGCGGATATTTTGACGGAGGGTGGGCCACTGATACAACCCGCACATTCCTTGGGGACTCTTCCAAAAAGGCCGATCCTAAAATGATTGAAATGTATACTTTAGTGCTGAAGGGAACCCTTGCTGTCCAGACAGCGGTTTTTCCAGAGGGGACTAAGGGCAATGTACTCGATGGTCTAGCTCGAAATGCTATGAGGAAGAAAGGCTATGATTATGGCCACGGAACTGGTCATGGTGTGGGTGTACATGTGCATGAACCTGGAGTGAGACTTTCAACGATTTCAAATTTACCCATGAAGGCCGGACAGGTTGTCTCAATTGAGCCAGGGATTTATGTTCCAGGTTTCGGTGGAGTACGCTTAGAAAATATTGCGTGGGTTCAGAAGCATCCGACTTACCCTAATATGCTTCACTTTGTACCATTCGTTTACATCGGTTTTGATCCGGCGTTAATCGACATGAATCTTCTTAACTCTGAAGAGAAGGTCATGCTGGAAGAATATGAAGCTGAGTGTTCACGTCGTGGAACGAGCCTTCGTCCGCTTCGCTAATCGAAATAGTTCAAATAATAAAATGAAAAGACCCAGCGTAATCCCCATTTGCATAAATGGTGGATTACCTGATCCATCCGTGTCCGTATCAATGGTGCCGCAACTTCCAAGCAGGCCATTACTTAATCCAAAAGCATCTACATGCACTGGATAAAGATAACTAATTCCATCAATATCGTCTTGCCCAAGGTGTGAGCGCTGATTCACCGTTCGAAAATACATTAAGGCCGCTTGATCTTCTGAATGACCAAGCCCTAAAGCATGGCCAATTTCATGGGATAGAACACCAATTTTATCGGCACGTGATAAGGAGCCAAATACATTGCTGGAGTCATTGATCAGAATTACTGCTCCCGCAATTTTCTTTCCAGAAAAACGATTCGGAATAGTCACGGCCAGGACGTTGGCCCCGCCAAAATTTAATGGATTATTATTACAGGCGATGATGATATCGCTTACGGGTGGAATGAGACCCTTTAAAGGATCAACACCCCCTGCAGTCGTGCCTTCATCAATGCATTCATCATCCGTCGGAGAACATAATCTTCCCTGATTGATTGTTGAAATATGCTGGGAAAAACCTGCAGGATCCAAAGTGAGAGCGGAAGTGGGAATGGTATTCCAGAAATTATCTACCGCTGGACCTATCATGCTTTCAAGATCATTCACTGTTAATTGATTGGTGGGACATACGGTGCCGGAATCAATCAGCACTTTGACCTTATTATCTTTGAAGGCGGCACCGAAATTATTATTTAGCGTATAGGCCTGGGCCTGCGAAATGAAGAGAGTGGCCAGTAGTAGGAATTTCATCATTTGCGATCCCAGTAATAAGAAATAAAGAGGGTGTAAGAGGTCTGGCGCTTATCGGCCAAAAAAACAGAATAGACATATGTCTGAAGTCTTAAGGACCAGTCCTGCCATATGGCCTCGGCCCCAAAATCAAGGGTGTTATTGAGGCTGGAGCGATTCTCATCAGGATAATAAAAAGTAGAGGTATCGTTTCCATTGTTTATCTGAGCTGATCCGCCTTTTCCGTGTTGATTTAGCCATATTAGAGAGGTACCCATCCTTAAGCGCAGCCAATCTAAAAGGTTATATCCAAAATCAGCTCTCAGCATAAAAATATTTTTAATGATCTCGGAACTACCAGCTTCCTGAGGAAGAACCCAATTAAACTCCGGGAGGAAATTCCAATTGCTGTTAAGTGGCAAAACGATGCCACCTCCAATGGTAGGAGCAGTGTCGAATTTTCGAGTGCCACCGGAGGAGTCGTTTTGCACTTTATCGTAAAACTCCGTATGGGCACCTAAATTGAAGACAATTTCAGTTAAGTCCTGACCAAAGGCGGGCCCACAGATGCAGCCAAGTAAAATCCAACAACTTAAAATCTTATTCATCCATAAACGCTATCAAATTTCTTGGCGGATCGCTATGATTAGAGCGGTAATTATTTACGGAGTGTTTATGTTTGATAACTTTATCGTTCCTAAAAACCTTATACCTTCTGATTCCCGCTTTGGAGTAGGACCTTCTTTAATTCCGGTAGAGGCACTAGAGGCCCTGGCAGAAACGGGTCCAAACCTTCTGGGAACCAGTCACCGCAAGATGCCGGTGAGAAATTTAGTTAAAGAAGTTCAGAATGGTCTAAGAACTTATTTCAAATTACCTGACGACTATGAAGTGATTCTCGGAAACGGCGGGGCGACTTTTTTTTGGGATATGATTGGTCTGGGGCTGGTTAAAAAGTCTTCTTTGCATTTTGTATGCGGGGAGTTTTCTGACAAGTGGTACCGCGCTCATCATAACATTCCGTGGATCCAGGCCGAAGCGATTAAGGTTCCTTTTGGTGAAGGAATTAATCCAGTAGAAGCAGAAGAGCATGATCTGATTTGTTGCACTTTAAATGAGACTTCAACCGGGGTTCAGCTTTCGAATATCCCTCAACTAAAAAATCCCGATACTTTGATGGCAGTCGATGCCACTTCCGGCGCCGGACAAATTAAAGTCGATTTTAAAAATATTGATATTTATTATTTCTCACCTCAAAAGGTTTTTGCTTCAGACGGTGGATTATATATCGCCATTATGTCGCCTAAGGCCGTGGCCCGGGCAGAGCTCATCCAACAAGATAAATCCCGTTTTATTCCAGAGTCCCTGAAGTTCTCTCATGCCATTGAGAATGGAAGGAATAATCAAACCTATAACACTCCTTCTGTTGCCAACATTTTTCTCTTGAATGAACAGATAAAACTGATGAATAAGCTTGGAGAAGAGAAGGTTATACTGGAAGCGAAAAGAAAAGCTGAGTTAATGTATGGATGGGCAGAAGAGAAGCCTTATTTATCTGCCTACATTAAAAATCCTGAGTTTCGCTCGCAAGCAGTCATTACCGTGGATGTTGATCCCAAGTATAACGTAGAGGAATTAACCCGGGTTTTGCGTCAGCAGAATGTTGCGGTAGACATTGATGGTTATCGGAAACTAGATCGGAATCAATTCAGAATAGCTCTGTTTCATAATGTGACTTATGAGAATCTGGAAAAGCTCACGAAAATTATTTCTTTGGCGATAGAAAGTCTTGGATAAAAATGGCCCTTTTAGGGCCATTTTTATAATTCACGTTTTAAAATGCCGCAAGCAATAGGGATTGAAGCTTGTCTGTTAAAAGTCCCTATGGTGGCGACTGAATCTGGCAATTGGGTTGCACCATTTACTCCATGGATGAGAACAACTCTTCCGGATAAATTGAGACCCTGTCCAGTTCTGGCCTTGGCATCACTTTCAAATTTGGATAAAGAAGCATTCTCTACATAAGTAAAGTCCCCTCCAAATGGATAGAGACCAGCACCTTCTTCTTCTGAATTAAGATTCCCATCCAGTGAAATAAAAACTTTACCAGAAACCACTCCAGCTTCGGCGATATCAATCAGCCCATCTTTATTTGTATCATTTATAATGGTAGGACATGCAGTTCCTTGATGAATGCTTTGTATATGAACTACCCGGGCATCATCGTCTAAAAGCGTTTTGACCTGAACGCTGTCGCCAGAAATTTTTATCTCAGCCACCCCGGTTGGTAGAAAGCCTGACAGGTGATTGTTGAAAGGTCTCAGGATGGCCCGGTAAGAGCCTTCAGCTGCTTGTTCCTCTAAGGCCGGCGTCCGGATAACGCCCGAATTACTTTTACTGCTTTTTTCGTCTTTACCGCAACTGACAAGTAATGATGTTGAAAGGAGAATTAAAGAGATGATGTTTTTCATAGTGTACTCTTCTTTTATTTTTGGAAGCCGTATCGAAAGGCTGCTTTTATTTCCGATTCACTCGTTGATGTCTTGTAGCGACCACTTAACTCCTGTTCATGAATTTCTCCGGGGACTTTGTAGTGCATACTTTCATAAATCAGATAGCAGCTTTCAGTCTGAGGATTCACATCGTATTCAGAGAACTTCGTTGTAACTTTGCATGGGCGTTTGGTGTAGACGAATTGATCAGTCCATTCCTTCACTGTTTGCGGTCCGGATGAATAGCGGAAATCCATCACCAGTTCCTTTATCGTTCCATTGTCATTGACTGTATAAAGTGGTGCCACATGGAACCACCATTTAAAGCGGACGCTGTTTATGTAAGAAGCCGTTAAAAAGACAAAAGCTTTCTTTGATTTCGTTCCGGTCTTTTTGAATTCATCAAAAGCCCAAACATGTGCCCGGTCAGTACACTCGGAGACTCTTTTGTAGTAAGGGTTTGATCGATTAAAGATATTCCAGGCCTCATCCATGCCTTGAACAATCGTCGGTTCAAACAGGGGTGGAGTCACTTCTTCTGGTTGGAGTGAAAGTTGCTTTAAATTCGCTCTTGCCTGAGTTGGAAGTTTCTCGATTGAGAGAAGTGTAGATTGTTCATTAATTTCTGCTTTAATGTAGTCATCTGGGGATAAATCAAAGCTTTTTAAATCCAGGAAGGCAACGCGACCATTATCAAATTTGATCAGGCCGTCTTCAATCGAATGAACTCGACTTTTGAAAATCTCGGCTTGTGCTAATGAGCTGATTAAAATCATGCCGAAGAAAAGCATCTTTTTCATTGAACCTCCAAGTGTTCCCAAACGTGACCCTCATTTATAATTTTTATGACCAGTTGCCTACGCGGCCTGCGCTTTCTTCATTTCAAATTAAGATAGGGAAGAGCGTGAAAAGAGGTGAGGAGTGCGCCAACTCATCGATAAGTAGTAAGAAACTGAAGATCATTTGACTAAAGTTGTTGTCTAATGTCTCCGATAGGTGGCCATGGAGAAACAACCATGAAGCCATTTTTATTACTCTTTTTTCTCGTGCTTGCCTCTTGTGGGATCAAGCAGCAGTCCTTTGATTATGGAAAGACCACCGTGTCTGCGTTAAAAGCGGAAATGGGGGAGCCCATTGAAGAGAGACCCATTCCTCTCGAGGACAGTAAAGTTTTGATCTATGAAGACAATCAAAAATTTCAAGTAACCAATGATGTCGTGACCAATGGATTCAGAGATCCCAAAGGAAATGAGAAAACTCTTCTCTTTTGGAAACATAAATTTCATGAGTGTGCGACGGTCACTAATAAAATTTCTGAAGGCAAAGGACATGAACTTTCTCAGTATGAACTGAAATGCCCTTCAGAAGGTTTGTCTGTCATCTATACAGAAGGTAGTGGTTACATTTCAAGGGTGGTTGAACATGAGAAAAAATAATTTCACTATCCTCTCACTTCTTTTAATTGGGGCCAGTTGTACTAAAGCTCCGGTGCAAGAGTCCCTGATTTCCAGTTGGGATAAGCACAGTGATAAAGAAGTTGTCCTGGAAAGAGCGCTTGCCAGTGCCAATCAGGGACAATGCTTAAGTGCTATTTTTTCAGTGGATACTTTAAAAGCGGAAATCAAGGAAATCGAACGGAAATATGAAAAAGCATCAAGGGTGCAAGGTCGCTGGAGGCATCTTGATTTGGATCAACTCCCGGTTCCACAGGCAAACTTTTTAAAAGAGTTTGGTGAGAAGATAGGAGATCTACGCGATGACAGCATTGATTATTATGGCTGTGAAAGTGTCCCTTGTATCTACAACAGGATTTATGGAAAAGAAGGTAATATTGCAGGGTATGTGCATTATCTTTGGTATTTGAAATTTGGACATATGCTATCAGCGGATAACCTTATTCCAATTGTTGATGGCGAAACCGCCAGTCCCGGCAGATATAACGGAAAATTTCTTTCACTCGATAAGTACCTCTACAATGATCAGGAATTATATGCCCTTTGGCGATTGACTTTAATGCTGAAGTCTCCGCAGACGACATTAAAGAATTTGCGTGAAGTTCAAAGGATTCCTCGCGGAGAAGATTTTGAGGGGGAAAAATATAAAGGTTCATGTGGTCTTGCATACAGTCGGGGATGGATTAAACTGACCGATGGCTGTTTGTGGGTGGGTAAAAATCAAGATCAGGGTTATCTCTACCAGGCCGTTACTCATGAACTTAATCACCATGTCGATTTTGAAGGTGGTAAAGGTTCTAAAGTTTTTTATCGATCTCATGAGCTGGATTATGCTGAGGTCGCCGGTTTTTCAATGACCAATGAGTATGTCAATGGTGGAAGCACTGTCAGAGAGTGGGGGAAAACACCTGATATTAAGATTGTCACAAACTATGCGGGAACATCTCCGCAGGAGAATTTTGCGGAATCGCTTGCCATGTTCCGGATAGACGGTGATTTAACCCGAAGTAAAATTACAGAACCTCATTTTAACTGGGTCTCGCAAAATTATTATCAGACGCGATCATTTGAGAAAGATTCGCTTATAAATCATTGGTTAGATAAGTACTCACTAGAAACCGGAAAAGCGATCTTAAATGCTGTGACTGATTGTAATTCAGTAAAGACATCACCTAGGTCTGTTTATTTTAAAACAACAGATTTTAACGCTCCAATCCTGCCCGGAATGTTGAACTGTATCGGTAATAGTGCTGTTGAAATTTCTCAAATGCTGAAGGCCAAAATCTCCATTCATGAACCTGAAGGGTGTCTTGCTCTAGGGGATACGACAGGTAAGGCCAAGTGGGACGGACAGATTAAGTCTTATCTGGTTAAAGCATTCGATAAATTCTTAATTGAACTTCAGAATGATAAAAATTACCTGGCACGCATTCAAGAATTCAGAAAGCAGTTATCCGATAAAAAAATAGCCAAGAATGCTTATGTAAATTGTTTTGAAGAAGCTGATGAAGAAAGTTGTTTTAACAGCGAAGTTCAAAGAAATGCTTACCAGAAAGCTGAAACACTTAAACTACCTCCGGAGCAAACTCAGGAGATGGCAGATCTTTATATCTCCTATCATCCTTTTGGGGCGATTAAAGAAGAAACAATTAAGTCCTATCAGATTTTTGTAGCATCGAATCTGGATGCAATAAGGGAAGAAGCCCAGTATACCTGGGATAATTGTGCCGCTCGTTCTCATCACAACCAGTCGGCTCCAAGAATCGGGCTTTTTGATGTTGGAACAGGACATATGATCAGTTCTTTTTATAACTGCCTCAATGCTGATATCCCAGGTTCGGTGCAAAACACTGTAAGAAGCTTTTCAGTTGATGGCAGTAAGCTTGTTAATGCCAAAGAAGAATTGATTTTAACCCGCGAAGTCCAGCCGCGCCTGGTGAAACTCCTACAAGAACGTTATGAGATAGAAAGAGAAAAAGAAGTAAGTCTGGCAATGGACTATATGGCAGCTGATAAGGGTCAGCTTCGTAAAAGAGTGCTTTCAGACTATCAATGGGCAAGTAACCTGATTGATGCCAAGCAGTTGGAACTGGATTGCCGTAAAGAGGCCTTGCAACAAATTGAGATGAAACTTTTATTCAATACGAAACAAGACCTTTTTGGGAATTACCTTGAAAAACAAACATGTGTGAATATTTCAGAGAGCGAAGAAGTCAGCAAGTGGCTGGAGAAATCAAAAAGTCAGTTGGTGGAGAAAGTTTCAGTCGGACTGGAAGAGAAAATGCTTCGCGCGGGCGGCAAACAGGCCCTGGTCTGTATCGAGAGGAGTGGTAAAATTCCACTTATAGGAAGCTTCATCTTTAAAAAGAAAAGACAGGCATGTTTAGTAGAGGCCTGGATCGATCTGGAAAAAGAAGTTGTCAGAGAAGTCCTGAAGGATCCAATCGTGCGGAAGCTTAAAATCTCATCAGAAGAATTAAGCTCCCGCCTGGAGAAAAACCGAAGTGATCTGCAGGAAGTGACTATGAGAGAGTACTTTAGTCCCTCTTATAACCTTCCAAAAATTGCTTTTTAAATTCAAGGAAGCGGTCTTCTAAGATCGCTTCCCGAGCTCTTGTCGCCATCGACTTATAAAAAGAAATATTATGAGCGGTGGCGAGAATCTGACCCAGAATTTCATTGGAATCAAAAAGATGCTTAATATAGGCCCGGGTGAAATTCGTATTCACATAATCTTTTAGGTTGGGCTCTATCGGGAAGAAATCCCGGCGATAGTTTTTATGCTCAATGCGGATTTTTCCACGATTGGTAAAGAGGGTTCCACCTCGGGCAAACTTGGTTGGAATAATACAGTCACTCATATCGATTCCGTGTTCCCAGATCATAAGAAGATCTTCCGGCATTCCCACACCCATGACATAACGAGGCTTATCTTTTGGCATTAAAGGGGCCGTAAACTTGACCACTTTTTCCATGTGTTCAGGGCCTTCACCCACTGATACTCCACCGATGGCGTAACCCGGAAGATTTCGTTTGGTCACTTCTTCCACGCAAATTTCACGATACTTATCGTAAACGCCACCCTGAACAATTCCAAACAATGCCTGTTGTGGATTTTTCCAGGCATCAATACAACGATCGAGCCAGCGGTGAGTCCGGGCAATGGAATTCTCCACATATTTTTCAGTGGCAGGATAGGGAATACATTCATCAAAGGCCATCATGATATCAGAGCCAAGATTTTGCTGAACCTGAATTGAAATCTCGGGAGTCAAAAGAACGTTTTCGCCTTTTGCTCCTTTGAAGTTGGCCCCTTCTTCAGTGATGGAATTTTTCTGGAGTGAAAAAACCTGAAAGCCGCCTGAGTCGGTAAGGATCGGGCGATCCCATCCCATAAATTTATGAAGGCCACCGGCCTTAGCTATGAGCTCAGATCCAGGAGTCAGATGCAGATGATAAGTATTGGAGAGTAAAATCTGGATCGACATATCGATGAGCTCTTTGGGCTGAAGGGCCTTGATCGCTCCATGAGTTCCTACGGGCATGAAAACTGGAGTTTCAATTGGCCCATGGGGAGTTTCAATAATCCCGGCCCGGGCGCCACTGTGTTTGTCCACATGCTGAAGAGTAAATTTAAAGTGATTGTTAACTTCTGAACGAACATTCATAGATGAACTTTCCTTTGGGCAAGTTGTTTTCCAGAGGCCTGGGCCCCGGCATTTCCAGTAAAGGAGATAATATGCGGCGACCCTATCAAATTCTTATGCCTTTGTTGAGTCTATTTCTGGTGAGAGTAGATCTTACAGACCTCTATGCCTTAAAAGTGCCGGTCAAGGTCCTGAAAGTTTATGATGGGGATACTATTTTAGTTAGTCATGGCAGTTACCGGATGAGGGTACGGCTCTCCCGGATCGATTCCCCGGAAAAAGGGCAACCTTTTATGAGCGGAGTGGGAGATGCGGGAGCTTATTCCGCAAATTGTCTCAAAAAAATCATTACGCTTGGATCAACCCAGGAGCTGATGATTGAAAAAGAAGATATGTATGGGCGGATTCTGGGTGATTTAAAAGGCTTGAGTCTAAAACTCATTGAACGTGGTTGCACCACACTTTATCCTCATGCCCAATTTGCATCTCAGCAGGAAAAGTTTCTTTATTTACGGGCCCTGAAAAAAGCAAAGGCCCGAAAATCGGGCCTTTGGCAGTATGGAGGCTTTCGCCAACCGAAATTATGGAGAAAATTTAGTAAACGAAACGGACACCGGCAGTAGCACCAATCAGATCATCCCCGAGAGATTTATCAACCTGACCGAAGACTCTGACGTAAGGAAGATTAACTTGCAACCCGGCAAATCCACGGAAAGAAAGTGGATTTACTTTTCCAGTAGCATCGATGTTGGCCTCAGGTTTTACTTGGGCAGTTACCGTAGTACCACATGCTACACCACCAGAACACGTCACTGGAGATTCACCAGCATTTAAAGAACCATCACCCTTGGCTTCACCGAAGTTTAGATCTGCTCCTAAACCACCATAGAGACTCAAGACATAAAGCAATTGAACATCGGTTGAAACTTCCAATGGAAATGAATGGGTATTAACCAGGATGGTGGCCTTTGGTGAACCAGTGATAGTACCGTTAATGGTTTCATTGGTAGAAGTGGTTGTGTTAACTGTCTCGTTAATGGTTGTATTAAAAGTAATTTCGGTTTTATTGTACTCATAACCAAAATGAAGTTTTACACCACCCCAGCCCAGAAATTTATTTCCGCTACCTTTAATCCAGTCATAACGAAAGTGAATACCCATAGCAGTCATATCGAGTTCAGCATCTGATTCACTACCGTTATCTCCGAATGATTGATCATGGCCATAGCTCATGAAGTTAAGATAAACATTAAGACGGTTTGTATCCATGCCTAGAATTTTGGTCGTATCCAGGAAGCCTAGGTTTGTACCAACAATAAGGCCTGGAGCTACGCCAACACCAGAAATATCAGAATCCGTGTTTTTATCCTCTTCCAGATCAGCTCCGACACCTACGCCTGCACCAATTAATAATACTTCCATATTAGAAGCGTAGTCTGAACCAATCCCTTTACCGGCCATGATCGAAGAATCGGCCATCCCCTCCATCAATCTTTTAGGTTGGGCACCAGGTAAATCTTTGTTGATGTCGTTTTGAACTTTCAAAATTTCTGCATCGATAAAACCCCGAATCGTTGTGTTGGAGGTCCCATAATCAGTCACATTTAGTTTAAAGATTTGTGCTGAAGAGTCATGAGAGTAGAGGCCAATGCCGATGGTGATGAGGGCAAAAAACAGCTTTTTCATTGATTTCCTTTCCCGGTGAGGATGTATAAGCCTCTATTCTAAAGGGTTTAGGCGTTCTGCGGAATTTAGAATTTTTTACCTCTTCTCCTGACAAAGGTTGACCCTCGTGATACACCACCCAAAATGTTGTTTTTTAAACGAGGATTCCCATGTCATTTTTGAATGTCGATTTTCACCCTGGTCTTGAGGCCTATTTTAAAGAGCATGGTCTAAAAACTGCGACGCTGATCCAAAAAAGAGTGATTCCNNTGTCTTATGCACTTCCGATTGCCAGCCGAATTAAGCAAAAAGAGGATCAAGGGACTAAAAATACTTTAAATGGTGCTCCTTATGCCATCATCGTTGCCCCAACCCGGGAGCTGGCCTCTCAGATTTACGGGGTCTTTAAAGGAATATCTCACCACTTACGTTTGCGCGTCCGGGATATTACCGGAGGTGATACTCACGCCAAGATGAAGTCCGTTGCAAGTGGTTCTTATGAAATCTTGATTGCCACACCTTCTCGCATAAAATCCGCCATTCAGAAAAAAGAATTGAATTTAAATCAGCTGCAGTATGTGATTTTTGATGAAGCCGATCAGCTCTTTGATATGGGCTTTAAGCGTGATCTCGATTTTATGATTGAGTACTTTGACATGAACCACACTCAGATGGGATTCATTACGGCCACTCTTCCGGAAGAAGTTGAAAATTATATTTTGGAAAAATTCCCTGAAGTCGATTTCACTAAAATTGCTTCTGATGCTTCTCATGCTCCTCAGTCCCGGATTGAAACTTATAACGTAAAAGTCACTCCTGCTGAAAAAGACATGGTGGTCAAAATGTTCCTGGATAAACAGGCCCAGGGTCGGGGAATTATTTTTACCAATCAAAGAAATCAGGCCGAAGATCTTCACAAGTATATTTCAGAGAAAATGCCGAAGCTTAAAACAAAACTTTTGCATGGTGATCTTGAAAAGAAAGAACGAGATAGTGCCATTCGTGCTTTTGTTGATAAAAAAGTCCAGGTTCTGATCGCTACTGATGTGGCGGCCCGGGGAATTGATATTCAGGATCTGGTTTGGGTTCTTAACTATGGTCTACCCAAAACTGGCATCTACTATCTACACCGTTGCGGTCGAGTGGCCCGAGGTGGAAAGAAGGGGATTGTTTATAATTTAGTTGCCCATCATGATGCAAAGATGATCGCCCAGATTAATGAGGCCATCATGAATCAGAAGCACTTAAATCTTGATGTTATTCCAGAAGAAAAGATGAAGGCCGAAAGTAAAGTGGTGAAGAAAGTGGTTGAGAAAAAACCTGCCACTTTCCGCGGGCAGAAGAAAAATCTTCGTGGTGCGGCCCGGGTTCAGAAGACTGATAAGGAAATCAGAAATGCTCCTAAGGCACCTGTTAAACGCAATCGCGGTATCAAGCGTCGTCACTAAAAAATTTCAAGATTTCCTCTTTCATTCTAAAAGTATCCTCATAACCAAGCTCTATTAAGGGCTTGGTATAGGATACATCAAAGGCCAGATAACTTAATAGGTCGAGACCTTCAGTATCTGAAACGCCTATACCCTTTAAAAGGTAACGAAGTATTGCTGGTAGTTCTTCGTTGAGCTTGGCTGTCATTTTACCCAAATCCTTGGATGGTCTTATCATCAGGATGGGAATGGCCTTTAATTCTGGATGAGCACCTTCGGCAATCAGTTCATTGATCCTTCTTAATCTTTCAACATCTGATTCAAGAGAATCCATGAAAATAGCGTTGAGCATGACCCCGGCAATTTGCCCCATGGTTGGATTTTCAAATGGAGAGAAGGCCATGTGCCTCATCTTTTCATGATCATGGGAATGGCGGACACCGATGGCCACGAGTTTTTGTGCGCCTAAGTGAATTGCTGGGGAAAGAGG
The DNA here is from genome assembly GCA_002381945.1 of Bacteriovoracaceae bacterium UBA4096. GTDB lineage: Bacteria > Bdellovibrionota > Bacteriovoracia > Bacteriovoracales > Bacteriovoracaceae > Peredibacter. Next base: position 24,084 of record DFXY01000025.1, read on the forward strand.
GGTGGTTTGACGAATACAACCATCACCGTAATGACTTTCTCCAATTTTAATCGGTGGAAAGAAAAAGGGAATGGCAGCCGAGGCCATCATGTGTTCCACACCTAACTCTGTTCTATAAGAAAATCGATCAGAACGAGTCCAGTCTTTTATCGACTCTTCTCCTTGGTAAAAAACCACATTGCTGCCGGAATTATAATTTGTGGTGGAAAGGGCAAGACCATGTAAGTTCCCACGAATAATATTTTCCTGAATGTGAGCGAAGTCAATTTCACGATTGGCCAGCTTTGCCAGCGGACTGGTGTCTAAAAGATGGTTAATGGAACTCCCTTTAGGAGTAAGTCCTCCCAAGACAGTTCCCGAGACCCATTTAAGCCCCAGGTCTGAGATGGTTCGGGTGCGTAGATCATAAATATTTTGTGGCTTTACCCTCATCCATAGTTCAGAAAGATTATGGGTGGCCACGTCCCAATTTTCTGAATTGGCCGCAAGATAAGTGGCATTGATTGCACCGGCAGAGTTACCGGTGATGACATCAAAAAGATTTTTTTTATTTCCCAGTATTTCATAGAGTGCTCTGGCCACTCCCACCTGAAAAGCTGCTCTTGCACCACCACCTGTCATAATTAGACCAGTTCTTTTTTTCATGAGACAATTATGCCTTAGGGTTGAGTGATTTCAAAACGGGCAAGACAGACCCGGTCAGTCTTGCTTAGTTAATCTCTTCAAAATTATAATATTCTGAAAGCAGAGCATTGATAAAAGGGTGAATCTGATGAAAGTTTTGATAACAGGCGCTACTGGATTTGTTGGGAAAGAAGTGGTGAAACAGCTTTTGGCAAATGGAGCTGAAGTCAATGTCCTGACCCGGAATGTTGCTAAAGCGGCCTTAAAGATGGGTAGTCAATGCCGTTTTTTTCAGTGGCAGGATACTAGCTTACTTCCTCCTCTGGTAGCTTTTGAAGGCGTTGATGGTGTCATTAATCTCATGGGCGAAGGCATCGCTGATAAGAGATGGGATGAAGAACAAAAAAAGAAAATTTACGAATCAAGAATAACTGGCACGGCCAGTTTGGTTGAAGCGATGGAAGGGTTAAAAGAGAGACCAAAAGTCTTAGTCTCAAGCTCGGCAGTTGGTATTTACGGTGATCGTGCAAATGAAGAGATTACTGAAACTTCATCATTGGCAGATGATTTTCTCGCCAACGTTTGTAAAGACTGGGAAAGAGAAGCGTCTCGGGCACTAGAACTTGGTATAAGGGTAGTGACCATCAGAACCGGAGTTGTGCTTGGCCGAGGTGGAGGAGCGCTTAAAAAGATGCTGCCTCCTTTTAAGCTGGGTTTAGGTGGAAAACTTGGAAGCGGCCAGCAGTATATGAGCTGGATCCATGTGAATGATCTGGCCTCAATGTACATTGAGGCCCTTAAAAATCCTGAAATGCAAGGACCCTATAATGGAACTGCTCCTTATCCGATAACGAATGAGGAATTTACCAAATGCTTAGGCAAGGCCTTAAAACGTCCAACTTTTGCTACGGTTCCGGCCGTCGCTTTGAAATTCCTCTTTGGAGAAATGTCGGCCGTTTTACTTGAAGGCCAGAAAGTGCTTCCGGTGAAATTTAAAGAAATGAAATTTCGCTTTCAATATCCCACTCTAGAGAAGGCCCTTAAAGAAACCGCTTATTAATTCAAAACTGCCCTACTTCATTGGTGTTGGGAATAGACTTTAAAACCATTCAGTGGGTGCTATTTGTTTTTCTGGATGCGTTAGACGACTTTTAATTTCGAGTGGTTACTGTTTTATAACTAGGACCATTTTTTGCACTTTCTGGGCATGAAAAAAATTTGCCCTAACTCTAACTGCGCATTTCCCAAAAACTATATCCGTGACGGATCTTTTCGTCGCAAGGAAGACTCAAAAATTATTCAGCGTTTTCGTTGTAAGACTTGCGGAACTCGCTTCTCAAATGCCACCTTTACAGCGACCTATTGTCAGAAACGGCGAAGAATTAATTTCCCACTTTTGAAACTACTGGCCTCTGGCGTTTCAATGAGGAGATCGGCGCTTTTTCTTGGTGTCGATAAAAAAACGGTCGAAAGAAAGCTCCCGTACCTCGCCAAACGTTGCAAGGAACTTAATCAAAAAAAACTTGAGACGTTTAAAGGACGAATTCACAATATGCAGCTTGATGATCTCATCACAAAAGAAAATTCAAAACTAAAACCACTCAGTGTAACTGTTGCAGTGGATGAGGATCGCAGGAGGATTCTCGCTCTTGAGGTCTCGCAAATTCCGGCGTTTGGCCACCTTTCAAAACTTGCTGTTAAAAAATATGGCCATCGAAAAGATGAGCATTTTAATGGTCTCACACGACTGTTTCAGATTATTTCACCGATAGT
>DFXY01000029.1 GCA_002381945.1 Bacteriovoracaceae bacterium UBA4096
ATTTTTCCTGCCTTGGCTTCGGCCCATGGGCCAGTTTGAAATTCAAAAACTTTTACGGAGTTATTCAGAGCAGCCGACTGTTGAGATTGTTTCCAAAAAACAAATCCAGTGGCCCCAACCAAAATGGCGATCAAGAGAATGAAAAGTGATTTTCGATGCTCATAAATCGTGTGACCCAAGTCTGTTTTATTGAGTGTCTGTTCAAGAGTTTGAGTTTGAGTCGCTTCGCTCATTTTTATGGTCCTTTTGATCTTTAAAATTCAATAGAAGTTTAAAACTCCTGCTCACTCGTTGTCAAAGATCAAAAGATTCCTTAGACTTAAAGAATGAAGCAATTATTCCTCTTATTTGTGTTCTTATTCTCCACTCAAGCTATCTCGGCGGATATGAGAGGCAGAATGGGAATTGGCGCCACAAATCAGCTGGCCAATGGAATTCCGGCCATCTCACTGAAGGTTCAACAATCAAAAACCTTCGCTCTTGGTGGATTATTAGGTTTCAAATCCAATGAGGATGACACTCTTTATGGTGCAGGAGTTAAGTTCTACCGCATCATTTTTGACGAACCACAGCTCAATTTCTATATGGCAGGCCTTTTTGCCATGGAAAACTTTTTAGATGATAAGGATAAAGTTAAATCTGGCTACCAGGTCGACGGTACTCTTGGAACTGAATTCCATTTTACAGGTCTTGAGAGTATCGGATTTTCCTTTGAATTTGGTATCTCGGCCAGGAATGCAAACTCGGAAGATGGAAGAAGCTTTGAGACTTTGGGAGACCAATTCTTAAAGGCCGCTGTCCATTTTTATCTATAAAATATGTTGATGAATAAAATCCTCCTTCTATTCTTAATCCTCATGCCCTTCTCGGTATTCGCCCAGTCTTCTGAGCAAATTATGCAGGAAGTGGAAGATGATCTTAATCCGGGGAGTGATATTTTCTCAGACTTCAATGAGGATCTGGAATCTGCCCAAGTTCTGGAAGACGAGCGCTTTTACCGCTATGGCCGTTTTTTCTCGGTTAACTTAGGCGGAGGTTTCACTACCTTTACCGGTAACCGTGGTGCGGCCTATGAAGACAATCATCCGACTTTTCACTTATCGGTTAACTATTTTCTGGATTTCCAAAAGGCCATCACTCTCGGTCTTGAATATTCCAAACACACCATGATCCTGGATACCGTAGTTAATGGTTATCCCGATCAAGGGCCTATTGGTGCTGTGGTAACTGATTTTACGCGAGTGTTTGTTGGTTACAAGTACTACATTGACACCACAGATTTAGGGACGGCAATCACCTACTCAAATCCCCATTTGATTGGCCGCCTGGAGTATTGGTATCAGACCAGTAAATTCATTGATCGTGAAATCCCTAAAGATTCTGGTGGCGGTATTGGTACTGGCATTGGGGCAGGCCTTGAATTTCCAGTGGAACTCAAGCAGTCCTACATCAGCGTAGAAGGCATTTATCACGTCGTTAATTTTTATGATAAATTTACCCAGGATTTCCGGCAAATCCCCGGAGAAGAAGACAGCACCTACGGCTTTGAAGACTTAACCGGAAACGTAATCTCAGTGGTCATTACCTATAACTTCACCTGGTAATCGTGTGTTTTTTTCACACTTTCCTTTAGTTGGCCCCAAACAATGTTATAAGAAAGCATGTCTAAATGCTTCTTATTGGCCTTTCTATTATTCAGTCACCTGACTCAAGCTTCGATTGATAAAGCTGATTATCTTCAATTAACCAATACTCTCGAAACAACCTACGCTGAAAACATTCGCTCACTAGGTGGAAAGCTTAAATTTACCCTTAAAGAATCAACTGATTCACCCAATGCCTTTGCTGCCAAGAGAGCAGATGGTACCTGGGAAGTCACTGTGGTGGAGACACTACTCTCACTGAAAGAGCAAACCAAATCCACCTTAGGTATTATTTTATGTCATGAAATCGGCCATTTTCTTGGAGGAGAACCTTATGTCGTGGGTATCCAATTAACTCCTGCCGTTCGCAGCCGCGCCCCGAAGAAAATGTCATGTGAAGGTCAGGCCGACTACTTTGCCACAAGCGACTGTATCAAGAAACTGAGTTTGAAGCTGCCTGATCTGTTTTCTGACAACCAAGGCCTCCTGAATCCTTCAATGGCCGAGGAGTGTAACCAGAACTATGAGGACAAGTTAGATCAAAACCGGTGCCTTGAAACTTTAGTGGCCTCTCATCAAACCGTCCTTGTATACCAAAAGATGCTTCAAGAGATGAATGTTCCTGCGGGATTTTTTGGCAGAATCGAAAACGACCGTACAGACCGCACCCTCAACAGTGTGGGTGAATATCCAAGTCTCGATTGTCGGTATCAGACTTTTATCAATGGAACCTTGTGCTCGGGTCTTTCAGAGAATGGATGTAATGATGCAAAATGGGCCCGACCAGCGTGTTGGTTCCTCTAATTGTTCGCCTGCGAACAATTAAAGACTTAAAACATATCCTCTAATTCTCGACATTGACTCGATCATCCGCTTCCCGGAGCCTTCGGCCTCCGGAAATGCAAATGAACTCATGATAATCGTTAATGGATTGTTCGTTTTATCCAATAATTCATTCTGGCCCACTTCATTTATTTTTTTGAACTGAGCTTGGGCTATTTCATGCTGAAGACCTAAATAATAAACGGCATTACCTTCACGTAATGGAATCAGAACAAGACGATTATAAAAAATTTCATTTTGTTTATTATAATTAAGAAGATCCTGGCAGATAGGATTTCTAAGAGTAATGGCCCGTCTGATCCTTAAGACAGCTTCCGGATCAGTTAACGCACCCTGAAGGAAACGACAATTTTCCCCAAGGACCTCCTCATAACTGTATTTAGTCAAATTACAAAATGCCTGATTTACATAGACCAGAGGTTGATCAGGCAGATTAACATCAACCAGTGTAATTGGATGAGGAAAACTGTTGCCGATTACTTTTAGGACTTCTGACGGTTTCATGGTGATAATTCTAGTTTGGAAGAAACATGAAATGAACATTAAAAGGCCCCTTTTCGGGGCCCTTTAAAAGATTAAGTTTTTTTTGCGTTTTTCTTCTCAACCTTACGCATTCTTCTTTCAATATCGGTTGAGGTTCTGAAAATTAAATGCACAGGAGTATTGGTCAGATCAAATTCTTTTCGAAGACCATTTACCAGATAACGTCGGTAGTTTTCAGGAATCCCTTGGGACTTATTACTAAAAAGTAAAAAGGTTGGTGGGCTGGTTTTTAGCATCGAAGCGTATTTCACCTTAAATCTTGTGCCATTGGTTTTCTTCACAATTACAGGATTTCTGTCAGTGAGCTGAAGCAGGCAACGGTTCAAAGCACCGGTTGGAATCTTGCGATTGCGGACAACCACCGTGCGTTTAACAGCTTCCCGAAGATAGTTAATGTTCCTGTTCTTCTGGGCGGAGATCGTCACGAGTTGACAGAAATTCAGCCAAGGCACTTCATCCCGAAGGTTCTGAATCCATTCCTTCTTTTTCTTCTGATCAGCAAAGGTATCCTTCAGAAGGTCAATTTTGTTCAAGCAGATGATAACTGACTTGCCTTTCTCTAAAGCAATATCACACAGACGACGATCCTGATGGGTGATTCCAAGAGTGGAATCAATCATAAAAAGCACGATATCTGATTCTGTAATAGATCTCAAAGATCGATAAACACTTTGAGTTTCAATGAAACCTTCAACCAACTTGGATTTTCTGATCCCTGCTGTGTCGACCAACTTCACTGAACGCCAGCGGTTGATATATTGAGCAAACTCCAGATCGGCCACTTCTTCTTCCGGGGCCGAATCCCAGTTTTTTTCAATCTCACTTAAAATTTCCTTTTCAGAGAAAAGGTCAGGGCCGGTATTGGATTCATCAAAACTAAAATCCGAAGAAGCGCCAACGTCAGCGTCTTCACCGTCTGCAAAAGTCGACTCTTCAGTCTGGCCATATTCAACGTAGATTTTCTTTTCTTCTTCCGTCAGGTCTTCTTCATCAACTGAAATATTCAGATCCACGTCGCCTGATTCCTGGAAACGTTTTAATTCTTCAAACATCTCGTCGTTGTCTTTACGGAATTGATTATCCCGGGCGGTGAGCATTTCAACATCCGGACCAAAATAAAGATCAATATACCCTTCAATCGGATCTACAGTGGTTCCAGCAATCTCTGAAACCAAAGCGCGCTGAGCGCCCACTAAGCAATTTAAGAGAGTTGATTTACCGGCGTTCGGTGCACCAATAATCGCAACCGAAGAAACCACATCGTTACGTGGTTTAACTCCATTTTGAAGATGGCCATCGACTGTCTTGGAAAGCTCGGATTCTTTAAATGAAGTTGCCATCTTGAGCATACGCTCACGCAATTCATAAAAGCCCCGGTTGTGTTCGGCCGAAACTCTTAACATGTTTTCTTCATCCAGGCCTAGGGTGTAAAAATCATATTGATCCCCTTCCTGTTTTTCAGTATCAAACTTGTTCATCACCAACCAAAAAGGTTTCTTCGTCGATTTGATGTAATCGCAGATGCCTTTATCAAAAGGCAGAAAACCTTCGCGTACATCCACGATGAACAAGACCAGGTCTGATTCATTGATGGCAAGTTTTGCATGGTCGGCCATGATGTTAAAAAACGGATCGACATTATTTTTTTTCTTATGAGTATCGATCTCAATTTTATCCGGATAAAAGCCACCTGTATCAACCAGAATGACATCTTGTTTGAGTTCTTCCCCGTCTACATATTCTTCCAATTGAAGAATCCCATAGTGACGATCACGGGTAACGCCGGGCTGATCATGAGTCATGGCCAGGTGTTGTTTTTTCATCAGTCGGTTAAAAATAGTACTCTTACCGACATTGGGTCTTCCAATTATGGAGACCACCATTGATCTTTGATTCATTTTTTCCTCCAGACTCTCGTAGACTTCTGCGTGCGAGGGAGTCCGATTTCATCTAAAACGTAGTTATTGTTAAACCATTTAGGAGAGACTTTAACGTGAAGATTAAGATGAACTTTCCCGCCAATCATCGCCTCGATTTTTTTTCTGGCATTGATCCCGATTTCTTTAATAATTGAACCACCCCGACCGACAACAATCGCTCGTTGGGAAGGACGGTTCACAAGAATAGAAGCAGAGATATGGGCCTCAGGAATGGCCTCTTCATCTTTTTTCTTAATATCTTTATACTCATCAATGATCACAGCGATCTCATAAGGAAGCTCTTCTTTTAAAAGACGGAAGGCCTGCTCACGAATGTATTCAGTAACAAAAAAACGCTCATTCATATTGGAAGCATCTCCACCTGGGTAAAGGTGGGGATTACTTAAGGCCGCATCCTGGATCGCGCCAGTAATTTCATGAATGTTATGTCCATCTTTTGAAGAGATCACAAAATGTTTCTCAATTGAAGGACAAAGCTCCTGCATTTTAACCAGTGCCGGACCTAAGTTTAAATCTTCTTTTTTCACCAGATCTGACTTCGTAAAAATGATCCATGTTTTTGATAAAGGAGCATCAAAGTTTTTAAGGAAGTCTTTGAACTCGGTCACCACATCCGTCGTCAGGTCAATCAGAACGAAGTTCAAGTCAACACCTTCAGCACCCATCTGGGCCTGGCCATTCATTCTTTTATTTAATTCCTGGGCAGTGGCATGCACTCCCGGAGTGTCGACTAGAACAACTTCTGTACGGTCAATGGTGAAAGCACAGTGGAACTGATTACGAGTTGTCTGGGGCTTTGAACTCACAATCGAGAGGTCAAATCCCATAAGATGATTGATGAAGGAACTCTTTCCAACATTCGGTTTCCCAAGAACGGCAATCATGATCGCTTTGTTATGGGGATGTTGATTTTCAAATAACATGGTATCTCCTTAAATTAGATCTTTCTTTAACACTTCTTGCGCCAGCTCTTTTTCACCGGACTTCTTTGAGGAGAACACTCCTCTGATTCTTGCCACATCATTGATCCATAAAGTGATCTCAAACTGATCTCCCTGATTTTCAGAGGTGTAGCGTGGCAACTTTTTATATTTTGCTAAAACCTTTTCCTGCAGCTTAGATTTGGCATCAAACTGATCAAGAAAATTGATATCAAAGGCAGTTGGGATAAATTTATTTAGCCATGAGAGAAACAGAACCCGTGTGAACTCAAATCCATGATGGCGATAAATTTGGGCCAGTAAGGCCTCAAATGTATCGGCCAGAACAGAAGATTCCTGATAGAGTTTTTTAATAAATTCACCCTTCCCTACGATGAGAAGATCACTTAGGTTAAGACCTCTTGCCATAATCGAAAGACTCGCCTCATTCACTAAAGCACTTCTTAACTTCGAAAGATGACCTTCCTTCTCCGTAGGAAATCTCTTAAACAGCTCTTCTGTTAAAATGAGCTGGAGAACTGAGTCTCCAAGAAATTCCAGTTGCTCCTGATGAGGAACATTAAATTCATGAGAAAAAGATGTGTGTGTAAAGGCCTGGGCCAATTCCCGTTTAGGGATCTTGAGTGCATGAATCTCCATGAAACCGTCAAAATCTTCATGTTCAAAGAGATTCAAAACTTCAGATGGATCTTTAGTTTCAAAAACTTGAGACAAAAACTGATGTAAGCGAGGCCGTGACATAAATCACCTTAAGGTCGTCTATCTGAAGTCCCTCGAGAGCTTCAGCAAAAATTAAAATTTCACAATGAAAAGAGTTCTAATGGTTTTGAGCTTCTTTCGCAACGAACTTGAGAGAGTATGCAAAAATTTACCATTTCGCAACGCGAAAAGTGGTAGGTTTTTAGATTTTTATCCGGGCATTTGCTTTACGAAGGCGCTCGGCCAGAGTCTTGACCAGAATTTCCAACCATTTAGGCTGGGTCTTAAAAATTCCGTCAATCGCTTCTTGAGGGATCTGAATCAGATCACAATCCGTGACTGCCTTAACAGTGGCACTTCTTGGCTCCTCATCCAGAAAAGAGATCTCACCGACAAGTTCCCCACTGTAGATATGACCTAGAACCACTTCTTCCAGTCCTCGCTTCTTGGTGACGACCAATTGACCACTTTGTACCCAGTACATGTTACTCGAGTGATCCCCTTCTTTAAGAAGGATTTGGTTAGGGCTGAGCATGACTTTAGTTGCGGCCATTAATGATCTCCAATTGCAGTGAGATATTCAGAGTAGGTTCCTGGATAAAATCTTACTCCGCCCTTATCGACTTCTGCAACTTGAGTCGTTAGCTGTTTTAAAAAGTGGCGATCATGGGAAACAATTAAGATTGTGCCTTCATAGGCCTTCAAAGCTTCAATCAACACTTCTCTGGATCTAATATCCAGGTGGTTGGTAGGCTCATCCAGAATCANNACTGAAACCTTTTTCTCAACGTCATCCCCTCTAAAAAGGAATGCTGCCAGAAGGTTTCTCATATAACCGTCAGATTTATCCTGAACTCGGTCGCGAACTTCTTCGAAGACGGTTTTATTGGGATTTAAAACATCCATAGAGTACTGAGAGAAATAACCAATTTGAACGTTAGCACCAATCACTGCCTGACCTTCAGTGGCCTCGGTAAGTCCGCTGATGATCTTCAGTAAAGTAGACTTCCCGGCACCGTTCACACCCACAACAGCGACTCTTTCAAGGCGCTTGACGAGTCCTGAAACACCAGAGAATACTTTTTTCTCTTTACCTTCGGGAGTGACCCAAACTTTCGCGAGATTATCCATCTTCACAACATCGTTTCCAGAACGAGGAGGTTTGGGAAATTCAAAATTAATCGCCTGATCATCAGGAATCACTTCAATCCGGTCAATCTTATCCAGTTTTTTCACACGGGACTGCACTTGGGCAGCATGAGAAGCTCGAGCTGCAAATTTTGCAATGAACTCTTCTTCTTTTTTTAACATCGCTTCCTGGCGCTCAGAACTTGCTACCAGTTGTTCCCGACGTATTTCTCTTTCTTTGACATAATAATCATAATTCCCGGAATAAACCGTAATGGTCTTATGATTGACCTCAACGACTTTTTTCACAATGCTATTCATGAAGTCACGATCATGACTTGTCATAAAAACAGCACCTTTAAAATTCCGTAGCCAATTTTCAAGCCAGATGATTGATTCCAAATCAAGATAGTTGGTTGGCTCATCCATTAAAACAAATTCAGGTTTTTGTGCCAGAACCTTGGCCAGAGCGATACGCATTTTCCAACCACCCGAGAAAGATTCAACCGGGCGTTGTTGATCTTCCGGCATAATGCCCAGACCAGTTAAAACTTCCGCAGCTTGATATTCAATATCGTAACCACCAAGTTTTTCAAATTCAGTCTGGTAATCCCCGAGTTTTTCGAGCATTTCATCGGAGTATTCCCCTTCTTCCAGGGCCTTTTCTATTTTTGAGATTTCAGTTTTCAGGAATCCTAAACGAACATTTCCGTGAATCACTTCTTCTAAAGCACTCCGGCCTTTTAATTCCCCCACATTTTGTGAGAAGTAACAAAGACGTAAGTTTTTAGGTATATCCACCGCTCCCGAATCTGCCCGTTCTTCGCCGGTAATGAGACGAAAGAGAGAGGTTTTACCAGCACCGTTAGGACCAACCAGTCCTACTTTTTCTCCTGGGCCAATAAAAAATGAGCCGCCTTGATACAGGACTTGCCCACCATAAGATTTGGTTAAATTAGATACAGTAATCATCATGCCTCCGAGGCCCACAGAGTAACGGATTTCCTGTACATATCCAAGCCTTTTTCGTAATATACGAACCCATGGAATGGAATTTAATTGATAAACAGCAAGAATTTTTAAAACAACTTGAACGTCAGGGTAAAAGCTTTAATACCGTAAAGAATTATAAAGCTGACCTACAATGCTTTAATACTTTCCTGATCGCCAAACAACAGCATTTAAAAATCAAAACTTTTACCACCATTCAGGTTCAGGAATACTCTCAATATCTGGACAAAAAATACGGGTCCCCCAATTCAGTCAGACGACGAGTTCAGGCCTTACGTTTGTTTTTTGATTACCTGTTAATGCTTAATATCTTTCCAGAAAATCCGCTCAAGAAGATGGCGGTCTCACCAAAGGTATTGGATGATCCTGAGCCTTCCCCCTTCCCGGAAGTCATTAAGACCTATGAGCTTTTAAAGCAAAGAGTTGCCAGCTCCGAGGGGTTGACTCAATTAGTGAACATGCGGAACGTGGTCATTTTTCATTTGATCTATGGTTCAGGGCTTAAGGTATCTGATCTGGCCAAACTAAGTTTTGAAAGCATCCTCAAAGATAAGAGTAACTACCGCGTTCTGGTTGAGCATCCCAAACGCGATCCTTACTCAATTCCACTGCCTGCTGTCTTTAATCGAGATTTCCACCTCTATCAAAATCTGCGCTCAGAGCATTTTGAAAAGCAAGGACTAGAAATCATGGAGCTGCTCTTTAATGCCAATCCTTATAAAATTCTCTCAGGCGGTTTATCTCCTCGGGGGACAGAACTTTTCTTTGAAGAAATCCGCCGTGAATTAAAAACAGAAATGACTGCGAAGTCCCTACGCCAATCTTGTATTTTCAAGTGGCTGAATATGAATATCAATCACGCCACGATTAAAGAATGGTTGGGAGTGACTCCTGGTTATTCCCTGGAACTTTATCTGGAAGAATTAAAAAAAGACCCTGCCGGAAAGGTCTTTCAGGATCTCGAGGAAGATGATGAGTGATTCAGAGTTTATTAAAAAAACTTTTGAACTTGCCCGGATGGCATTGGGAAAGACCTGGCCAAATCCACTAGTGGGTGCAGTCATCGTTAAAGATGGAAAAATCATCGGTCAGGGTTTTCATCATCAGCAAGGTCAAGATCACGCTGAGATTGATGCCTTGAAAAATTGCACTGAATCCCCCGAAGGTGCTACCATCTACGTCAACCTCGAGCCATGTTGCCATACGAATAAAACGACCCCTCCCTGCGCTCAAAGACTGATTAAAGAAAAAATTAAAAAAGTTGTGATCTCAAATCTTGATCCTAACCCTTTGGTGTTTGGTCAGGGAGTGGACCTCTTGAAGTCAAGTGGGATTGAAGTTGTGCACGGAATTTTAGAGACGGAAGGTGAAGAGTTAAATGAGGCCTTCTTTCTTTCTCAAAGAAAAAAAAGACCTTTCATCCATTTCAAGGCCGCGGTCACCCTTGATGGAAAAACGGCCCTGCCAAATGGTGAATCACAATGGATCACGGGAGAGAAGGCCCGCGCTCATGTTCATTACCTGCGCTCTCTTCATCAGGGAATCATTGTAGGTGGTCAAACTGTGCGGAAAGATAATCCTAGACTAACGGTAAGGCTGCCTGATTATAAAGGCAAGCAACCATGGAGGATTGTTTTCACTCAAAGTGGTAACCTCCCTTCGACTCATCATTTATTTACTGATGAATTTAAAGACCGCACTCTTATTTATACCCAACGTGATTTGAGTTTCTCCTTTGAGGCTTCTCAGGTCATAAAAATAAATTCGCTTACAGAGGCGATGAATGATCTTTTTGCCCGCAAACTTATGAATCTCATGTTGGAGAGCGGACCAGAGCTTGCCTCTTCGTTTATTCAGGGCGGATTTATTGACCGCGTTTCCCTCTATCAAAATCCAAGTTTTCTGGGGTCAGGTAAAAACCTCTTAGGCGAACTTGAACTCACAACACTTAATCACAGACCCCGTCTGACTCAATTAGAATCAAAGTGGATCGGGGACGATCACTTTCTTACAGGAAGATTATTATGTTCACAGGATTAATTCAGGAAGTTGGAACCATTGAGTCCATCACCACCAATGCGGAAGGAAAAGAGTTTGTCATACGCGCTCCGGGTTTAATAAAAGAAATAGCCATTGATGATTCAGTGGCAACCAATGGAGTATGCCTGACGGCGACTAAAATTCACGGCGATACTTTTCGGGTCCAGGCGATTCATGTGACTCTGGAGAAGACCTCTATTGGTCACCTGAAAACTGGTGACAAGGTCAATCTGGAACTCTCCCTGAGACCTCAAGACCGTTTAGGCGGACATTTTGTCCAAGGCCACGTAAATGCTCTGGGAAAAATTAAAAAGATAGAAAAAACCGGCAACAATTGGGAAATAGAAGTCAGTATTCCAACAGAGCTTCGTAAATATATGATTTCAGAAGGCTCAATTGCTCTGGATGGTATCAGTTTGACCATCGCCCGACTGACAGATTCCTCTCTCACGGTGGCGATCATTCCTCACACCCTGGAAAAGACTTCATTATCAGCTAAAAAGGTTGGAGATGTTTTAAATCTCGAGGTAGATATGATTGCTAAATATATCGAGAACTTCCTTCGTTTTAATAAAGACAAACAAAATGAAGAGTGGGCCCACAACTTTTTTAATGTGAAATATGAAGACTGAAAAAATACGTCCTTTAGACTCTATCGAAACTGCCTTGGAAGCTCTCCGCCAGGGCCAGATGATTATTGTAGTGGATGATGAAGACCGCGAAAACGAAGGTGACTTTGTCATGGCGGCCGACCTGATCACCCCTGAGGCCGTAAATTTTATGGCAACCGTAGGTCGCGGACTTATCTGCACACCTTTGTCGGCCGAACTTGCGGAAAGATTTGATTTGAAACGTCAGGTTGAAACGAACACCGCATCTTTAGGCACGGCCTTCACCGTAACCATTGATGCCCGTGAAAAAATCTCAACCGGCATTTCAGCATCTGACCGCTCTCACACGATTAAACTCATGACGGATAAAGCAACGACAGATAAAGATTTTGTCAGACCCGGCCATATTTTTCCTTTAATCGCTAAAGATGGTGGCGTGCTTGAACGTCCCGGGCATACAGAAGCCTCGGTGGATCTATCTCGCATGAGTGGATTCTCACCAGTGGGTGTGATTTGTGAAATCATGAACCCAGATGGGTCAATGGCGCGCTTCCCTGAATTATGTGAGCTGGCCGACAAGCATGGGCTTAAGATGATTTCGATCGCTGATCTCATCGATTACCGAAAAAAAACTGAAAATCTCATTACCACCGTTGAAAGCATTCCCTTCCCGACTAAGTTTGGGGAATTCCATATGTCCATTTTCCGTTCAGAAATACTGAATCAGGAACACGTAGTCATCATGAAAGGTGATCCGTTGGAACTCAAAAAAGGCGAAGCCCTTTTGCGGATTCATTCAGAGTGCTTTACGGGAGATATATTCGGAAGCTACCGCTGTGACTGCGGAGATCAACTTGAAGCATCTTTGAAAATGATCGAAGAAAAAGGCTCAGGGGTCATCATCTATCTTCGCCAGGAAGGTCGTGGCATCGGTTTATTTAATAAAGTTAAGGCCTATCAACTGCAAGATCAGGGCATGGATACGGCCCAGGCCAATGTCCATCTTGGCTTCCCGGTAGATTCTCGTGACTACACCATGGCGGCACAAATTCTTCGCTACCTTGAAATCAAGTCAATCAGACTCCTGACAAATAATCCCAAGAAAATGGATGGTCTTAAACAGTTGGGTTTTGATCAGATTGAGAGAGAGCCTCTTGAGATAAATGCCAATCATAAAAACGCCCAATACCTTCTGACTAAGAAGATGAAACTCGGGCACCTTTTAAAACAAAACCTTTTAAATCAATAAGTGAGATTCATATGAAAATTGAAGGATCATTAAACGCTTCAAAATTAAAAATTGCTATCGTGGCCGCTCGCTTTAACGACTTTATTGTTTCTCGTCTGGTGGGTGGTGCTCATGACTGCTTAAACCGTCATGAAATAGATCAAAAAAATGTAGATGAAGTCTGGGTCCCTGGGGCCTTTGAACTACCCGTGGCGGCCCTGGCCCTGGCCGAGTCCGGAAAATACGATGCCATTATATGCCTGGGTGCCGTTATCCGCGGTTCAACCTCCCATTATGACTATGTTTGCTCGGAAACGGCGAAGGGAATCTCTCACGTATCCCTCAAAACCAAAATTCCGACTATTTTCGGTGTCGTGACAACGGATACGATTGAACAGGCGATTGAAAGGGCCGGNNCTATTGCTTTCAACGTCGGCACCGCAAATTTAGAGACAGCGACGCGTTAGATCAGTTAATGTATTGCTTTATAAGTTTGCCAAATGCTCAGGATTTCATTATTATTCCCTCTCTCTCAATTGTGTGAGGATGCAGGCTCCCTGTTGGAGAATATTTATTTTATTGTTTCCTGCTAATGCCTAAGGAGAATTTATGGCAAAAATCGACATGGGGCGTGCGCGCTTCAAAATTCAACGTCGTCTTGGTGTTGAATTACCTGGTCTTGGTAAGGCCGGAGCTCTAGAAAGAAAACCGTATGGTCCAGGCCAGCACGGTATGCAACGTAAGAAGCTTTCGGACTATACTGTTCGTCTAGTTGAAAAACAAAAAGTTATGTTCAACTACGGTCTTCGCGAATCTCAACTTCGTAACTACGTTAAAAAATCTAAGAAGATTAAAACAGCTTCATGGGTTGATTCAATGATCATCTCTCTTGAATCTCGTCTTGATAACGTTGTTTTCCGTCTTAACTGGGCGCCTTCGACTCCAGCTGCTCGTCAGATGGTTTCTCACAAGCACATCAAAGTTAACGGTAAGACTGTTAACGTTCCAGGCTACCAGGTTCAACCTAATGACGTGATTGAAATCACTGATACAGGTGCTAAATCAGGTAACTACCTTCAGGCGAAAATTCGTCCTCGTATCTCATCAATCCCGGCCTTCTTGTCTAAAGAAGCTTCTGGTGAGAAAGAGAAAGCAAAAATGGTTGCAAAACCACTTGCTGAAGATATCCCATTCGCTTTCGAAAAGCGTCTCGTGATTGAATATTACTGGAAAGTAAAATAATCAAAAATGAAGGGCCCTCGCAAGAGGGCCTTTTTTTTTACTTCAAAAGCTGAGAGATTTCTTTCTCAAATTCATCTGCTTGTTTGTGACCTTTAATCATTCTGGGAAGTAACTTTTCATTCTTAAATATCAAAAGAGTAGGAAAGGTATCAATAGAGCGCATTTTAAATTCAACGGTATCCGCTCTTTTAGTCACGATCTCCCCCAATTCCTTCTTGAGCTTTTGGTACTGACCTTTGGTGACATCTTTATCGAGTAAAATCATGAGCGGTAATTTAAGTTCACTGGCAGCTTTTTGAATCTCCGGAATGGATTTCTGGGAAACTGGTTCATTGGCCGACCACAGATAGATTAAACCCTGTTTCTGGTTGAGAACAAATTCCTGCAACTCCTTATCACTGATGTGACCAGGGAGGGCCTTAGGCTGAGCAAATTTTTTAGTCTCTTTACGGCATTTATCTCCCGAAAAGCTCACTTCAATTCTTCCATCAGGAGTTATTTTTGAAAGTCCAGTTCCTCGAGGGATGGCCTTAATGATGATCCACTCGCCAACGGCACCAGCAGGAGATGCATAGTAGACATCTTTAGGACCTAACTGGGTTTTAGTCCACTCTTCTTGCCCCTGCCAATCATGAATTGTCTCTTTAACCGCCTTGCTACAGTTAAATTTATCCAGAGAAACTGCATGAACAGAAGGAAGGGTTAGCATGAAAAAAAGCAGAGCTTTCATTTTTTTAGAATCTTCACTTTATCCAGAGTCTTTTCATGAACCTCTATAGCAAAGCTCACTCCTTGCTTGAACTTGAAGTCTTTAGGAAAAGCACTCTTCGGCAAAAAATAGGACTGACCCAGAGAATCTATGACTTTGATTTTCTTATCATCAAATTCATTTCCTATTTTTCCGCGGATAAAAACATCGCGGCTGGTTTCAGCATAAACACTCAATGTCAAAAAAAGGAGTATAAGAGATTTCATATTATTGCTCCGAGGCACCCGAGAGAATCTTCTTCAATCTCGGAGTCATGAAAAGTTTGGATTCACTGGCAGGTCTTTGGGAGAAATATCCCTGATCTTTAGTACAACGAACAGCATCTGCATCTGTGCCTCCACATTTATCAGCTCCACAAGAAGACATTCTGATAAATTGGCCACCGCCTTCTTTTTGTTCGCAGACTACATAACCGGTACAAATGCGGCTTCTTCCCTTGGGACCACAGCCCGGGCCATTGACGATCTTACGTGGAAGATCACTCACCCACTTGCAAGTCTCGGCCTTATAATTGCGGGGATTCTTCTCATCTTCATTTTCTTCTACAACTTTAACTTCGTCTTTTTTAACTTCAACTTCAGGCTTCTTCTTTTCCAGGAGGGACTGACATGATTTGGGTGATGATAAAGCATCCCATTCTTTTTGATGACTCTCATCTAATCCAGACAATAAATCCGGCTCTTTTTGATGCTTAAACTTTCTCTCAACTAAACAGTTTACAGAAGCGGAATCATCTTTGATCTTTTTAACCTGATCTTCCGAGAGACAGACTTCCTTACTCTTAGGGAATTTGGCACAAAGTCCTGCAAAGATTTCCAGAACTTTCTCCTGCCTCAAACCTTCCTGGGCCTGAAGAAAATTCTTTGCTTCAACTGTCATTTCTTTATCTTTGAAATTAGGATGATTTTTTTCGAACTCGTCCTCTAAGGCCTTGAGTTCTTCTTCCAGCTTGTCTTCCAGAATGGCCGCAACTTCATCCAGAGTAACCGTGGCCTTTTCTTCTTTCGGTTTTACTTCTTTAGGTTTTTCTTCTTTAGGCTTTTCTTCCTTAGGCTTTTCTTCCTTAGGTTTTTCTACCTTAACATCAACCACAGTCACGGGTTTAACTGTTCTTTCCCCGGCAATTTTTCGGTCTGCTGCAGATAATTTATCACAATCTGTTTTATGAGAAGCGCAACGATCAATATCAGCTTCTCGTTTAAACTCAGCTTCTTTCTTCGCTTGCACATCACTGCTAAGACCTTGTCTCGCCCATTCGTTCTTTTTTTCCAATAGACCTGTCACTACCCGAACTTGGGATTTTTTTAAAGCACTCTGAGTACTGGTTAAACAGTAGGCCTTATTAGTTTTACAGCTTTCCTGATAAACTTTTAATTCCTCTTCAGAATACTTCTGCCAGGCCTCTTTATAAAATTTTGTATACTCATCATTGGGAAGCTTATTATTAAATTTATGAGTCGTTCTCCACTTATAAAGCTCCTCTTCTCGGGCCTCTTCCAGCTCTTTTAACTTCTTCTCGGGACCGGTTTGGGCCAATAGAGACTGGGTAAAAAGAAGGGACAATAGAATAAGTGAACGCATAAGAGATCCTTTAACAATGATTTCCTATGGGCCCTATCGGAATTTAAACGAAAAATATGAATTTCTAAGGCTGAGAAGATTTGTCGGCCGCTATCTGGGCGTGAACATGCTCTCTTAAGGCCCTCAAGGTATGGATGGATTTTTTCACATACTCATCGGCCTTACGAAGACGGGTGATTTCATCAGATAGCTGAGGATTATTTCGACTAAGCAAGGTTAAGGCGCGGGAAACCGAAGCATCGATTATAGAAAAGGTGTTGGCAAGATCGTGGATGTATTTTCTAGTGTCGTCGTGATTCATATTAACCTTTCTTGGGGAGAGAGAGTCTCCCCAATCAAGATTATCTTAGAATGGTTTATACATAGCTTCAAGGCAAAGAACAGTAGCAAAGATTGCAGCAGAAATAGGTACTGCAGCAATAAATCTTAACCACTTAGTCTCTTCTTTTAGATGCATATAGTAAAAGGCCACCAGGAAGGCCTTCCCTACTGCCAATAGCGTAAGAGATGAAGCTTTAGCAATTTTACCAATTCCAGGTATTTCAGCTACCCAGATCTCAATGGCAGTCAAAACCGCTAAAAGAAGAAAGATAATGAGGTACTCTTTCTTGTGGCTCTTGTGTTCATGTTGTTCGTGAGTTTGTGCATGATGTTCAGACACGGATTACTCCTTAGTAGCAGGACGATTTATTAAAAGCCCTACATCAATCATTAGTTTATTAACGTCATTAGTTTCAAAAGAATAGTAGCCGCGCACCCGGTTTTCACCGTCAACCAGGACAATCTTTTCAGAGTGAGCGATATCAAACAAATCTTTTGGATTTTTCTCAACGCCTACCTTGAAACCATCCCGATAAAGTTTAAACATGGCATCTTTGTCGGTACCCGTTAAAAATGTCCAGGTAAAGGGATTGGCCTTGTGCTTGCGGGCCAGGTCAAACAAGACCTTCTCGTTGTCATGCTCAGGATCAACCGTGAAAGTAACTATCGCTACCTTCTTACCAGTGCCACGAACCCTCTTTTGAATTTTTTCCAGATCTGCCAGCATTTTTGGGCAAACAGACGGGCAGCGGGCGAAGACAAAGTTGGCCAGATAGACTCTTCCCTTTAAATCCTTAGAACCGAATCGCTGACCATTCTCTGAAATCAGCTCAAAATCCGGAACCTGAGCAATAATAGGAAGCTCCGGCGGAAGGGTTCTGTTAAGCGATCGATAAATCGGATAAGAAAAACCAAAGACTAAAAAGAATACCCAGAACAGTTTGGAACGAACGAGGATTTCCACCACGTTCGTTTTACGAATAAATTCTGGTTGGGCCGCAATTGTCATTATTTTTTACCGTTTAGTTTGTCCATAAGTTCATTTCGACGCTTGTTATCTGCACCGGTTTCACGCAGATCCTGGACATAGTACGCCAGCGCCCATAGCTCTTCATCCGTCACCACATCTTTCCAACCCGGCATTCCCGATCCAGTTACACCGTACATAAGGCGTTGAACGATAGAAGGGACATCGGTAATAGAACGCAGGTCGTGATAAGTGAAATCAGGAGGTAGAACTTTATAATTATACTCTCCATCCTGAGATTTTAATTGATGGAGATCAGCACCAATATCAACAGTGGTGCCAAGTTCCTTGGCCCAACCATTGATCTCTTCTTTAGTCGCGTAACCACGGTGACATTGAGTACAAGCAGCGGTGACGTGATAAACTTTACGACCTTTTTCAATCGCCTGATGACGATAAGTATCACCGAAAGGATCGGCCGGTAACTCCAGCTTGGTTCCTAGAGTTTTATCTTTACCTTCCCAGACTTCCGGAGCGAAGACTTTGATGTATTGAATGACAGCATCCAAGCGCTCATTGGAAATATCCCAAGGAAGCATGGCCGTTCCTTTAAGACCATGACGAATGATTCTTACGAAATCTTCATCATGAGGAAGCTCTCCATAATTTACCCAAGGGAATTTATAAAGACCCTGAGTAAAGTCACGAGGCGGTGGCAACAGACCTAGAGCGGCCGGACCGTTTCCTTTACCGTCCATGCCGTGACACTGGATACAGTATTCAACGTAAGTTGTGTAACCAAGATTTAAAGTTTTAGCACTAACCTCTTTCCCTCCGAGGATTTTACCTTCCTTAAACGGAGACTTCTCAACAACACAGGCCGTTGAGAGGAAAAGTGCCATCATTGAAACAAGGATAAGTTTCATCATCAGTTCCTTTATAAAACAAACAACATTAAATACATTAATAGCCAGACTACACCTAGGAAATGCCAGAACTTACCCACATTCATGAGCTTTAATTCTGTTACAGCTTCGGGTTTTCTGAAAATAAAGTGACCAAGCCACATAAGAGTCATAAGACCCATGACAATGTGGGCAGAATGAAGCCAAGTGAACGCATAGATCATCGAAGGCACATGTCCGTTTGAGGCCAGGATACCTGAAGCATTAAGAGCACCCCAAAGTTCCCACTGGAGAACTAAGAAAGCGATTCCCAATGCCATCGTGGCAAACCAGAAATGCTTGCGGTAAGTGACCTCTTTCTCAAGTTTAAAGTAAGTGAATGAACTTAGCGCCATCACTATTGTACTTAAGAGAGGAAACAGCATCGGCAAGTTAGCAATTTCAACCGGCGGCCAGGTAGATGAATTAGAGCGCACGAGGAAGTAACCCAGAAATAAGGTGGCAAACATCATCCCAAAGGAGATCAAAGCGACAGTCATGCCTACTTGGTTCTTAAGATTTTGCAGTTCTTTTCCCGGATTATTAGTCATCATACTTTTACCAATTCCTCAGTCTGATACTGGAAATCACGATCACCTTTAAGATTTGGATTACCAAATTCATGAGGACCGGATTTAACAACAGGAATTTCTTTAAAATTATAGTGAGGGGCCGGAGATGGAAGTTCCCATTCAAGTGTTCCCACTTCCCAAGGATTTGAACTGGCCGCAGGAATGTTTTTCCCGAAGATTGTCTTGAAAAAGTTATAAAGGAAAATGAACTGGGCAAGACCCATTGCAATTGCTGACAACGTGATAAAGACGTTAATCGGAATCAGGCGCTGTAAAAACTCATAGATGAATGGGTTGTATAAACGACGGTGCATACCTGCGTACCCAACCACCATCATTCCAGTGAAAATTCCATTCAAAGGAATCATCGTGCACCAGAAATGAATCTTAGCGAGACGCTCATCCATCATTCTTCCAAACATCTTAGGCATCCAGAAATAAATCCCGGCAAATCCACCCAGAAGAACTGAAGCGGCCATGGTGTAATGGAAGTGACCCACGACGAAGTAAGTATCGTGAAGATAAAGGTCAATTGATGTAGAAGCAAGATAAAGACCAGTCAAACCACCTAAGCCGAAAACGAAAACCACACCCAACGAAAAAAGCATAGGAGAGGTAAAGCGGATAGATCCCTTCCAGAGAGTTCCCAGCCAGTTAGCAAAGAAGATCGCTGAAGGAATTGAAATCAACATAGTCAGTGTCATAAAAGACTGAGTCAAAAGCGGAGACATCTGAGTTGTGTACATATGGTGACCATAAACTACTGTTGAAAGCACAGTAATCGTAGTCAAAGAAAGGGCCGTCATCTTGTAACCGAAAGCTGGCTTACGAGAGAAGAAAGANNCCGAAAATCCAGAACACGTGCTGGAAAAGAACCGGATCCCCTTTACCAGAAGTAGCAGCAGCACCGGCAAGGAAGAAAGTTGTTCCAAAAACACGGTCAAAAGTTAAAAGCAGAAGACCTGCTCCTAAAACCGGAACGAAGATAGCGTTCAGGATTGAAGTCAGGAAAAGTCCCCAAACAGTTAAAGGCATCTTGAAGTAATCCATACCAGGAGCGCGAAGAGTGATCACAGTTGTGATGTAATTCACGGCACCCATAGTAGAAGAAACACCAAACAAGAAAAGAGAAATGAGCCACATGGTCTGACCAGCACCAGGCTGACCCAGATTAGTCGAAAGAGTTGGATAAGAAGTCCAACCACCGGCAGCGGCACCAAGAGGTAAAGCAAGGGAAGCCAGAAGGACAACCCCTGACGCCATTGAAAACCAAAAAGAGAGCATGTTCAAAGTTGGGAAGATCATATCCCGGGCCCCGATCAGGAGGGGGATACAGAAGTTACCAAAGGCCCCAATCAAAATGGGAGTAATGGCAAAGAAGATCATGATCGTACCATGCATAGTGAAAAGCATGGCATAAGTGTCCGGAGGAACTACTCCATCCGAATGAGGAAACAGCAAGTGTCCAATTATCGGGAATGGCACTCCTGGATAGGCAAGAGTCCAGCGAATCAGGAGGGCCATGAGACCGCCCATCAAAAGCCAGAAAATTCCGAACCAAAGAAACTGCTTTCCGATTACTTTATGGTCAAAAGAAAAAAGGTACTTTGACCAAAACGACGTTGGAGCGTCGTGAATATGTTGTTCTATAAAGGCCATTATCTACTCCCCCACTTCCAACCCCAACGGAGATCCATGTTCTCCGTATCGTTAGTAGCGATTGCATTAGCTTGAGATTCATTTACCCAACGGTCATAATTTTCCTGAGAAAGCACAGTCAACTGAGCCTTCATCAAGTAGTGATGGTTACCGCACATTTCGGCACACGCGATTTCAAACTTCCCGGTTTTAGTCGTATCAAACCATAACTTGGCATAACGACCAGGAATAGCATCGGCTTTAATGTAGATGTTAGGTATATAAAGTGAGTGAATCACATCTTTTGATGTCATCTGGATCATAACTTTTTTACCAACCGGTACCACCAGATGATTTAATTCAACAACGTCATCACCTGTATTAAATTCCCCATCTTTTCCTGCATGACGGAAGTTCCAGGCCCACTGTTGTGCCAATACCTGAACCTTAATTACGTCAGCATCATTCTCAGGAAAATTCCAGAAGACTTCTTTCATGTCCCGACTTGAAATTTTTGTGATCACCATATCAACGGACAGAAAAACACCCAAACCAATGAAGGCCGTAATCATCAAGTGTTTCTTCTCATTTCCGTGAGTGTAAAAAGCCTTTTTGTGGCGTTTTGAAGCATACAGGAAAGAGAAACCGAAAAGCCCTACACACAGAATAGCAAACCAGAAAAGGTTTACGTACGTGGTGTAAGCGAAGAGCCAATGAATCAAGTGGCCCGAGGTTGAAATGTCTTCCGGTGGACTGATACGCTCCCAGAAGCTCATTTGTTCAGTGACTTTCGTCACTAAACTGCTTCCCTGGGCGATCATACCGATCAGACGTTCAGAAAATGAAATGTTCATCTCACAACATCCTGAGAAAAAGATTAATAAAAACTTGATTTAAGTCATTGAATTGTAACTTAACTTATTCGGTTCATCTAGCCTAAACCACTCAGTTTTTTTAGCGAAGAATAAGCAAAACACCAAGGATTAAAGGCAAATAAAAAAGAGTTGCCCAAAAATAACTTCGGGCCCAGTCATTAATTTTTGTTTGCTCCCTCACTAGAAATCCATAAAGGGCAAAACCTAAGAGGATGACACTTATTGTTATTGCGGCCCAGAAATAGTTCTCACTCCTCCATCCAGAAAAGTAAGGAATCATTCCATAAAGCATAAGTATCAAACTGTAGATGGTGATATTCATTCTTAAAAACTCAAAAGAATGTGTTTGAGCAAATGTCAGAAAGCTCGCCATCCCGTATTCATTCTTCCGATAAAGACTAATCGCCATGAAATGCGGGATCTGCCATAAGAAAAGTATTCCAAATAAATACAGGCCAGGACCGCTCACTGAATCTGTAACAGTGGTCCACCCCATCAAAGTAGGAAGTGCTCCCGGGACGGCCCCAACATATAAGGCATAAGGGGTTTTTAGCTTTAGAGGCGTATAGAGATAAATATAAGAGAGTGCCGAAAAGAGGCCCAGGGATGCCGTCAGAAGATTTGCACTAAAAATTAAAATCGAAGTTCCTACCAGAATCAGACCCCATCCCCAATACAAGGCAACTTCCGGTTTTAAACGTCCCGCCGGTAAAGGACGGTCACGGGTTCGCTCCATGAGTTTGTCGGCCTCTCTTTCTATGTAGCAATTAAGAGATAAGCTCCCAGCGGCCTGAAACCAGATAGCGATCAGAGAAATAAAAAGCCAAATGATATTAAGTCTGATGGGTGCGAGGAAAACACCTATAAGTAGAGTCACCACCACTAAGATAGTGAGCTTTGGTTTAAAAAGATCCATCAGATCATTTAAATAAGTCGGAACAGGTTTTCCAAAAAAATGTTTTTCATAACGACGAAGACGCACAATTAAAAACAAAAGAATGGCATATGAAAAAAGTGCGGTGGTAAAGTGCCAGATGATCATTTCCCGACTGGCACTGCGGCCCATCTGCAGGCCTAACAGGAGCTGGATAACCATCAGGATGTTTCCCAAAACTGCCGCCATCTTCCACTTAGGAAGATTTTTTATAAGATAACTAAAAACAAAAAAACCGGTAAGAGTCGTGAGGACTCCCAGCAGCCGGTGCATCAGGGAGAGACTACCCGCCAGAGGAATCGAGGCCTGGACTTTCCAGCACTCCCAGAACTCCATGGTTGATTCACACTGAGCAAGCAGGGATGATTTTCTGAGGATCCCCCCTAAAAAAAACTGCAATAGAAGTAAGAACAGAAAAAAACCAACTGCATCTTTTACTTTCGGATTCCATCTCTCTTTAAGACTTTCATCAAAAGTTACCCCACGGGTTGCCTCGAGTGTTGCCAGAAAGATCAGTGAAAAAACTAAATGCAAGACTGTCGTGATGGTGGGTAATTTATAAGAGAAAGTCGCCCACCCCAAAAGGGATTGGATGATGATTAAAAACAAGGGCAGAAGGGCCCGGGCCTTTAATTCTTTAAAACGAACAATCGCCCACACTACGCTGCCGATACCTATGATACCTGCTAAAAAACGATGAAGAGATTCATAGAAGGCCGGAGACATCGTGAGCGGTAGAAATTCGCCAAAGCACAGTGGCCAGTCAGGACAAACCAGCGCAGTCTTTAAGACTTGTAACTGGGCCCCAACCAATAACAGAATAATGGTCCCCGTATAGAGGATATAAAAAAGAACGTTCATTTATACCATTGATAAAGCATCAGATAAACGACAACACCGGTAATGGAGACATACATCCAGATGGGAAATGTTATCCGCGCTATTTTTTTATGCTTCTCCCACTCCCCTCTAAAAGCATGCCAAAAAGTTTTAAGGATCATCGGGACCATAATGGCCGCCAGAATGATATGAGGAATGAGAATAATGAGGTAAATGGTTTTGATCCATCCCAGATCAGGAAATTTTTTAGAAGGAACATGATAATGATAAATCAGGTAGCTTGTAAGAAATGCAGCCGAAACCATCAGAGCACTGATCATGAGTTTTTTATGGAGCTCTTTTTTACCTTGCTTGATGGAAACGTAACCAACGAGTAAGAGAATACCAGCGATGGTATTTAAAGAAGCATTAAGGGCCGGTAGATCCTGAACTGTCATGGGTCTCACTTAATCGGGCGAGAGCGCGATGCTTTTTAATCAATCTATAAATTAAGTAGTACGGAATATAGATCGCAAGAATGAAAATGGCCAGTACGAGTGTGGTGTTTGAGTCCTTCCCGCCCTGGCTATTGCCTACACAATAGGGACAGGCGAGAAGGTCTGTAACGAAAAGAAATGAAAGCGAGAATACAAAAAATCTATTCATTACAAGAGGTACACAAAAGTGAACACGAGAATCCAGACTAAATCCACAAAGTGCCAGAATAGACCCAGAATCTCTAGTCGATTGTAATCACCATTATCGTAATGACCTTTACGAGCATTGATATATTCCCAAATCAGGTAACCCACACCAGTGGCCACGTGGAGACCATGGAAACCTGTGATCAAAAAGAATGTTGAAGCAAAAAGACTAGTCCCATGAGCAAAAGTAGCAAGAGTAATGCCCTGATGAACTAAGTGAGTGTACTCATAAACCTGAATCCCTAAGAATGTAGCACCACCGATAATTGTCACAAGTAACCAGTTAAGCATGCCTTGACGATTACGGGCCTTACAAGCATCAATGGCCAGCACCATAGAAACTGAAGAACAAATAAGAAGAAAAGTTGCAATCCCTGAAAGAAAAATCCCCAGGTACTGAGAAGGGTTTGGCCAGTCAAGCTTCATGCGAAGAACGGCATAAGCGATAAGGAAACCGGAGAACGACATACCGTCGGTCGCCAGGAAAATCCACATTCCTATTTTGCCAGGTGTGGCCTTAGCAAATTGTGGATCGACTCCACCGATTAAAGGATTTGATTGATGGGCCCCATGAGCGTGATCTGACATAAGCAAACACTCCAAAAATAGGAAATAAGGATATTAATTTGCTCCATTGTACATGATCTGGATCATATCCCGCAACCTTAACACAATGAAGTTTCTGAATTTATTCTCGAGTGACTAGATGCAACAGAGGTCCGCAGACCTCCATAAAAAAAATTTAAACTATTCGTTTTGAAAACTTCGGCCACCTCGACGAGAAAAACCACCTTCTCGCTGACCACCAAAACGATTTCCCCCTACAGGACGTTCAGGTCGTGGGTTGGCCACAGTAACACGAAGGGCGCGTCCCCCAACCTCTTTTTCATTTAATTCTTCAATCGCTTTAGCACCCAATTCATCTGAGGCCATTTCAACAAAAGCAAAGCCTTTAGATCTTCCTGTCTCTCTGTCCATCATGACCTTGGCAGATACAACTTCACCAATTTGTCTGAACACTGCTTCCAGATCTTCTGATCTAAGAGCGTAAGAGAGATTTCCAACATACAATCTTTTACTCATACAATGCGTCTCCTTTGAGATGCGTATTATACCTTTCGCCAATATTGATTTCTACTAGAAATCTTGTCGGGGTAACCTAATTATGAGATATAACCCACCGTATAAATAGATCAAAAGATAAGGACCATTTCATGACTCAGAAAACCATGATCCTCGGAAAAGATGCCGCTTTAGAAGACACCATTTCCCGTCTCCGCAATCTGCTTTTAGATTGGGGCTTCGATGTAGAAGAAGCATCATGGTTAAATCCAGTTCCCAATGTATGGTCCGTTCATATCCGAGACCGCTATTGCCCTTATCTCTTTACCAATGGCAAAGGGATAACGAAAGAAGCGGCGCTAGCGAGTGCACTGGGTGAATTTTTTGAGCGATTAAACTGTAACTACTTCTTTGCAGATTTTTTCCTGGGTGAACAAATCTCTCAATCAGACTTTGTCCATTATCCACAGGAGAAATGGTTTCCTTTCTCAGGTGACAAAATGCCTGAAGGCCTGATGAATGAATCCCTTTGGGACTTCTATGATTCGGAAAGAGAATTAACTCCGTCTCAGCTCGTTGACACCAACTCCGGTAACAGTGAGCGCGGGATTTGCGCTCTTCCATATACCCGCATATCGGATAATAAAACTTACTTCATTCCCATGAACATCATTGGTAACTTGTATGTATCAAACGGTATGTCGGCGGGTAACACCAAAACTGAAGCACGGGTTCAGGCCTTGTCTGAAATCTTTGAACGTTCAGTAAAAAATAAAATTCTCTCTGAAGGCATTAGTCTGCCAACTATTCCTCAGGAAGTTTTAAAACGCTACCCTAAAGTGCTTGAGGCGATTGCTGAGCTTGAATCCAATGGTTACCCGATTATCTGTAAAGATGCTTCTCTGGGCGGACAGTTTCCGGTCATCAACGTGACTCTCCTTAATCCTCAGGAAGGAACTGCCTTTGCTTCATTTGGGGCCCATCCAAAATTCCAGGTGGCCCTTGAGCGGACCTTGACTGAGCTTCTTCAAGGCCGTCGTCTGGATCAATTAAATGTTTTCTCACCTCCAAGTTTTGAGCTCGATGATGTGAAAGATCACTTAAATATTGAGGCCCACTTTATTGATTCAAACGGACTCATTCATTGGGACTTCTTTAAAGAGACACCTGATTATGAATTCAATGACTGGAACTTTGGTGGGGCAACTACTCAGGCCGAGTTTGATTCGATGATTGAGATCTTCCATCGACTTGAAAAAGATGTCTACATCATGGACTTTGAGCACCTGAAGGTTTACGGCTGCAGAATTCATGTTCCTGGTATGTCGGAAATTTATCAACCGGAAGATTTGAACTGGGATAACAACAATAGCGCTGTGAGTGTACGTAAGAGAGTTCTCGATGTTCATGAGCTATCAGCAGATGAATTAATGGAGCTTCATGGTGACTTGGAAGACAAGGGCTTTGACGATATGTTACTCGTCACCCACGCTCTGGGAATTATCCCTGATGCCGGCACCATGTGGGCGGATTTACGCTTCGGTGAACTTAAAACCATGCTGGCCCTGGCAGCGAAACACCATGAACTGGCCATCGCAGGTACAGACTGGTGCCTTCACTTCCCTCCTTTAAAACCAGAAAGGAAACTTCTTTATCTTTGTCTTAATACGCTTCTGCAAATTGAGATGGATGATAACCTCAATACCAATGAATATCTTCCTACCATTGAAAAACTCTACACCAAAGAGATGGTTGAGCGGGCCCAGAAACTCATTGATGGTCTGGAAAAGTTTGATGGGCTATATGAATCCGATATGAACTTAAAAGGCTTTGAGATGCATCAGAAGCTACTCACTTCATATGAGAAACTTCAGCGGGCCAAAGGGCTTTGGGCCACTAAGTAATGGAGAAACTCTTCTTCCATCCGGATAGGCGAATGGATTTTGACTGGAGAGATAAGTACCAGCTCCGGTTAGGAAGTGTTCGGCCTCATAATAAAAAACAAATTTCAGATGGACTCCGTGACATGTCACCGGAGTCCATTCGTTACCGCTTTTTGGGCTCCAAGAGAGATTTCTCTGAGCAGGAACTCCAATACCTCACAACTCTGGATGGATGGAATCATTACGCCATTGGAGTGGAAGAAAGGACAGAGCTTAAACGAGGTGTGGCCATCATCCGGATGGTGCGCTCTTCTGAGATAGAGACCGAAGCGGAAATTGCCATCACTATCATTGACGAATATCAGAAGAAGGGACTTGGTTTATTTCTGATGAACTTAATTATGCTTGCGGCCTATGAACGAAAGATTGAAAGACTCTCTTTTACTTTCCTGCCACAAAACGAGGCCATCTCTAAATTGATCGCCCGGATTGGGACTCCAATTCAAGGCCCTCACAACAAGGACTATGTTCAGGAGTTTCTGGATCTAAAAAAGATTGATCTGGAAAAAGTTAAATCTCAATTGCTTCCGACCCTTCCATTGATTGAAACTTTTCACTTAGAAACTTGAAGTAAACTTCCTTTTCCAGGTTAAGAGTCCGAACCACCGAGTACACCAGAGCAGGCTCTTTACTCATGAGGCGGCCTAAATTCACTCTTAATTCTTTCCATGGCATTGATAGGGCCCGGCCTAGTTCTGTGATGATGTTCTTGAGTCTCTTATTCTTGCGACAAGATAGTTCTTCTTTTTCACAACGCTCTTTTAAGGTTAACTGAAGTTCTTCCATATCTGCACTCTTTAATAATTCTGTTTCTTCTTTTGAAAAAGAAAGACCAATCTGAGAAACCACTGAACCAAAGGCGGTACCATTCGGGATAGTCCGGTCAAAGCCTTTCACTCCCATGATTTTTCCTTTAGAGAAGAAGGTCTTTTCAAATTCTTTTTTCGTCACCTTATTCATTTCCGAGGCCCAAATAATGACCAGGGATTCATCCGTTTGATAGATAAATTGATAGTAATTTTTAAGACGTCTCAAAAGACCATTGTTTTGCTCACCTGAGAGAGTCAGCTCGGATTCATGATCATCATCAACTAACTCATAAGTACCGGCAATTCTGGTTTTACCAGCAACCATAGGTACCCCGTAATAAAATGAACGGTCAGTTCCCTTCCAGCTAAGACGTTGTTCGGTTGGGGCCAGGGTAGACTGAAGTAAAGAAATATTGCCCTTTAAGGCCTCGGCAAACAGGTCATGGTGAGAAGAATCATCCATATTTAAAATAAATTCGATGCCAAATTT
Source organism: Bacteriovoracaceae bacterium UBA4096 (assembly GCA_002381945.1). Taxonomy (GTDB): domain Bacteria; phylum Bdellovibrionota; class Bacteriovoracia; order Bacteriovoracales; family Bacteriovoracaceae; genus Peredibacter. The sequence continues at coordinate 28,298 of DFXY01000029.1, forward strand.
TTTACCATCAAAATCAGCGATGGTTCCAAATGCAAAGAAGGGTCCGAAGAGCAACTGACGTCGAACTAAATTCTCCTCAGTTAAACTTAAAGACACCGTATTCGGAGAGATTTTTTTCATCTCCACAATAAACTGATTCTGAATACCAGCAGATGCCGTGGCCACATTCAGTAGTCCGGCCGAAGCTCCTACATAGGCCTGGATCCCGCCGTAAGTCTGGAACGTGCCGGAATCACCTTCTCTCCAGCTAGCGAGTTCATTCAAAGTTTTTGGCATGGCAAATGTTTGCAGCTTCTCTTCTTGAGAGCTTTTATTTCTAATCGTGGTCTGCATCGCCCCTTTATAAGGAACCAACCCCAGAGTCACCGTATTCTTCACCAGTGCCGCAAGCCCAGCACCCAACTCCCAGCGCCGGCGCTTCACTTCAATCCATCCCAGATCTTTCTGAACCGGATAAAGATTAAAACGGTTTAAGGCCACCGGAGAGGAGTATTCAATATGAGACTGACGATAAGAAGTTTGAATGGCCGGGTTAACTGAGAGCATCTGGGTAGAATCATTGGCCCCAATGGCCACCTGCCCGTTTTCACTGATCGAGATCGGAATATTATACGGTTCACTGGCAGTTCTCTGAGTCTGAAGGAAACGGACATCAAGTTCTTGTCCATAAGATAGAGTGCTTAAGAAGAGGCCACAGAAGATGATTTTTTTCATCCTGAGATCATAATTCGGCCGGGAAGCCGGTGGAGCAATAAGCGAGAATTCAGGAAAAGATTATCTGTCGAAAATTTCGACAGTAGGGTTCCAAGCTGATCTCACATTTCT
>DFXY01000002.1:0-36083 GCA_002381945.1 Bacteriovoracaceae bacterium UBA4096
GTCCTCAGTTGCCTGCGAACAATTAAAAAGATTTAAGCAACTGAACGTTTTGCCCGGATCTCCGGGCGTATTTGTTTAAACTGTTGATGATTCTTAATCACTCGTTTCTGCAGATAGGTTTCAATCTTTTTTACCATCAGTGGCGTTGTCGTAAATCTAAACTGGCCTTGTTGACCCTCAAAGGTTTTCCACTCGATTTTTCCACTGAAAATAAAAAAACTTGGTACGGTGATTTCAAATTGAGAAAGATTTTTAATTTCCCATGAAGTTACGGCTGGCATGCTATTCCATATACGGAACCATTTCTTTTTAACAAGCTTAATATTATCTTCATGAATTTCGAGATTAAACTTAGGACCTTTAAGCGTATAAAAAATCAAAATGGCCTCCACAATAGTAAGAGCTTATCGAGAAGTATCTTGGAAAAAATAAATTAAATCAGGCCTAATTTAAAAGATTTTTTTTTATTTATGGAGGAAGGGTCCTGCTGGGTGAACAGCAGGACTAAACTAATATTTATAATTACTCGAGTAAACTTCTTAACATCCAGGCGTTTTTTTCGTGCAACTGCATACGTTGAGTTAACAAATCTGCAGTTGGTTCATCAGACGCTTTTTCCACCGCCGGAAAGAGAGATCTGGCAGTCTTAACAATCGCTTCCTGTCCGCGCACAAGATGTCTGATCATCTCCTCTGCTACAGGCTGACCTTTTACTTCTTTTATGGAGCTTAACTCAACAAATTCTCCATAGGTTCCTGGAGCTGGGTAACCTAAAGCACGAATTCTTTCCGCGATTAAGTCCACGGCAAGTGCCAGCTCGTTATATTGCCCTTCAAACATCAGATGAAGGGTATTGAACATAGGCCCTTTCACATTCCAATGAAAATTATGAGTCATTAAATAAAGAGTATAAGTATCGGCCAGTAAATGATTCAGCCCTTTGGCTATAGCGGACCTGTCTTGTTCGTTCATTCCAATGTCGATTTGCATATAAAAATCCTTTTGGTTATAGATAAAACTATCTTAGTCCCCAGTCGGGATGAAATCTAATTGATTCTTTCTATAATCTGATAGAGAAGAACCGCTTCTTTCTAGCTGACTGCAAAAAATGGTCAGTTCGTTCTGCGCTATGTTGGCGAAATTCTTCATTATGTATTCTATAATCATTTAAAATGTTCCCAAGGTTTTCTTCATCTTCAAATAACACTTCTCGAACCTTGGACTTAAATGCCTGTTCTGTATCATACTCTTCATCTTCAAGTGGATTATAAGGATCAGAAAGAGGATCGATTTTATAGCTACCTGTTGTTAAACGTTGTTCATACTTATTAAGAATCTTATTTAAATCCTGATACTGGACCATATTCGTAAAAAATAAGGAAGTTAATAACTGCAAATCTGAGTCTGAAAGATCACTGAATACAGGGTGAAAGACTTGTGCAAAGCGGATCGTTTCATGAATATAGAGCAGTGTTACTGAGAAAGGATCTAGTCTTTCGAATACCGGTTTAAAAACCACTATGGCCCCATCATTAAATGTCATCATAGCTGGTGAATAATCATTGCATCCTTTAATGATAGTTGCTTCTCCACTAAATAGACCTTCAAGCTTAAACTTAGACACTTGAACATGTTTAAATAATTGAAAGAGGGAGAGAAAAGTTAAATAGGACTTTGGATGAGAGTCTTGGATGATCTTTAAGCGATCCAATGCCTTACTAGCCGTATAATTACTCATTACATTTTTGTATTTACCATGGATTTGCATCCGTATATTTATGTGGCTGTAGTGTCTTGATGAAGGGGACTGTCTTCTGATTACCCTCGGGTAAATCATTTCTTCAATTGACCGCCATTCAAGTTTACCATAGATATTTTTAACCCAGCATCCATTCATGCCACTTCCTGTTTGTCCTCCAGCGTGTGTTATAGGAGGGATAATGAAGCATAAAAGTAATATAATGAGAGTCACCTTCATGATTTTGTTCCTTTAGATAACGGAAAAAACGAAACAGTTAATTGATAAACTTCATTAAGAGAGCTTTTTTTCTGTATAAATTGACCTAGTTCTGCCTGGAAATTCATGATTTTTTCTTTTATCTCCGGCAATTTATTTTTATCAACCGCCACTGTCAAAGATCCATGATAGCGGGAATCAATACTATATTCTTCTATTGCCGAGTAACTAAGCTGAGAGAGTTGTTTTTGCAGAGATTTTCTCGCCTCTGATGTTTTTGCACCATCTGACCATGAGTTATTTGGTTTTAGCAATTTGTATGATTTGCCTTCACTTTCAATGAAACCTAGTTTCTTAAGATTATGAAAAATCATATCTAATTCTATAGATGATATAAAAAAACGATTTGTCAGATCTTCTTCTGATGGTGAATTGTTTATTTTCAAGTATTCCAGGATGGCCCAGTACTTCCACTCACTCATGATCGTAATAAAAGATTCTTCAAGTTGAGTATATTCACTCAGCAGAGTTCTTCTTTCTTCTTCAAAGTCATTAATGAGATTGTCATTGGCCCCAAGCTTCAAAAGGCATTGTTTCTTGATTGTCCAGGAGAGCTCGCGATGACCTTTAAAAAATTTAGAGAGGGTGGATTGATCAATTTCGAGGAGTCTGGCAAAGGCCCGTAGAGAGAAAGCAGGATTTTTTTTCTTACGTTCAAGAAACTCTTTTTCCAAGTATGTAGCAAAGTTTTTTTGCATCTGATTCCTATCACATTTAAGTATTTGTTTAACTCTAAGCTAATAAAGTCCAGTTTGAATAGTCCCTGCTTTTCTGACTAGAGATTAGTTCTGCTAATATTTGAAATTTCAAAGTGATGACAAGAGACTTTCCTCAGTTTTTTCGTTCAATTTTTTACAAGTAAACCAAGCAAGGTAAAGTAATACTTTATACTTATTTAATTAATTGGAGATCTGATGGTTAATCGTGGCCTTGAGAAAGGATTTAGCTTAATCCAAATTATGATTTCAATTGGATTGGCGTCAGGACTTGCTTTGATTGTGGCCCAAGTAGGCGGTAACGCTTCGAAAATGACCAATAAGTTGGAAGTAGATGCCGATATACTTTCAACTTATGTAGGTATTCAACAGGTTTTGTCCCGACCTGAAAATTGTACCGAGACATTCCTAATGGCGATAGCTGCTAATCACCCGAATGCCGTCAATAAGTTAAGAAAAGAGTATAAAGGTTCTTTTCAAGATGTGTATCTCAATACCACGGCCGCTCCTCTTCAGACTTATGGTTCAAAACAATTAAAAATTGTATCTTATTCCTTATCTGATGCCTCACCTGAAGTGAATGTGGCCACTCAAGGAACAACTCAGTTATTCATCAATTTTGATCGTGGCACCAATAAGGTCAGTTCACAGTTTATTCCCAAAAAGATTGATTTGAGAGTTGAAGTTGATGCCGATGGGAAAATAGTGAGCTGTGTGGCGCTTAGTAATGCTCTCAATGACATCTGGAAATTTTCCCCGATCAATAATGCCGATATCTACTATAGCGCAGGTATGGTGGGAATAAATACAGCAGCTCCCATCAGTGCACTTGATGTACGGGGGACTGCCTATTTTCGACATAATTATGATGGTTCTTTCCCCAATTATGGTTCGGGTATGGGCACCGGTGGTCTTGCGATTGGTTGGAACGGAGGGTCTTTGACAGAGGGAGAAACGGACTTTGTGAATTTTCCAGGAAACGGAAATGGTGGATTTCATTTTCTTTTGGCCAACAACAATGGAAACATTCTAAGAACTCCCTTAGTGATTGCAGGTAACGGTAATGTGGGAATTGGCACAACAAATCCTATGCAGGAAATACATGTCCACACTGAAACTTCCAACGCTGACATGAGACTCACTACTGCCGTGGGAAATTATTGGGATCTGGCCCACGTTTCCTCTGATCATAGTTTCCGCTTGAATCACATGGGGAATGATCGCTTCATGATTGATTTTGCGGGGAGAGTTGGAATAGGTGCTTATACTTCGCTAGGTTCTTTTCCACTGGCCAGACTTAATATTGTTGCAGACCCCGGTGCTGTTGGATTAAAAATTGACGGGAATGGAGGAGCTGAAGGTGGAGAGTTAGTCTTGATGGATCCTAATAACTTTATGGGATGGCATTTTGATAATTTTGAAGGTCCTGGAATGTTAAGTAGTACTATGTCACGATTCCGATTTCATCGAGGTGGCACTGGAAAATTTGAATTCTATGATGACGGAAATGCGGCCTTTGCAGGGACGTTAACCCAAAATTCTGATATGAGGCTTAAAAAAGANNCGCGAGGGCGAAAAGTTCAGATGGGAGTGATCGCACAAGATATAGAGAAAGTGTTCCCAGAGGCGGTTTTTTCTGCTGATGATGGTCACCACGAGATGAAGTCTGTCAGTTATCAAAACCTGATTGCTCCGTTGATTCAAGGAATTAAAGAGCTGGCGCATGAAGCGGCTTTGAAAGATCTTAAGATCCGAGGGTTAGAAGAACGGATAGAAAGACTGGAAAGTGCTTATCCCAAGAGGTAAAGTATTAGAGAGGTGATCTGCCATGTTATGGTCCACCATCTTCGGGCTCCTCTTTGTCACTATGGGATCGACCCTTTTGGGATCTTTTCCTATTCTTTTTCATCGGTATCTAAAAGATTCCCACTGGCGTTGGTCTGAGAGCTTTTGCGGTGGGGTGATGATTAGTGCTTCAATCTTTTCTCTTTATCTACCGGCCTATGAAATTTTAAAAATTCAAAATGCTTCTCTCAACCCTTTATGGCAAGGAAGCTTGTGGGGATTCTTATTTATTTTTGCTGCTCACAAACTGGTGCATCTATGGAGTTCTGATCACATTCAAAGGCGTGCTTACTTATTCGTACTCGCCATGGGAATTCACAATATACCTGAGGGATTGGCAGTGGGAGTAGATGTTGGTGCTTTAGGCTGGCAAGAAGCTATGCCACTAAACGTGGCGATTTTTATTCAAAATTTACCGGAAGGGTTTGTAAGTAGCATGACCTTCCTGGTAGCAGGTTTTTCTTTGAAAGCTGCCTTGATTGCCAACGCACTGACTGCCGTGATTGAGGGGGCTTCCTCTCTATCCGGTTTTCTTTTTGCCATCAGGGCCGATCTGGGTCTTGCCTTTCTTTTGGCATTCTCGGGTGCCTGTATGAGTAGTGTGGTGATGCTGGAAGCGTGGAGTAAGTATCGGCTTGAAGGGAAGGCAAGTTTTGCCTTCCCTGGATTTGCTGCAGGTCTGTTGGTGTGTGCAATTCTTGATCTCTTTTTGTAAAGCAGATAGGCCTTGCGCAGAATTACATGTAAGAAATCGTTAGTTTCTATTCAGTTTTATCGATGAAATTTATCGGGAATTACACTAAATCTAGTTAGAAAACCGTCAAAAAAATGTCAACGCTACTATATATAGATTTTTATCTTTTCAAATGTCAGACTAACTACTACGCTTATTTTAAGACAGATAAATTTACACCACCACACACATCATGAAGAAGGAGCTGGGGTATGAGCACGGAGCAACTACTAAAACCAACCAATGATCGTTTTGTTCTTTTCCCGATTAAGTATCACGACATTTGGGACATGTATAAAAAAGCGATGGCAAGTTTTTGGACAGCAGAAGAGATTGATCTTTATTCTGACTTAAATGATTGGGAATCTTTAAACGATCAAGAGCGTCATTATATTTCTCATATCCTGGCCTTCTTTTCGGCTTCTGACGGTATCGTTAATGAGAACTTGGCCCTTCGTTTTTATAACGATATTCAAATTCCTGAGGCCCGCTCGTTTTACGGTTTCCAGATTGCTATGGAAAATATCCATGCTGAGACTTATGGGCTCTTAATTGATACCTATATTAAGGATGCGGCCAAAAAAGATTATCTGTTTAAGGCAATTGATAATATCCCATGTATCAAGAAAAAAGCTGACTGGGCATTAAAGTGGATTTACGGCAATGGTTCTTTTGCTGAACGTCTTGTGGCATTTGCGGCGATTGAAGGTATTTTCTTCTCTGGTTCTTTCTGCTCAATTTTCTGGCTTAAAAAACGTGGGCTCATGCCGGGTCTGACTTTCTCAAATGAACTTATTTCAAGAGATGAAGGTCTTCACACTGACTTCGCTTGTCTTCTCTATAAAAACTACATTCAGGATAAACCATCTGAGGCCCGTATTCGTGAATTGATTGTTGAAGCCGTTGAATTTGAATGTGAATTCATCACTGAAGCCCTTCCGGTTTCACTTATCGGAATGAATGCTGACCTTATGAAAGAATATATTAAGTTCGTGGCCGATAGATTGATGAGGCAGCTTGGTTATTCAAATATTTTTGATGCCAAGAATCCATTTGACTGGATGGAGCTTATATCAATGCAGGGTAAGACTAACTTTTTTGAAAGAAAAGTTTCTGAATATCAGAAAGCAGGCGTCGTAAATTCGACGAAAGAAGCTGCAGGTTCAAACTTTGCATTTTCAACAGATATGGATTTTTAATTTAAGAAAGATAAGCGAAGAGGAGTTTAGAAATGTTTGTTATCACACGTTCGGGCAAAAGAGAGCCGGTACAATTTGACAAGATCACTCACAGAATTTCACAACTAAGTTATAACTTAGATCAAAAATATGTTGATGCTATTCAGGTCGCTAAACGAACCATCAATGGTTTATTTGACGGCATCACTACTGATGAACTGGATAATCTTTCTGCTGAAGTATCAGCTTATATGACTTCTGTTCATCCGGACTATGCAAGACTGGCCGGGCGTATTGCTGTTGCCAACCTACATCGTTCAACTTCTGATTCATTCATGGAGACTTTTGAGACTCTCTATAATTATGAAAATGAATTTACGAAGGAGAAACAACCTCTACTTTCAGATGAAATTTTCGCTTTCGCTCGCGAGCATAAGGATAGAATCTCTTCAGAAATTGCTTATTCTCGTGATTTTGAATTCGATTATTTTGGATTCAAGACTCTTGAAAAATCTTATTTATTGAAAGTGAACGGTAAAATTGTTGAACGTCCTCAGCATTTATTTATGCGAGTTGCCCTGGGAGTACAAATTGGAAACATCGAAGAAGCTATTAAAACCTATCATCTTATTTCCGAAGGTTGGTTTACACATGCTTCTCCGACTCTTTTTAATGCCGGTACTAATAAAGCGCAAATGTCGTCATGCTTCCTGGTAGCGACTAAAGATGATTCTATTGAAGGCATTTATGAGACTTTAAAGCAGTGTGCTCTGATTTCTCAATCTGCTGGTGGTATTGGTCTTTCAATCCACAATGTCCGTGCAAAAGGTTCATTCATTCGTGGAACCAATGGTACTTCAAACGGTATCGTGCCTATGCTTCGTGTTTTCAACGATACTGCCCGCTATGTTGATCAGGGTGGTGGTAAGCGTAAAGGTGCCTTTGCTATCTATTTAGAGCCTTGGCATGCTGATATTGAAGATTTTATCGACCTTCGCAAGAACCACGGTAAAGAAGAAATGCGTGCAAGAGACCTCTTTTACGCTCTTTGGATCAATGATCTTTTCATGAAGCGAGTAGAAGCGGATGCAGATTGGACTCTTATGTGTCCAAATAAATCGCCTGGTCTGGCCGACTGTCATGGTAAGAAGTTCGAAGCTCTTTATGAAAAATATGAAGCTGAAGGTCGTGGTTTAAGAGTCGTTAAGGCACGTGATCTATGGTTTAAGGTGATATCTTCACAAATTGAGACCGGCATGCCTTTCATGCTTTATAAAGATGCGGCCAACGAGAAATCGAATCAGAAGAATCTGGGTACAATCAAGTCTTCTAACCTTTGTACTGAAATCATGCAGTACACTTCTGAAAAAGAAATTGCCGTCTGTAATCTTGCTTCAATTGCTCTTCCGATGTTTGTCGACAATGGCGAGTTCAATCACAAAAAACTCTACGAAGTAACTTATCAGGTAACACGTAACCTTAACCGTGTGATTGATCTTAACTACTACCCGGTAGAAGAAGCGCGCTACTCAAATATGAAGAACCGCCCGGTAGGTCTTGGAGTTCAAGGTCTGGCCGATACATTCTTTAAAATGCGACTTCCTTTTGAATCAGAAGGTGCTCGTCGTGTGAATAAAGAAGTTTTTGAAACTATTTATTATGCGGCCCTTTCTGCCTCGGCCGATCTTGCAAAAGAACAGGGCCATTACGAGTCTTATGAAGGTTCTCCAATCTCTCAAGGCATCCTTCAACACGACATGTGGGGTGTTACTCCTTCTGAACGTTGGGATTGGACAACTTTAAGGGCCAAGATTAAGACTTACGGCGTTCGTAACTCACTTCTAATGGCACCTATGCCAACAGCTTCGACATCTCAAATTCTTGGTAATAATGAGTGTATTGAACCTGTGACCTCAAATATTTACACACGTCGGGTTCTCTCTGGAGAGTTCGCTATGGTTAATAAGCATCTAGTGCGTGACCTTATTCAGCTTGGACTCTGGAATGAAGAAATGAAGGACCGGATCATCGCTCACAATGGATCGGTTCAGTACATTCCAGAGATTCCTGCTGACCTCAAAGAGCTTTACCGCACCGTATGGGAAATTAAGCAGAAATCGATCCTTGAAATGGCAGCTGATCGTGGTGCCTATATCGATCAGTCTCAGTCGCTTAATATCCACATGGAAGATACAAACTTTGGTAAGCTTTCTTCATTGCACTTTGCTGCATGGAAACTTGGCCTGAAAACTGGAATGTATTATCTTAGAACTCGTCCAGCAGTGGATGCGATTAAATTTACGATTAAAGAAACTTCGAAAGCTGCTCCCGCGGATCAGCAAGCTGCAATGGTTTGTTCATTAGACAATCCAGAGGACTGCGTAAGCTGCGGAAGCTAGGTTTATCTGTCAAAGGCCTCCTCACATCTAGGATGTTGTGAGGGGGCCTTTTTTTTAGTCTAAAATGTTGTAACCCATCTCAGGACGTCTTAATTCCTTGGACAAGTTATTCAGATTTTCCGGAATAGGCTGATGAGGTGAAACAGGAAATAGCACGTTATAGTCTGGCTTTTTAAAACGAATGCTTTCCCGATTCTCAAGCGTGTTGATATCAATTCCCCGACGTCTTAATTCACCCATGGCATCTCTTAAGTCCAGGACTAAACCTTTTGAATATATGTTCACTCCGGTAACATCCGTATGAAATGAAAGGCCACCTGGTTTTAATACCCGCATGATTTCATTTAGTAATTCGAACTTGTACTTGATGTGCCTCAAAGTGTCCTGGGTGTAGATAAGATCGAATTTATTCTGGGCGTAGGGGATACGTTTCCCAAAATCCAGATTCTCAAATACGATATAAGGTAAATCGACTTGTTCAACCTCATGCTTATTAAAAATTTCAAACTTCAAGGCCGTCAGGACATAGCTTTCCCGGCGATAGAAGGTATGGGTTTTTTCTTTGTTGATTCCATAGAATTCGACCTCTGGAAAGAGTTTCTTCAATTCCATTAGCACTCGTCCGTTGCCGGCCCCTATTTCCATCACTCTTGTTTTTTCTCCGGCCAGACGATTCTTGCCATAAATGTCCTGGATCTGATCTTGTAATTTATAAGGAGCAATTTTTAAATTTAAATCCGACAGTGAATGAGAGCGTTCTTCATTGTACTGAAGGTTTTTATACTCATCCCAGTTCATGGATTCAACGGTTTGTTCAGTTTGAAAATAGAGGCTCAAGCAAAAGCCGATGATAATACTTGATATTGCCAGAAGTATGTTTCTTAGTCCCATTGAACAATTGAACACGGAAAGGAGGATTTACTCAAGTGTTTCCCTTCACATAAAGAGTTTTGACAATGAGTTTTACTTGATCATAATAGGGGTATCTGTCTCTAAAGGAGTTGTTGCTTGAAATCAATTGTCGCTATTCTCATACTTTTGTGTAGCCTTTCATCATGGGCAAATCAAAAGGGATTAGGAATTTCAATTGGAAATCCTACCGGACTTAACGGGAAGTATTGGCTTGATTCTTCCAAGGCCATTGATGCGGGCATGGCATGGTCATTGGGAAAACACTCTGACTTTAGCCTTCATTCAGATTATCTTCTGCATAAAGATGCGGCCTTTTATTTCAACGACGTTCATCCTCTGGATTTTTATTATGGCATTGGGGCAAGGATGGAGTTTTCCGATGATATTGAACTTGGAGTTAGAGTTCCTTTGGGTATAACTCATCGTTTCGAGCAAGAATCTGCGGACATCTTTGCAGAAGTTGCTCCCATCGTGGATTTAGTTTCCAAAACAGGATTAGAACTGCACTTGTTATTCGGGGCTCGTTATTACTTTTAAAAGTTAATTCACAAGAATTTTTTCTTTAATATTAACTTTTTTCCCATTGATCTCGGAGATTCTAAGCTCCCCACCCAAGTTTTTCTCAATGGCATTTTTACTCATTGGATTGATCTGAACCTGATAGTCGGCTTCAAACTTTACAGTGCTTTTATTTCCAGAAAGGATTCCTGATCTCATTGCTATGTTTAATATCGGTTTGCTTTCAACTTGGGCCGTGATGGTATTCTGGGATGCCACATTTGAGTAGGATCTGATGTTTCTGAGTTTTAAGTTTACGGGAAAGGGCTGAAAAACTTTTGGTTTAATCGTTCCTTCAATATCGCAACCAACTTTAAATTTATAATTTAAAGTTGCCTCTTCTTTCATCATCAGCACATTCATCCAATTAACTTTCTCTTTTGAACAAGTATCGACTCGAAATTTGTCTGTTCCTTTAGGGCGTGCCTTGGCCTGCCCGGCCAGAATAGGGGCCATAAGAGACTTAATAGATAATTTGGCATCTTCTATTTCAGATCCTCCAAAAGTTAAAAAAGATAATAAAAGAATCCAAAGGGTCAGCATAAGTCACTCATTTTATTAGTTAAACTATCAACCTTAAGCAAACTTAATTCTACAGGTCCACTGAGATTTTGATAAGGTTCTCTGCAATAAATACCGATTAGGCAGGCTATGGAAGAAGACATACTCAAAGGCAAAACCCTACTGGTCGTCGATGACGAAGTTGATTTACGGGATATCGTTGCCAGTGAACTTGAATTTATGGGTGCTAAGGTTTTCCAGGCGGAAAATATTCTGAAGGCCCAGAAAATTCTGAGTGAAAATAAAATTGATCTCATTATTTCAGATATCAGAATGCCAGGCGGAACTGGCATCGATCTTTTGGAAGTAGTGAAGGAAAAGGTCAATGAGGCCCCTCCAGTCATATTAATTACCGGTTTTGCTGATATCACCCTAGAAGATGCATTTGATAAAGGTGCCGAGGCGCTTTTAAATAAACCGTTTAAACTGGATGATTTGATTAAAATGGTAGTTCGTTATACTGCACCGATTGATGAACGGTTTTTAGGCCCAGTTGAATCTCCTGCACTTTTGAATGGTGCCAAGGATGACATTGTCTATTTCGGGCGAGGTGGTATGGCCATTGATATTACCAATCAAGGTCGTAAGTATGACATAGGGGCAGAAGTACACTTCACGCTACATAATGGTGGAGTGGATTTTGAAGGTAAGGGTGTTTGTCGCTGGATTAAACTACTCAATAGCCATCAGGTTTTTATGGGTCTTGAATTTATTAGTCTTAAAGAAGAGTCCTTAAATCAGTTTAAGAAATTGATTGATGGTAAATCAGTCATTCCTTATATACCGACTGTAAGAAGTTAATCTCTTAACCAGTGACATGTATACCCACCCGGATTCTTTTTAAGATAATCCTGATGGTACTCTTCTGCCGGATAAAATTTTTCGGCCGGTAAAACTTGAGTTATAATAGGACGAGGCCATTTCTTTGAGGCTTCTACTTTTGAGATGGCTTCCTGGGCCGCAAGCTTTTGCTCAGGTGAGTGATAAAAAATAACAGATCGATATTGTGAGCCTTTATCATTTCCTTGCTGGTTTAAGGTTGTCGGGTCATGCATGCGGAAAAAATATCCCAATAAATCAGAGTAAGATAATTTTTTAGGATCAAATTCAATTTGAACGGACTCGGCATGATTACTGGTTCCCAGTTTCACGATATTGTAGGTCGGATTATCAATCTTCCCACCTGTATAACCAACAGTTGTGTGAAGCACACCTGGAATGTTACGAATAATTTCCTCCATGCCCCAAAAACATCCACCGGCCAGTGTTGCTATTTCTTTTGTCATTGTTTTAGCTCCAAAACTTTGAGTACATAGTAAGAAGGTGAATAAAAAAGTGAGTAATCTCATATTTTCATTATCTCAAAAGACTGATCCTTAGCCAAGTTTCATATTGAATCAGGGAATATTACATATTGTATAAAAATTTGTTACAATCCTTTTATGACTAAAGGTCCTGAAGGTTTTGAGCAGTTTTATGGTGAGATGTATGGTGAGCGCTGGCCGCGCCTGAAAGCGGCTCTATTGGCGCCTAAGAAGCATGTAGCTGTTCTTAATCCTTTTTCTAAGTTTAAATTTACTGAAGCTCCTTTGTTAGTTACCGGGATCTCTTTCGTTCATGATGTAAAAGAGAGTTTTCCTCAACCAGAAAAAACTGAGGAAGGGTATTTCAATTATTATTTGATGGATGCTGCCAGCATCCTTCCGATAGAAGCTCTGGAATTAGTTCCCGGAGAGAAAGTTGTTGATCTTTGCGCTGCACCCGGTGGAAAAAGTTTACTTTGTGCTCTTAAGTTAAAAAATCAAGGTCTTCTTGTATCCAATGATAGATCGGCAGCAAGACGTGCCAGAATTCATCGCATCTTTGATGATTATCTACCTAAGTCGGAACAAAAAAATCATACAGTCACCGCTCATGATGCAACTAAGTGGAGCCTTTATCAGAAAAGTATTTATGATAAAGTTCTCCTGGATGCTCCCTGTTCTTCGGAAAGACATGTTCTGGAGGATTCAAAAGAGCTTTCTGTCTGGGCACCAGGAAGGACCAAAGCGATCGCAATTTCTCAATTTGCCATGTTGGCATCAGCACTCGATATCGTAAAAATTGGCGGCATCGTTGTGTATTCAACCTGTGCTCTTTCTAAGCTGGAAAATGATGAAATTATCCGTAAGCTTTATCAAAAAAGAGCAGGACGCTTTGAACTTATCCGGAAAGAATTTTCATTCGGAGAACCAACGGAGTTTGGTTGGCAAGTGCTGCCTGATACTACCGGTTGGGGGCCCTTCTATCTTGCAGTAGTTAAGCGTATTAAGTAATGCTCCAATCTATCTCTTTTAGCCCTTTCTCTTTTAAATAAGCATTCGTTTGAGAAAAGGGCTTAGATCCATGAAACCCTCGATATACTGAAAGCGGGGAAGGGTGAACAGATTTTAGAATTTTATGTCTGGTTTCATCAACTTTAGCTGCTTTTTTTTGAGCAGGACTTCCCCAAAGAATAAACACCAGATTTTTTTTCTCGGCATTGAGAACCTCGATCACTTTATCTGTGAATTTCTCCCAGCCTTTTTTATGATGACTACCGGCCTTTCCATTTTCAACAGTCAGGACAGTGTTAAGTAAAAGCACGCCTTGTTTTGCCCATGCTTCAAGACAACCATGAGATGGGATGGAGAGTCCCAAATCGTTGTTCAATTCTTTAAAGATGTTAATCAAGGAAGGAGGAATTTTTACACTTTCATTCACGGAAAAACATAGTCCGTGGGCCTGACCTGGGCCATGATAAGGATCTTGCCCCAATATAACGACTTTAACCTTGGTAAAGGGAGTGAGCCTAAATGCTTCAAAAGCTTTTTCTTCTGCTGGATAGATCTCTTTCCCTGATTTCCTTTCCCGATGCAAAAACTCTATGAGCTCCTGCATGTAGGGACTGGCGAGTTCCTGGCCCAGATAAGGCATCCAGCTTTCTTCTAATTGAAATTTCATGCTCATTTTTAGCTTATTTCAGTCATTTTGGTCAAGAACTTGGCTTATCATCGCCAAATTCCTAAAATAAGTTATGAGTGCACGCAGATATGTTATTTGTGACATTGAGGCCACTGGATTAGATGCTGGTTGCGATTTAATTGAAATCGCTTTACTCACCTTTGAGGATGGTAAGGTGATTGATGTTTATGAAACTTTGATCAATCCCTTAAAGGTTATTCCCGAATATATTACTAATCTGACAACAATTTCAAACCGTGATTTAAAAGAAGCTCCCAAGTTCTATGAAATTGCCGATGCCATTCGCCTTCGTCTGGAAGGAGCAGTCTTTGTTTCTCACAATACTGAATTTGACTTAGGCTTACTTAGGAAAAAGTATCAGGAGATGGGGCAAGAACTTAAGGTCAAGAACTTCTGTACCCTTAAAGTAGCTCAACATGAAATTCCAGGGCTTTTAAATTATAATCTGGATGCTCTTTGCAGTTTTTTTAATATTAAAATTGTGGACCGCCATCGAGCGATCGGGGATGCGAAGGCAACTTTAGAACTTTTCAAAGAACTTATACAATTAAGATTCAAAACCTATCCAAAAATCTTATATTTGCCACATCATGAAATGGCCTTCAAGAAAATTTCCAGTAAGGCCGGTCTTTTATATTTTAAAGATCAGTCAGGAAAAGTTATCCGTTTTGAAGCATCTTTTAATATGGAAAAGACGGCCCGGGAACTCCTTATGGTAAAAGCGGAGCATCGGGATTTATTAATTAAGACTGCAGTTGTTGAAGGCGAAGTCACGGGATCAGCACTTATCGCGGAATTTAAGAAGCTCCTGTTTAGTCCTTATCAACCTAATTGGGTGATTTATCTGCAAGATCAAGGGGCCGAGAAAAAATTCAGAATCAAACCCTATAAAAAAGGAATGAGCGGACTTTGGTATTTTCGGGATTATCTGGATGCCAAGAAAAAGCTTAAAGAATTACTACGTGAAATGAAGGATCAAACCTTTGCTTATCGGGAAGGTGGCAAATCCAAAGAAGAAATTGTTAAACACAATCAAAAAGTGGATATCCTTTCCAAAGAGGCGCGTTTCCCAAGTGATCATCTCATCATCCTCGGAGAAGGGCGCACTTTGGGAGAAAAATCTTTGATTGTTATCAGAAACAACCATGTCTTGGGTTATGGCCATACAGATGCCATGGATGAAGAAATTTATGCTAATCCAGAAGCGTTTATAACCCGTAGGTTTTTCCGGCATCTAGGGGCAGATCTGGCCGCCAGGAAATATATCAGGATTTTAAAAAACCTTAGACAAAAGACGGAAGGCTGGCGAAGCCTGGCCGAACCATGATAGGATCAGTCTTAAATCCCCGGAGATCATATGAATCCTAAAAACTTCAAGTCAACGAAACGTTTTACAGGCTTTCCTTGTACCCATCGTCAATGGCGCGCTAATTCTCACTGCCGTTTTGTTCATGGTTATTCTCGTGAATTTTATTTTGAATTTGAGGCCCGGGAATTAACGATTGAAGGTTGGGTGGTGGATTTTGGTGGTTTAAAAGAAATTAAAAACTGGCTCGAGCACATGTTTGATCATACATTTTTGGTGGCCCAGGATGATCCTCAGCTGGCAGAATTTAAAAGGCTGGAACAAGTAGGTGCTTTGCAGTTAAGAGTGATGCCAAATCCAGGCATGGAAGGCACGGCACTTTTTGTTTACGAGGAGGCCAGCCGGATTTTATCAAAACTCTATGGTGATAGGGCCTGGATCACTTTGGTTGAAGTTTCTGAAAATGAAAAAAATTCGGCCCAATTCAGACCATGAACCCATGGACACAGTTTGAGCAGGCCTCATGCTTACCGGACAATTGCCAGTGTGAATTAACCCGTGATGCGCTCATTCGCCATCCTTCCGCATTCTGGAGTTCATTTGCCTATATCATAGCTGCCTGGGCCATCTACCGGGAAATTACCAATAAAAGTCTTGAATTAAAACTTTGGGCCGGAGTCTGCGTCCTCATGGGAATTTCGAGCTTATTTGGTCACGCGAGTTTTATTAACTTCGCGCTGGCCATGGATTTTGCTTCCATCATTTTAGTCTTAAGTTTTTTTGCGTTACTTAACCTGTTATTGGTGCTCAAACAATCGATTTTCAAAATCCTGATCTATTTTTCCATTTATTATCTCTGCTTATTTACGGCAATGTATTACATGAATAAATGGGCCAAGATCGGCTTTTGTCTTTTGATTTTTTCATTCTCCATGGGAGATGTTATTCGGGAAACTGGATGGAAATTTCTTAAGGCCCGGACTCTGCAATTATCTCTTCTGGTGCTCTTTTTTTCTTTTGGAATGTTCGTCGTTGATGAGATGCACTTGGGATGCGAACCAGAAGCATGGTTCCAATGGCATTCCATGTGGCATATAGGTACCGCTATCTCAATGTACTATTATGGTAAATGGCGGTTCACTTCAGACGGTACTGATCCAACCAGGTAAGTATTTCAGCATCCATTTCAATTGGAGAGTATTCAGATGTGTTTAAAAGGTAAAGGGCACTTGGTGGACTCAGTCCTTTTAACCATTCCTTAAAATAGTTTTCCGAAAAATAATGAATCATGGCCGATTTTAAACACTTCATTAAGTGAATGGCATAAGCATTCATATCAGCAATCAGATATTCAAATTCAGCCGCAAAGGCTTCATGAGATAAATCAAAATAAGAAATGGTTTGATAGAGCAGACCATAAAAGCCCAATTGGCCTTGAAAACATTCGTTATGAAAGTAAAAGTGATCTGCATGGATTAAATCATGCATCGTAAAGCTCAAAGCGTCCCGTTCACCCAGGATGTATTTAGAGATTCTTTTATCAATCAAGCAGGTCACACAGCGGCGTCCTTGCTTTTGTTGATTTAAAACTTCTTCTGGTGAGGGGATTCGAAACATAAGCTCTAAAGCATACTGACCTCTGGACCATTCAAGAATCGCCCGATTCACAGTCTGGGGAGTTGATTTTAAAGCAAACTGAGCAAAAATTTCCTCCAACGTATCAACTCGTTCCAGGCGTTTAACAATGTTGGGCCCAAAATGAAAAGGGAGTTCTCGCCATGGCAGGCCTCCGACTACTTCCCGGGATTTTGTTGACCCCGGCCAGGTGCCAGGAAACCGATGGGATAGATAGAGGATGATATAAGACGCAGTAAATTGGATTGGTGTAATTTTCTTTGCTAGTAATAAGTCATGAAATGGCGCTACTTTGGCCATTATTTGGGGAGCCTCGTTAAGTAATTCTTCCTCGGAGACGAGCTTTTTTTTAAAACGCCCTGCTCTTGAGGATGATTTAGTAGGGGATTTTTCAGTCATGGGGTATCATTTAACATAATGGTCCAAGGAGGGGAAATATGAATTGGTATAGTCTTGAAAAAGTTTGGAAAGCGGCAGGGCGAAAACAGATAAAAGTTCGTTTCAATGACTGGACTCATCAAATTAAGTATTTCACCATTCAGGCCGAGAGTTCCGACGGAAAACGGTTTTTAGGCATGCTGGATAGTGGGGAGAAGATGAGCTTTTCTAAAAGATCACGTGGTTGGACACTCTATTACCCGGAAGCAGAATATCAGCCCCATGCGGTTTAGGACTTCTTTCGGATGTAGAGCACCTTGTCTACCTCTGCAATCAGTTTTCCTTCTTTATCCTTTATCTCAACTTTAAAAACATAATCCATTTTATTTTGGGCCGCTAAGGTGGCCCGAATTTCTCTCAAATGTTCCTCAGTTAAGTTAAATTCAGCAACGACTGTCTCTCTTCCCGGTTTTCGGAAATTTACAGTCGCGGCCTTGTCCCAGACGATATACTCTGGTCCAAGATTTTTAATCAACATCAGCATATACCAAGGATCGGTCATTGCATAAAGTGAACCCCCAAATTGGGTTCCCATATAATTTTTATTGTAGAAGGTGAGTTTCATGGAAACCCGGGCATGACGAAAGTCTTTTGTCATTTTTTCAAGCTTCACTCCCGCCCCTAAAAACGGTCCATAGAAGTTAATAAGTCTATCCAGAAAGAATTGTCTTAGTTTCATAATATTTTCACATGGGTTTCAGCGTGACACATAAGTTCTCCTGTTGGAGAGATGACTTCGGCCCGCATAAAAATAAAGTTCTTGGTTTTTTTTAAAACAGTAGCTTCAATCATGCAATACTGCATTTCTTCTTTGAAGGCACCCAAATATGTGATGCTCATGGAAAGAGTCATACATGCTGAGCCAGCAGTCATGTAGGATAATGGACCAAAAACTTCATCGATACAGGCGGCAAGCATTCCCCCTTGATAAAGACCAACAGGATTAGTGAATCTTTTCTGGAAAGGAACTTTGGCATGCATTCTTACGCCAGACTCTACGACAAGATATTCAAGACCCAACTCGCTTAGAGTAGGCGGAGGAAGTGTGAGAGCACCGGGGAAAGATTCTAGTTTTTTTATAAATTCATTATGAATGGTCATGATTTTATGCTCTTTAAATAAGATTTTAAGTTCTTTACGACTATTTTAGAATCATCATTGATGCGGGCCAATTGAACACTACCTTGAAGAAGGGCCATGGTTCCTATGACTGCTTCATTAAGAGGGATGCGGATCTTCATCTCTTTAAATAATTTTGTCAGCCAATCTTTTTGTAGTTGATGCAATTTAATAATTTCTTTTTGAAGATCAGGGTCTACTAGTTGCCATTCAAGACTCAAGGCCCCCACAGGACAAACTCTTTTCTTATCACAAATCCAAGAGGTGAGTTTTTCTGCATAATTAATGATTTGTTTTTCCGGTGAGAGATGACGGTATCTCTCTACCCACTGACTAAAAGCTTCCTGATAGAAGCGGTAAAGCTCAATGGCCAGGGCATTCTTGGAGGGGTAGTGATGGAAAAGACTCGCTTTCTTAATATTCATGGCCGTGGCAAGTTCTTGCAAACTAAACCCATTTAATCCCTTGGATAATAGCATCCGGCTAGCAGCATGTAATAACTCCGTTTTAGTGGATACAGTAGACATTTTTCCAATCCTTGATTATACTATTATAGCCTACCGACCGGTAGGTTGTCAAAAAGGATGTATATGAGAAAAGTTGCAATTATAAGTGGTTCGAGAACTCCCTTCGTCAAATCGATGGCCAATTATCAGGGGGCCTCTAATTATGATTTATTAAGTGCTGCCTTTATTGATCTGGTGGCAAAAAATCAACTGGAAGGAAAAGTCCTAGGCGATGTCATTGCAGGAACTGTGATGAACCATCCATTTGACTGGAATCTGACTCGTGAAGTTGTTCTGGGATCTAAGCTCTCACCGGAGACCCCAGGGTTAAACATCCAAAGGGCCTGTGGAACAGGACTTGAAGCAGCCAATCTGGTGGCCCTGAAAATTGCAACAGGACAAATAGAGTCCGGGGTTGCCGGTGGATCCGATACAAATTCGGATATTCCTTTAATCGGCCAGAGAAAATTAACTCACTGGTTGATTAAGCTTCAAAACGCTAAATCGTTTCCTGAAAAATTAAAAGTTTTTACCAGTTTTAATCCAACACTTTTAAAACCACAGGTTCCGGCAGTTAAAGAACCGCGGACGGGATTATCCATGGGTGAACATACTGAGCTCATGGTTAAAGAATGGAAAATTTCACGTGAAGATCAGGATCAGCTGGCCTATGAATCCCATCAAAAAGCCGCTAAAGCTTTTGATGAAGGATTTCATGATGACTTAATTGTGACCTTTAAGTCATTAAGCAAAGATACCATTACCAGAAAAGAAACATCTCTTGAGAAACTTGCGAAACTTCGACCGGCCTTTGATCAATCAGAGAGTGGTACTTTGACTGCCGGGAATTCGACTCCCTTAACAGATGGTGCTTCTGTTGTTCTATTAGGTTCAGAAGAATGGGCCCGGGAAAATAAACTGGAGGTGGCAGCATATTTCAAAGACTGTGAAGTTTCGGCGGTTGATTTTGTCGGGGGTGCAGGACTCCTCATGGCCCCCACTGTTGCTGTTTCTAGACTTTTAGCAAGAAATAATCTTTCACTTCAGGACTTTGACTTCTATGAAATTCATGAAGCGTTTGCAGGACAGGTTCTTTGTACCTTAAAGGCCTGGGAAGATTCTGATTATTGTAAACGAATCTTGAAACGTGACAAACCAATGGGTTCCATTGATCGCGCGCGGATGAATATCAAGGGTGGCAGTCTTGCCTTGGGGCATCCTTTTGCCGCGACTGGTGGAAGAATTATAGCTACTGCAGCTAAAATTTTGAAAGAGAAAGGTCAGGGCCGAATTCTTATTTCAATTTGTACTGCGGGTGGAATGGGTGTAGCTGCCATCATCGAGAGGTAAGTTTATGCATATGATTCTTCGAACCATATTTATTTTCTTAAAAAAACCTTTTCTCCAAAAGTGTCAGTTTCATGATAAGACCACCGTTACTATGCGCGTTCTTCCGACAGATCTGGATTTACTGTGGCATGTAAACAATGGTGTCTACTTTTCTTTCATGGATTTTGGCCGATGGGACATGGTCTTTAGAAGCGGTATCTATCAGCTCTCTTCCGAGCAGGGATGGTATGCGGTGGTTGCTGGTGAAACGATTAAATTTAAAAAGTCACTTGAACTATGGAACAAATTCCAGCTTGAAACCCGAAATATTGGCCATGATGATAAATACTTTTTTATCCAGCAAAAATTTATTTATAAAGGTGAACTCATGGCAACGGGCCTAGTTAAAATAAGGTTTTTGAAGCGCAAAGGTGGTACGGTTTCAGCGAAGGAAGTAATAGATTTAATTCAGGATCATCAACTGCCAGACCTCTCTGCTGAACTGGGTCAGGAATGGTTTGGCCTAGAGAGTAAGTACTTGGTGTAGTTTTAGATAGCTTTAAGTCCACTTATCCTTGGCCCACTGTTAGATCTGTGAAAGGATCACTCAGTAACAGGGGCCAGAATGAAACTCATCGCACTCACAATAATTTTATTTTTATGGACATTAGCTCAATCAGCTCAGGTCTTTTCCTCCCATTGAAAAGTCACTTCTTCTTTGTGTGAAGATTTTGTCAGGATAGCGCCTTCGCTAATATGTTTTTTTCTTACTGCAAAGTTTGAAAATACCTTGGGGTTTTTCGTTGTGAAATTTGGAGGAGTGCAGAGTTGCGAGTGAAATCTAATTCGTTCTCTTGGGGCCATATTGACTTTTTAGTAAAAGATAGGTCGCAAGGCGCTTGAGCTAATTTTAAGTCCACTTCAATCCAACTCTTTGTTAAAAAAAATCTGACCGTACAACTTATAACATTGGAGTTTTTTATGAAAAAGTTAGCACTGTCTTTGGGGTTATTGATGTGTTCAGGCGTTTATGCTTCTGAAACTCTCATAATGGAAGTTCCAGGATTCTTTATGAGAAGTGAATCCAAAGCAAAATTCGAAGTTAACAAAGAAATGGGCAGGGCCTGGGTAACTTTGGTGACGACTGAAAATCATGGTTCTAGACGTGATCGTTATGAAAGAGAGACTAGAGGAAAAGTTGAAGGTCTAAGTTTTGATGCTTCAACCTCGGCCATCGTTTATGATCATGATGGTGCCCTTCATGAATGTGCCAAAGTGGTCACGAGAGGCCGTTCTATATTTCGTTATAATAAGATTATACCAACTGGCTGCCAGTTAAGAGTGAAAGAAACAAGAAAACCTCATGATGATGGTTATCACACAACGATGCGAGATGTGACTCAGGTTTTTCTTATTACAAAATAGATAGAGCATAATCTGCTTTTTGAGGGCGCATATGTGAATAACATATGCGCCTTTTTTTTATCTAAATTCTTTTGCTGTAAAGTTTCATGAGTGCATTTATTGCTACATCAAGAGAATCAAACTTAAGAGAAACTGTATGTTAAGACTTCGTCAAGAGGAGTGATTCTATTTTTATTTTAGTTTTGATCGGTTAAGTATCCTGTTCCACAAACTTTAAAGGAGTTTATATGAAAATGTTATTTGTTGCTCTTTCACTCATGATTGGAACTGCTTCTGCCGCAAGTATGAAAGTTCTTGATGTTGAACATGACTTCAGATTTGCTAAATCATCATCATACTTTTATGTAAAGGCCGGTAGTGATGTCGTTTATGTTCAATCTCAGGTTGAGGAGTCAATGGTTTATGGGGATCAACATTCAGTGACGGACTTCTATCGTAATCGTATTCCAGGGCTCTCTTATGATGCCAGCACTAGACTCATTACCTTTACTCATGATGGTGTTGAAACAGTGTGTGCCAAAGTCGTGCCTCGTGGAATTTCAATTTTCCGTCACAACCGCGTATACAATAAAGATTGTAAGTTCAAAACGGAAGTTGATAACCGTCATGTCAGAGTATGGTTAGTAACTAAATAATCTTCAATTCTCAAAACATGGTGGATACTCGCAGTCCACTATGTTTATAATGAGAGAATGAAGACCTATCAAATTAAGTATCCCACCCAAATCAAACAACGCACTCTTGGAAATAAACTCTTTGTGATGGAGGTTATTCGTGACCTGGATGAGGCGATTGAACTTATCTGTGAAGCCATGACTCCTGAAGAGCAGCTTGATCCATTTGCAGAAGATCTGTGCCCATATTTTGGAATTTTATGGCCGGCGGCCGAAGCCCTGGCACAATTTCTTCATGCCTATCCTGAATTAATTAAAAATAAGAAAGTCCTGGAGCTGGGGTGTGGCCTTGGTTATCCTTCAATGGTGGCCACTTACCAAGGGGCAGAAGTTCTTGCTACTGATTTTCATCCTGATGTTGAATTCTATTTTCAGCGTAACTGTCGTCATTCAGCGCTTTCTTGTTCTTATAAGCGTCTTAATTGGAGAGAAGGTTCAGGAGATATCGGTCAGTTTGATGTGGTTATGGGATCAGATATCCTGTATGAGTCCAAACATGCTCGAGAAGTCGCACTTGGACTATTGAAATTTCTAAAACCTGGAGGAACAATTCTTTTATCTGATCCCGGTCGCAATTATCTGCAGAAATTCATTGATGCCATCAATCAGGAAGGACTCCACGAAGAAATCACAACTATTCCAATCAATGGAAAAGAAATCTTCATGTTGGTTATCCGATGAGAATGTTTTTTAATGAACAATATACTGAGTAAAGTAATAAAGACTGCACGCCATGGCCAAAACAGTAAATTTAAAGATCATTTCTCCTCCTTGAGAAAAGTCACATTTTTTTATTCATTTTAGCGTTATTTTTTAACTACTACCAAGAGGAAAAAACTTAAGATTATCCTGATTAGTTTGGTCGGCAACTTGTTTGAAGTCTAATCTGTATCAGCCTTTATCATCATCAATGGCCGCTTGAAGAAAATGATCATTCGATTATCAAGCTTGCATAAATTTGTCTCTGGATCTCTCTGCGTTAATTGCGCCTTTTTGCGGCCTGATCAATCTTTTTAAGTTATAGTTAATTATCAATTTCAAGCTAGTAGGAGTGTTACGTGGGTCGTAAATGGAACAATATTAAAATGAAAAAAGCTGCTCAAGACAAGCAGCGTTCTCAAAGTTATACCAAAGTACTTCGCGAAATTCTGATGGCCGTTAAAAATGCGGGCCATGCAGAGGTTGAGGCCAATTTTGCCCTTAAAATTGCTCTTCTTAAGGCCCGTGAGTTCAATGTTCCAAAAGATAACGTTGATAAGGCCATTAAAAAAGGTTTGGGTCAGGACGGAGCTGCCATTGAGGAAGTTAACTATGAAGGTTATGGAGTTGATGGTGTTGCGATTTTTATAGAAACGGCCACTGACAATCCTACACGTACTGTTAGTAACATCCGATCATACTTCAATAAGTATGGTGGAAGTATGGGAACTCCAGGATGCTTGCAGTTTGTTTTTGAACGAAAAGCAACTTTTACCATCAAGGAAGAAAGCCTTAAAGGCATGTCAACTGATGATCTTATGATGGAACTCATTGATTACAATATTGATGATGTTGAGAGTGAGGAAGGCTTTGTGACAGTCAAGGGTCCGGTAGAGGCCTATCATGACATCTATAAAAAGCTCGAAGAGCTTAAAGTTAAGCTTGAAGACTCTGGTCTGGAAAGACTCCCTCTTAATACGAAAGAAATTTCTAAAGAAAGCTATGATAAAATTCAAAAACTCATTGACGTGCTTGAAGCAGACGATGATGTTCAGACTGTTTATCATAATCTTGAATGGAATGAAGCCTTCGCTGACTAACTTTAAATAACAAAGGATTTGTTATGTTTCATTCTGAAATTATTGGCTCAGGCATGTACGTGCCTCCAGGAATCATCACAAATCATGATCTCTCAAAGATGATGGAAACTTCTCATGACTGGATTGTACAAAGATCTGGAATTGAAGAGCGCCGTTGGGTTACTCCTGATGTGGTCACAACGGACCTTGCACTAAATGCCTGTGAAGAGGCCATTAAAAATGCAGGAATTGATAAACAGGAGATTGATTGTCTTTTATTTGCAACTATTTCACCTGATCATGATTTTCCTGGGTCCGGCTGTTTTCTTCAGCCCAAGCTTGGTCTNNGATGCTTTTATCAAATCCGGTCAATATAAAACGATCTTAATCGTTGGTGCAGAAGTTCATTCCAAGGGTTTGGATAAAACTACTCGAGGTAGAGATACTGCTGTTCTATTTGGTGATGGGGCCGGGGCCATTGTTATGAGAAGGAAAGAAGTTAAGGATCCTGCGAAGGATTCCTTCATTTATTCAACCCACTTATTTGCGGAAGGCCAAGGTGCAAAAGACTTATGGCTAGAAGCTCCTGGTATGGCCTTAGGTGCTGAACGCATGAATCACGAAATGATTGATGCCGGTAAACACTATGCTTATATGAATGGAAAACGCGTCTTTACCAATGCTATCAGAAGAATGTGTGAGTGCACGCTATTGGCACTTGAAACAAATAAATTGAAGCTTGAAGATATCGATTTATTTTTATTCCATCAGGCCAATATGCGGATTAACCAAATGGTGGCCCAGGAATTAAAGATCCCGGAAGATAAAGTTTTTAATACAATCCAGAAGTATGGCAATACGACTGCTGCTACCATACCAATTGGAATGGCCGAGGCAGTTAAGGCCGGCAAGCTCAAGAAAGGATCCTTGGTTGCTAGTGCGGCCTTTGGTTCAGGCTTCACTTGGGCCAGCTCCATTTTTCGCTGGTAAGTGACCATATTATCTGCCAGGGAGACGGGATTGGTTGTTCGTTAACTAAAGTAAATCCAATAGGTTAAGTCTTGGCTTGGTGAAAAATAGGGTGATCTGTATAATGATTAAAACTTAGGAGAATTTATGCGTGCCGTTTTAATTATTAGTTTAGTAATGAGTTTTTCTGCTTTTTCTCAAACCAGAGTCAAAGAAAATATTAAGCAATCGTCAGTGAGCTCTGAGGATACTGAAACTGAAAAAAACGTTAAAAAACCACGTCGTCAATTGAATAGCGGTAAAAGAGTTAAATCAGAAAAAAGTGAATGATAATAAACAAAGGGCCATTTTTTAATGGCCCTTTTCTATTAAAGAACTGTTTTTAAAATTTCTTTCGATGAATTTTCAACTTCTTTATGAAGAGAATTTCCATGAGCGTCCATGGTCACTACCACTGGAAAATCTTCAACGGTTAATTCCCAGATCGCTTCAGGTAAACCAAACTCCTCCAGGTAAAGACCATCTACTGATTTAATTTTTTCTGCAAGCACCTGAGCGGCTCCGCCAATGGCATGTAAATAAACACAACCATACTCTTTACAGGCATCCAGTGTTTTTTGTCCCATACCACCTTTGCCAATGACTCCTACGATTCCATGATCGCGGATAACTTCCCACTGATAAGGCTCTTCGCGAATTGATGTGGTTGGACCCGCTGCTGTAACAGTCCATTTTCCAGTTTTCTTATCTTTCATGGTCACTGGACCACAGTGATAAATAATTTGATTTTTCAAATTGACCGGAGATTTATTACCGTCGTGGAGGTATTTGTGAACTGCATCTCTGCCGGTAAAAAGCTTACCGGTGATGAGAACCATATCTCCCACTTTTAATTCGCGTACAGCTTCAGGAGAAAAGGGGTAAGTTAAACGTTTCATCATTCCTCCTAATAGAGCCAAGTTTTAATAGTGTTTTTCTTATCCAGCACAACGCCTTGACGACGGAATGCCCAGCACATGTATGAGATAGAGACGAAGAAAGATGCAGGCACACGATTAGCATGAGTCATCTTGCATGAGATAAGTGTGGTCTTCCCACCAAACCCCATGGGGCCAATTCCAAGCTTGTTACAGGTTTCAACAATTTCTTTTTCTAGCTTGGCCAGATCGGGAAGTGTGTTCTTATCATCAAGCTTTCTTAAAAGCTGTTTTTTTGCATTGTAAGCTGAGTCGGCCCGGTCTCCACCGATACAAACACCTAAGGCCCCAGGGCCACAGCCTTTACCCTGTGCTTTATAAACTGCATCGATTACAACCTTCCGAACTCCCTCAAGGTCTCGTCCTGCTCCTAATGTCGTATCAGGTAATGAGTACTGAGTAGAGACGTTCTCGCAACCTCCACCTTTGAGGACTAATTTAATTTCCACTTCTTTTTTATTATGTTCATAGAAGTGAATAGATGGATGGCCTTCACCTAAATTAGTTCCGGCGTTTTCACCAGTCAAAGAATTCACTGAGTTTTGTCTCAAATAACCTTTTTGGGTGGCCTTTACGACAGCTTTTTTAATGAGCTCCTTGAAAGCATTCTGAAAGAATCCTGGAGGATGATACACGAAAAAAATAACTGTTCCTGTATCCTGGCAAAGAGGCTGAGATTTGAATTTTGCCAGATCAATATTATCTTTGATGATGTTCATGGCATAAGAAGCTGTTGTATTTTGCTCTTCCTGACTTCTGGCCTTCATTAAAGTTTTTGCAACATCATCAGGAATTTCAGTTGAAGTTACCCGAATNNAGGTTTTTTGATGGTTTTTTTGGACAAGATTTTACTAGCAGGCCTTTTGGCCGGGACTTTTTTAGTCATAGGAGTCTCCTGTAATGAGGCTCCATTTTATTCCTGTGATGACTCTTTTTGAAGAGAAAAACCATGGAATTCTTGGTGAAGAGCAGAATAATGGGATTTTTTAACTGAATAGGCCAGTCCTTCCCATTAGGGGGGGAGAAGGACTGGCATATAATGAAAATTAACGAGCTAAAAACTTACAAGAACGAGCAACAAATCGACGAGTAAGACCAGAAGAGAAAGTGATGCTTTCGCCTGCGCCTACAACTTGATCAACTTTAATCTGGGCCTTGAATTCAGGATTCTTTCCAGCTCTTCGTTCCATGTTAAATACAACCCATTTGAAATCCAAAGCTTGGCCGTAGTTTGTGAAAGAACAAACATATCCGCCTTCTTTATAAGAAACTTTTCCATAATGGCTCTCAAGAGCACTGGCAGAAACTGAGAAAACAAGAGCAGTTAATACGATTAATGATTTCATGATTTTCCTCCTACAGAAAATGTTGTTGAGTTATATGCCGCGGAATTTATCAGGATTAAAAATTATGTCTATCCAAGTTTTTGAGTTGGGGTGTTGCATACATACGTAACACCTAAATGCTCCAAATCAGGAGTTTCATCATTTTTTTTATCCCCAGGGCTTGACGAATTTTAGTCCGGACCCAGTTTATAAGTATGAAAGGAAAACAAGTTAATCTATCCAAGGAGGAACTATGTATCACTTTGAGTTGAAGCCGGCTGCCCTTCGCCATCCGGTAAATCAATGGGAAAAAGAAATGGAAAAAATTTTTGAGGGATTTACTAAAAGTCATAATTTTACTCCGGCATGTGAGATAAATGAGTCTGAAAAATTCTATTCCATCAGTTTGGATGTTCCCGGTCTCCGAAAAGAAGAAATGGAAATTGAAGTAAAAGATGACCGTCTTCACATTTCAGGAGAAAGAAAGAGCGAAGAGAAAGCTGAAAAGAATAATGTCCTTCGATCGGAAAAGCGTTACGGCAAGTTTTCAAGAGTATTTACCCTGCCTCAACACGTAAATGCTGAAGCAATTGAGGCGAGATTTGAAAACGGAGTTCTGGATATTTTGATTCCGAAACAGGAAAAGACACAATCTAAAAAAATTACGATTTCAAGCTGGGATAAGGAAAACACCCCAGATTTGAAGAGCTAAATTCTCCTCCCATGATAGTGGCCCCAGGATCGGGGCCATTTTTTTGCCTTATTGAATCGATGAACATAATATTTGTGCATTAACTCTATTGAGGATTTATATGCACCAAATGACAGTCACTTATCAGGGTAATCTAAGAGCAGAGGCGATTCATCTTGATTCGAAAAACATTATCCATACTGATGCACCTAAAGATAATCAGGGCAAAGGTGAAGCTTTTTCCCCGACTGATTTGATGTGTACTTCACTTGCCAGTTGTATGCTCACGATTGCGGCGATGAAGGCACGGACTCTGGGGATTGAGTTTCCGGAAGTTTCGATTGAGGTTGAGAAGAAGATGCAGGCAGCTCCTCGGAAAGTGTCTGAGATTGTACTTCGTTTTGATTGGAATGGGTTGGATCAGCGGATTTCTCAGGAACATCTGGAGCAATTAAAACAGGCAGCTGTAAATTGTCCTGTGGCCCTTTCACTTGATCTTTCAGTGAAGAAGACTTTAATTTGGTAAAAGTTTCTGGTGCAGCTTCATCATCAATTTCCTGGGGGGAGATGGGACTTGGCATAGAATCCATGACTTTCTTTTGAATATCCTCTGGAGATCTTGCCGGGGGGATTCCAATACTGATTTTATCCTCCATTGGAATCAGATCTGATCTACCAAGGGTAATTGCTTGATCAATTAGCATGTCTTTAGATAGAAGTGCTGCCCTTATAGCGCTATGGTTACTTACGATAGCACCCGAAGCAAGGCGCAGTTTGAGATAATCCTTAATTTCTCCCGTTTCCAGAATAATTTTTTTTATATCAGCAGGCATCAAGGATGAATTGGCATTTTTTATTTGGGCGGCGAGGTTAGCAACATATGGAGCTGCCATAGAAGTTCCACTGGATGGAGAGTAAAGGTCACTGCCGTCTTCAGAGTAAATTTTTGGAACAATTGATAATATAGCAACGCCTGGTGCGCCTATATCAACATGCTCTTTTCCAAAGTTAGAAAAGGTGGCAAGATAATCACCATTCATTGCGGCTACCGCCAGAGCATTTGGGACTTTAATACGAGAAGGATAATGATGGTAAGTATCGTTATCGAGACCAGAGTTCCCTGCCGAAAAGACGAAAAGAATATGAGGATACTTCAACATGGTTTTTTCGCCACGCTTGTAAAGTGTTTCAAAGTAGTTATCCACTATGAGTTTTAACTTCGTTTCTTCAATCTCTAATCCAGTCATTTCTTTATAGCGCTCACGAAACTTAGTCATGATGTTTTTATAAGTGATTCCATAGGAAGCATTTACAATTTCAATTTTCTTATGTGAGATGAATTTACAGATTTTTGAAAACTTTTGAGAAACCCGGTTCATCGATTGACGAATCTCTTCCTGGAATTTTTCTTCCGCTGTTTTACCTCTTACCGGTACATGCCCGGGGGTAGTGTTGTCTTCTACTGCCACAACCGGATTGGGCAAGTTAAGCCCGCGAATAGGGAAGATATTAATATTATCGCCTTCTCTAAGGGCAATACCCGCTACAAAAGTACCATGGGAATGCTTCTTAAACAGCTTCACTTTTTCCATGAAATTTTTGTCAGCATTTTTTTTCTTGAACCATTCAAATTCTTCCAGAGACAGGCCCTGCCCATGACCTTTAGCGCGCAAGTTACGATAGAGTAAAATTTCTTGTATAGATGATTTATCTTCAATAACAGGTTTTTTTAAGTGGCTGTTATCAAAAAAATCCCAGCCATGAAAATCAATGGCCTCTTCGTCTGTTTCCTTTTTCAGGATATTTGGTTTCAAGTAATCATGATCCAGGTCAAAACCCGTATCAATAATGGCTATAGTGGCCCCATAGCTCAAAGCAGAGTTAATGATGAAGAGGAAAAGTAAACGGATCATGAAAAGATTGTATAAGGAAAAAATGAGTTCCGCTAAAGAAAAAGGGCCCCATAAAGGGGCCCTTGATTGGGAAGATTATTTCTTGGCGGAAAGGTCTATTGCTAGAGTAAATTCGTCATTGATCGCCTTGTCACCTAAACCTTTAAAGAATGAAGTCGAACCATACTTAAGGCCCCAAAGTGTACGGTTTAAAGTCAGATTAGATTTACCGGAAACTGCTGATTCAGTCTTCTTGAAATCTGTGACTAGAAAGGTAACTGGTTTTGTTTGACCTATGATGGTCAAGTCGCCTTTAACTTCCAGACCTTTGTTTGTTTTTTTAGAGTTTTTGATCACTAATTTTGCTTCAGGGAACTTCGCTGTATTGAAGAAGTCTTCCGACTTCATATGGCCCACGTATTTAGTATTGTATTCGGCATCGGTAATATCCGTACTGGTAAGAGTGTTCATGTCGACCACAATTTCACCACCGCTAATTTCTTCGCCTTTTAGAGTGAGTTTTCCGCTTTTTGCCGTTAAGTTACCAGTGTGCTCACCAGTTACTTTTTTTCCGACGTAAACGATCTTTGTCTCGCCAGGGTTTACATTATACGTTTGCGCTAAGGCACCCAAGCTGGTTACTGTCAGAACTGCAGCTATCAAAATTTTCATCTTTAACTCCTATATTTGTTAAGATTGATTGGATTAGAGCTTCCATGATGAGGGAGATTTTGATAAAAAAAAAGACAGTAATTTTGATAAACTATATTAAAAAAAGTTATACATATGACTTTCGAGCAAGTCCTTGTTTTTCATAAGATTGTTCAGTCCGGAAGCTTTAAAGCTGCTGCTGCAGAGTTGCATAAAACTCAACCGGCCATAAGTTTAGCTATTAAGAAACTGGAAGAGGAAATGGAAGTTTATCTTTTTGATCGCAGCGGTTATAGGCCGGAGCTGACTGATCATGGGAAATCCTTTTATGAGCATTCTTTCAAGGTGCTTCAGGGAATGAATGAACTCGAAGGTTTATCCCAAAGTTTTAGAAAGCATGAGGAGCCTGAAATTATCATTGCTATTGATGGGATCTCTCCTTTGCCAAAACTTCTTCACGTCTTTAAGAGCTTCGGAGAAAGATTTCCTCATACCAAACTTAATCTGGGGTTCGATATTTTAAGTGAAGCTGAGGCCCGAATCCTGGAGCGCGAAGCCCAGATCGGAATTACCCATTTTGTGTCTGACCATAGCTCTCTTGAAATTGTCCCTTTTACTCAGGTTCGTATGATCCCTGTTATGAGCCGGGAATTATATAAAGAGAAAAAAGTGCGTTCACAAACTGATCTTGCCAGTATTGACCAAATCGTAGTGGGGGACAAGAAAGGCTCCAAAGGAATGAGTTTTGGCCTTCTGGATCAGGGGAAAAAATGGAGAATAAGAGACAGTAATTTTAAACGTGAAATTATTATGGCCGGTTTGGGATGGGGCCATCTGCCGGCACATTCAATAGAAAGAGAGATAGATGAAAAGAAACTGATGATTCTCGATTTTGAAGATATTCATCCTAGGGAATTAGATATTAAACTAATCAGACATAAAAAACATCAATTGGGTGTTGTTGCCAAGACCTTATGGGATGAATTGGTTTCAGGAAAAAAAGAGATATAAAATGAAGTGCTTTTTGATTTGTTTCCTTCTCTTTCTCACTTTGGGAATCAAGGCCTCAGTCATTGATGCTCCTGAAATGCCTGCCGACTTTCAACAAAATCCATCTGATATTGAGTGGAAACACATCGTCACAGATCATTTTGATATTATTTTTCCAGAAAATATTGAATCCGAGGCCCAAAGGGTCGCGCATCTTCTTGAAAAGGCCTATCCTTTTGTTACCCGATCTTTAGAAGTTAAACCTCCTCGAATTCCTTTGGTTCTTCACAATCAATCCATTGTATCCAATGGATTTGTTACTCTGGCCCCACGAAGATCTGAATGGTTTGTCACTCCTTCAATTGATCCTGAACTCACCAATACGGAATGGTTAAAGACACTTTCTATTCACGAATTCCGTCATGTCGTTCAATTTCAAAAAACCCGGAGAGGGTTTAATAAGGCCCTGGAAATCGTCCTAGGTGAAATTGGTCAGGCCTTGGGACTTGGCCTAACCCTGCCGCCTTGG
The DNA here is from genome assembly GCA_002381945.1 of Bacteriovoracaceae bacterium UBA4096. GTDB lineage: Bacteria > Bdellovibrionota > Bacteriovoracia > Bacteriovoracales > Bacteriovoracaceae > Peredibacter. Next base: position 32,157 of record DFXY01000002.1, read on the forward strand.
TTTCTTGAGGGAGATGCGGTTGGAATTGAGACGGCCTTGACTAAAGGTGGTCGTGGTCGACTTCCTTTATTTGAACGTGATCTTAGGACTATCTTACTTTCTGATAAAAAATGGAATTATGATAAGGCCCATTTAGGTTCATATGAGGACTACGTGCCAAATCATTATGTCTATGGGTACTTCTACACTTCCTGGCTTAGAAATAACTATGGTGATTTATTTCTTTCAAAGCTTGCTAATCAAAGCGCTGAGACAAGTTGGAATCCATTAACCTTTTATAATTCGGTCGATACTCTGACTCAACTGAGTTTTGAAGAATTCTATAAAAACGTTATGAGAGAACTGTTAAGGGAATGGAAGGAGCGAGCAGACAAGCTTACACCTACTCCTTACATTGTTCAAAATAAAGGGAAACGTTTTGGGTGGACGAATTATTTCTATCCTCAGGTTACTGATGAGGGTAAAATAATTGCCTTAAAAAAAGGGCTCTCTTTTATTGAACGGTTTGTCCTGATTGATGGCAAGGAAGAGAAGACACTGTTTTACCCTGGAGTTCTCCAGAATGAACATCCCTTCAAGCTCCGAAAGAATAAACTTGCATTCTTTGAATGGGATATTGATCCTCGTTGGGGAAATCGTGATTATAGTCGCTTAAAAGTGTATGATCTTAAAACGGAAAGTTTTATTTTAGATAAAAAGAAATTAAAAGGCCGTCTGGCAGTTTTAGGTCACTCATCTGATAAAATATTGTATGTGGAATGGGATCCTGATCTAGGGCAGTTTCTGGTAGTCATAAACTTAAAAGGAAAAGAGATTCAAAGGCTCCCTTTCTCCAAGGAAGAAATCATTACTTCCATGGATTGGCTGAGCGATGATGAAATTATACTGGTTCTAAAAGATCAACAGGATCTTAAATCATTGGTTAAGTTTAATTTACGGAATCAGGATTACATCACCTTGATGCCAAAGAGTGCCACCAATTTAGGATTTGTGAATGTTGATGAAGGGCATATCCTTTTTGAAAGTCCCGAATCTGGTATTGATAATATCTGGCTCTATACACAAGATGGTCCTCGCCAAATTACCAGTGCTCTTTTTGGGGCCTATGCTCCCACACTAAACAAATCAAAACTTTATTATAACGACTATACGGTTAAGGGAATGAACGTTGTTCAAAAGTCCCTGAGTTTTGAAGTTGAACAAAAATCAGAAAATAGCTTTTACCCGATTTACGAAAAATTTTCAGTCAGTGAGGATTATCAAGCCTTTGAAAGCGAGCTTCTTAATAAGAAAGAATTCAAAAGTACCAGATATTCTCAGGTTAAAAATGCAGTGAATCTTCATAGCTGGATCATTCTAGCTCCTCCCTTATCGAACACTGTGACATTAATTGGATACAGCCGGGACATCCTGAATAATTTCTCTATGTCAGCAGGGGCGGTTTATAATTTAAATGAAAGGACTGCCGAAGGATTTGTTTCCACCACATGGTCTCATCTTTATCCTGTTTTTGATTTAAGAGCAGGTTATGGTTCCCGCCGTCAGGATGTCATACAGGCGGGTAAGGAAGTTGATCATACATGGGAAGAAGGCACAATGGAGGCAGGCATTCAAATCCCGTGGAAATCGATTCAGGGAAGATTTGTTCATACTTTCAGTACCCGGGCCTTCTCAAAATTGATAAAGGTTACAAATAAGATTTCAAACGATCTATCAGAAGTTAACGATGGTACACTCCATTCTCCTGGAGCAGAACTGAGTTATGCGGTCTATTCACGAATGGCCCGAAGGGATATTAATCCTGCATGGGGTTTTAGTGCTTATCTTAAAGCAGAAGAAGGTAAAGACATCACTGGTACCGGGCAAAAGGGAAGTTTGACATCTGCCGACTCCAGAATCTATCTGCCTGGTTTTTGGTATCATCATTCTTTCTTTCATCAATTTGCTTATGANNAAATATTCCGCTAACTACCTGATGCCGCTTTTTTACCCGGATTATAACTTCTCAAGATATGTTTACCTCAAGAGAATTTCTCTTAACCTCTTTTATGACGAACTTAACGGGCGTCTGATGAGTTTCCCTTATCGTGCTGCTTCTTACGGATGGGAAACTATTTTTGAATTAAATTTCCTGAGAATCTTTCTGCCATTTAATATCGGATTACGAGGTAGCTACGTTCTAGAGGGACTTGAACGGGATGAAAACTATGAAGTCTTCCTTACCTCAGTACTGGGAACATTTTAATCTTCCTCACGGAACGATTGAAAATGAGGTCACAATTCGTGAAGGAAGTTATCAAGGACTTCTTCAAGAAGCTCTTTATACTTCTCGTGAAGATTTCCTGACTATCTTCAGGCATCCTCTGGTTCAGGGAACTTTTGTAGATTTGGGATGTGGGGCGGGAGAAGGTTGCCTCCTTTATGGAAGCCTTTATCCTGGGCGTAAATCTATCGGACTGGAATTTGCAGAGGCCCGTCTCAATTATGGGCTTTGTTTTCGTGATAAATACAATCTTTGGAATGTGGAATTAATGGTAGCTGATCTTTTGACTTCTACCATTCCGGAAGGTGATACTTATTTTCTCTATTTCCCAACTGGAGCGGTTTTGGACCGGATATTGTCTGAGTTATATCGCTCTCAAAAATCTTTCCGGCTGGTTGTGATTGAATCTCATGGAGATCTTTTCCCAAGACTGGATTTAGAAAACTGGCTGTCTTTGAAGTCTGAACTACCCCTTCATTCAATTCGTCACCATTCACTGGCCCGCATCTATGAAAGGAATCAACTTTTAAGAGACTCCGTTTTGAATATTTTTGACCTGAGTTTTCAAAATAAATACCTCTTTATTCAAGATCATGATGAAGTATGGATCGGAGAGAGCAGAGGGCTTACCTGGACCAAGGACGACCAATTTGAGCTTTTGGTGCCACCGCGCACAGTCTTTTGGAGAAATGTCAATAAATGGTCTGATTTGTCCGAACTCTTGCCGCTGCATAAGCTTGCTGTTGAACTGCGGGGTGAAGGCGAGCTGGAATTTACAGGCATAGATTTTAAAATGTCAGGATTCATCCGTAAAATTATCGTTCATCCAACCTTTCGTCTGGAAATTTCAACAGGGGAAAAGGTAGAATGGGAAAAGATTTTGACCATTAATAAAGGTTCTCGATTATGTTACGCATCTTCTCACTCCTTCTAATCCTTTCTTCTTGTTCTATGGGTACCATCAAAAGTGGAGGTAACAGGACATACGTTTACGATGCTCAAAGTGAGTACACCTCGGAAGATTTAAAAGAGATGTCTTCAAAGATTGTGACGACCTCCAAACGAGATCCTAAAGTTGGCAAACTTGATGACCTTTTTGGGCCAGGTCAAAAACCTTTAAAACGTGTGGGAATTGTCATCTTTGAGTCAGTTATTCAACCGACACGGGGTGGACTGGCCGGGGCAGACCTTGTTTATGTCTCAGAGCAAGGGAAACAATTACTAACTGAAAAGCTTTTGAATATTTGGGAGCAAAGTATAGAAATACTGGCCCCTGAACTTGATTATCTTCCCACATATAAAATAAAAAAATCCCCTTCATTTCATAAGTATGGAAAGTTGGAAGACGATTATGTTAAAAGTGCCAGAACCTCTCTTGCGCCAGATGATATTTTTTTCCTCGAGTCAGGGAAAAAAACCACAACCACAACTTTAGTGAATCCGAGGGGCATGAGGGATATGTCCTTCGTTTTGGTCCCTGCCACTGAATTAATGGCAGGCCCAAAATGGTCTGAGCATAACAAGCACTTTCTAAATGATGTGGCCCGGGATCTGAAATTGGACGCCTTTATAATTGTCATGAGTGAGCTATCATGGACTGCTGCTCATACTGATAAGCACTCCGGAGAAATCTTACCAGAAGAGATCGTGGTTAAGATAGAAGC
>DFXY01000002.1:36173-135946 GCA_002381945.1 Bacteriovoracaceae bacterium UBA4096
TATAAAGATCTCTCTCAAATGACCATCATGAGTATAACTGAAGACCTAGAAAAGACGTGGTAATGGAAAAAATTGATTTTAAACGACGTGTTAAATTTATTCTTCGGTTCGGGAGTGCTCTTCATGCCTCCGGTGCCCCGGCCCATACTCTAGAGGGGACCATGTCGGATATGTGTCAGCGGATGGGAATTAAGGGAAGTTTTATTTCTCAGCCCACTGCCATTCTTTCAAGTTTTAGTAATGATGAGGAAGACATTACTAAGATTGAAAGAGTTGAACCAGTCAGTGTGAATCTCGGTAGGCTTTCAAGTATTGATAAGGTTTCAAGGGAAGTTATCTTAAATGAGATCTCGTATGAAGAAGGTTATCAAAAATTAGACGATATTTTGAATGCAGATGAACCGTACAGTAAACGTATCAGGGTGCTCTATTTCTTATTTTCGACATCAGGTTTCATGATTCTATTTGGTGGAACGTGGGGGGATTTACTTGCTTCCATCCTGGTGGGTGTGATTATGGGATTCATTGCTTTGTTTAAACCATTGGGAACCGTGGCACAACTCTTTGAAGCTTTGGTGGCCGTGGTGGCAAGCTTTGCGACTTATCTTTTGGCGAAGCTTCTTCCAGGGCTTAATGTTGGTGTGGTTATCCTCTCCAGCTTAATTATTTTTATGCCTGGACTATTTATTACCAATGCTATTGCTGAAATTGCTTCCCAGCACTTAGTTTCTGGAACCGCCCGATTAGTAGGAGGAGTGATGATCCTCTTAAAACTTACATTTGGTGTATTTATTGGAAGTAAACTTGCTAGTTGGTTTCATTATCCATCTCTTAATATTGAGTTTGCTCCCATTCCAACCTGGGTCACATTTTTAACCTTGCCTCTGACGGCCTCCATGTCTTTAATCAATTTCAAAGCGAATCGGGAGGATTGGAAGTGGATTACCAGTGCAGGTATCTTTGGTTTCTTTTGTTCTAAATTAGGTGCCCATTATCTTGGGCCTGAGCTTGGAATGTTTTTTGGAGGGGCCTGTGTAGGGTCCATGAGTAATATTTTTGCTCGAATAACAAATAAGCCATCCAGTATTTTTCATTTTCCTGGCATCATCCTGCTAGTTCCAGGTTCCGTAGGTTACCGTTCATTTAGTTTCATGATGGAAAAAAATGTCGTTGGTGGGCTCGATACGGCCTTTACCATGGTCACACTGGCCTTGGCCTTAGTGGTTGGTATCTTTTTTGGAAACATCCTCATAAAGCCTCGTCGGGCCCTTTAGGAGAGACAGGCATCTTTTTGCCCTCTTGAGATTGGTTCTATGATAGGGGCATACTAAAGTATGGCCTCTGAATCCAGGATGGATGAAAAGCAGTGCCTAAACCAAGGATGGTGTCATGGCGAAGCTGTTACTTCTCACCGGTCTTTTTCTTTTTTTTGTCAGCTGTAACGAAAACCCAGAGTGCGAAAGTCAGGCTTCCTCCCTTAACAAGCAAGAGCAAACTCCTAATACTGCATGTCCTTCCCCAGAACCTGAACCCACACCAGATCCAGGGCCCGAACCTGACCCGGAAGAAGGCGAAGAGGTTCCCCATGAAGCTTTGATCTTTGATGCTAAACTCGATCTTTTTGAGTTTGAAAGGTTAGATGAGGACAAGGTTTATAAGGCCATTGAGGTCATTAAAAAAGTAGTGAGCTCAAGAGAGTTTAGAAATCGGGTCCTGAATTTTACCTATGAGGGAAAAAAACAGTTCGTAGATAATAAAGGTCTGACTAATGCAGAAATCTATCAGATTCTTCTGGATGGAAAAGAAGATCTGAGGCCGGAAATTGATCATGAGATGGATCTGGAACTGCAGCTTTATTATTCTTGGACCAGTACTGTTGGTTATACGACGCCAGGAGAATTGCGAATTTATATGAATACGAAATTCTTTGATTCTTATACTCCGGCCGAAGTCGCAGGAAATGTTTTTCATGAATGGACTCATAAGCTAGGTTTTACTCATGCTAGCTCCTATTCGGTTCCACGTGATTCTTCCGTCCCTTATGCTATCGGATACCTGATCAGAGATTTAGGTCGTCAATACGAATAAATGCCACACTTGATGAGGTGATCCTCCTCATCAAGTGGCAGTGATCTTGCTAAGCATAGATAAAAGCATTCTTTTAACATTGGCATCAATCCTGCTTTTCTCCTGTCATGGATAAATCCTTTCAGGGGGGAAAAATGGAAAATCAAAATCCGAATCCAAATGAAAACAATCAGGAACATTCAACATTTTACGATCAGGCCGATGGCAATTTCGACAAAGCTATTCAAAACACTCAAGGATCCGGTATTAATCAAAATCAGGATAAACTCTCAAAAGGAGTAACCTCTGACGATGATGAAAATGCAGGTTCAACTTACAGTAAAAATCTAATGGGGAATGCGGAAGGGGAAGTTCGTGAGAACGAAGACGCTTCCCTTCAGGATGACAGTTATTCATTTGATGAAGCTAATACTGATAACGAAGAGTACCACGATGCAGATGAAGTAGAAGATTTTGATATTGATAATGATGACGATTTTGTGCAGTAAAGTAAGGGAGGGCCCAAAGGCCCTCCCTTTAGTTCATTAGAATTTGTAAGTCATGCCAGCATAGAGATTTCTATCCATCGCCCAGATCACACCATCTGATCTCACGCGTGAATAATACTCACGATCAAAAAGATTGTTGATACCGGCAGATGCCATCCAGTTTTGATTGAAGTTGTAATCAGCTGTCAGATCAAACACTGTGTATGAAGGAACTTCAAAGTTATCCGAGTTACCGTCATCACCAAAGTGACTGCCCACGAAGACACCCATGAAGGCCACTTTAAGTTTGTTTTCCTTAGAATAGATAAGTCCAGCACGAGTAATGGTCTTAGGAGCATACTGTGGTGTTTTGTCTTTCTGAGAACCGCTTGTGAATTTAGCATCCAATACGGCAAGGTTAGCATAGAGGTTAAAGTCGCCCATTGGCTTAAGGGATTCTACCATTTGAGAAAGTTTAAACTCTGTTGCTATATCAAAACCTTTATGAGTAGCAGCGCCAACGTTGGTAACAACGTTATTAACTTTACCGATTCTATTCTCATAACGAATTAGATAAGCCGAGACATCCCAGTTAAGAAGCTTTGTCTGTCCACGATAGCCTAGTTCATGAGTAAGGATCTTAGAATCTTCGATATCACCGTCAAGAGTTTCACCACTTGCTGTGGGAATAGCATCACTCCAGGTAAGAGGTTTGTAGGCCTCTGAAGAGTTGGCATAAAGTTGTGAGTCATCAGTTAGGTGATAAGAAAGACCGATACCGTAAAGAGGAACATTTTCAGTATTTTCTCCTTCACGCTTATTACCTTTCTTCTCTTCAACACTTTGATTGATATTCTCCACACGTAAACCAGGAGTCACCATGAGTTTTCCGAATGTGAATCTGTTCTCAGCGAAGAATGAGTTGGTGTGAGTCTCACGCTCACTTCTCTTGGTTACTGTTCCGTGATTAGCATCGGCGCGGGCACCAGTTTCCTGAACGAGAGGAGAGATCAGGTGGTAAGATAAAAAGCCACCAGAGAAAGTGTGTTCGTTTCCGAATGCGTTATAATTTTTTAAGTAACGAACTTCACCATTATAGCCATAGTACTTTTGGGATGTGATGTCGTTAGTTGTACCGTTATAGATACCACCAAAGGCCGGAGCTGTTCCTCTTTTTTGTCTTTTAGAGTAACGGTTATAAGCTGTTGCCCAAAGATTCACATGGAGTTCTGAACTATCATCAATCTTATGTTCAACACCACCGGCCACTTGGGCACGTGATACTTTTAAACGGTCGTGATTCTTTGAAGCTTTTCCAAGATCGTCACCGAATTCATTCAGATCAGTTCCTGCTGTTTTTGCAAATCCACCAGTTTCACCATGATCAGAATTATAACCATTGAAACTGATTTTATATTTATTCTTACCTTTGAAGATATGGTCACGTATTTGAACGTAATCGGCTTCAAAGTTTGAATTGATCCTTTGAGGACCATCACCCTGACGACGATAGTATTCAACAGCGTATGAGTGATCGCCTTTTGAACCATAGACAGCATTATTAGTTGATAAGAGATTGTATGAACCGTAAGTCAAACCAATCTTACCAGAGGTCTTTTGACCTTTAGTGAGCGGATGGGACATATAGTTAAGTACTCCACCAGGTTGTGGCCCGTAGATAAGCCCGGCGCCGCCGCGGATAAACTGAACTTTTTCCATCATAGGAAGAGCTGGTGAAAAATAATGGGCCGGATAGCCGTACATATCAGCTGGAACAGGAATTCCGTCTTGAAGAAGCAGTAAGTTATATGACTCATGAGGATTGCCCAGACCACGATAGGTAATGGCCGCAAGAGATTCATTCGGAATCTCAGAGATTAACAATCCCGGAGTTTGAGAAGTGGCCTGACGATAGTTGTTTGTCTGAAGCTGAGGAATTTCTTTAAGATCAGTAACAGTATTTTTCTTTCCAGAAAAAATCTGAGTACCTTTATTTTCTTCCCAGAATTCTGAAAATGAACCTGATTTGTCTTCAGCTACTTCAATTGTGTCGAGATTCTCTTGGGCCTGGGCCAAGGCCGGCAACATGAGAATAATAAAGAGAAACTTACTCATAGCGTTACACCTTTTTTAGTTAATGCATATTATTGTTTGGTATATAAAACATACGTTTAGTGTACTTGTCTAGAGTTTCTTTAAAAAACTCAAACGCTAGCAATCCCTAAGGCCACCCAAATGTATTTGAATTAATTTTTTCAAAATTATTCAAACACATCACGCGCTCGATTGTAGACTTTGTGAATTTCAAAATTATTTTAATGCAACTTCTGTCGCAAGATTTGCTGTGCAATTATTCTTAAGCGTTATGATTTCAGAGTGAAAAGTGTAAGTATTTTATACGATGACTTTCTATTTTTTCTTGATAGCTTCCCTGTCGACTTTATCTATCCAAGGAGAAAATATGAGACTCGTTTCCCTAATGGTTCTATTAGCGCTCTCTGTTTCCTGTGGGAAGGATGGCGGAGGAAGTGGAGGGGCTTCTTCATCGTCAACCGCTCAGAATAATGAATCCTGTGATTTGAATGGCAGGGCCGTGGCCTGCGAGTCTATTAGAGGCGCAGATGGACAGGGGATTGATCTACTTGAATCTATGATTGATGTACCGGTGAAAATTACGGGTGCCGATATTCAATTTTTAGCGGATAAAACATCTGCAACAGAAGGGCGACGAATTTCCTGCCAAACACAAGTGAAAAACGGTGAGATCTATCGTTTTGCTCTTCGAGGTGACACTTTAGTTATGATGACTGGTGAAGGGTCTTTTGAGATGAGAAGGCTCAATAGTGGCAGTGGGCTTGTTGGAACATGGGTCTGGAAAGGTTATGTGGAAGAGGGAACTCACATGATTCGCCAGATGACATTTCTTGGCAGTAATAGAGTAATCATGCGAACCAGTTGCGAGCTGTAATCGTAAAAAGGGGCCCTATTGATTGGGCCCCTTCTTCTTAGTTTAAATTTTCAATGACCGTTGCCACACCTTGACCTAGACCAATACACATTGTCGCGAGTCCGTACTGTTTATTATTTTGTCTAAGCTGATGAGCTAGAGTACCGGTAATCCTTGCACCTGAACAACCAAGGGGATGACCTAAAGCAATCGCTCCTCCATTTAAATTAACTTTTTTATCGGCAACATCCAGAAGACCCAAATCTTTTAAAACGGGAATAGATTGGGCGGCGAAAGCCTCATTTAATTCTACGATATCCATTTGATCCATCTTAAGGCCTGCTCGCTCTAATGCCTTTCTGGAAGAGGCGACAGGGCCATATCCCATGATACTAGGCTCGCAGCCTGTACTGGCCATAGAAACGATTCTGGCAAGAGGTTTAAGGCCTAAAGCACGTGCTCTGTCTTCTGACATGATGATGACACAAGAAGCTCCGTCAGAAAGAGCAGAGGAATTTCCAGCTGTGACAGTTCCGTTTTTTGGATCAAACACGGCCGGAAGTTTTCCTAAGGTTTCTGCAGTGGTTTCAGGACGGATCACTTCATCAACTGCAATCATGGAAGGAACACCCATATCATCATGACCTGGAGTGGGTACCAATTCATCTTTAAAGCGACCTTTGATTGTCGCTTCATGGGCCTTTCTATGTGAAGCGGCAGCAAATTCATCTTGTTGAGCTCTGCTCACACCGTGCATTCGACCTAAGAGTTCTGCAGTCAGACCCATGGAGCCGGCACCTTTAGAAGTTGTTTTTGCTAGTGCTGGATTAAAGTCCACTCCGTGAGTCATAGGAACATGACCCATGTGTTCGACACCACCGCAGAGATAAAAATCGCCCTGACCTGACCAGATTCCCTGAACCGCCATATGGATCGCCGTCATAGAGGAACCGCAGAGACGATTAACAGTTTGTGCGGAAACAGTTTTAGGAATTTCAGTTAAGAGTTGAGCATTCCTTCCGATGTTGTAGCACTGCTCTAATGTCTGCTGAACACAACCCCAGATGATATCTTCAATCTCGCCGGGGTTAATTTTTGAATGGCGCTTTAAAATTTCACGCATGAGGTGAGCAGAGAGCTCCTCAGCACGGACGTGTCTGAAGTTACCTGCCTTAGATCTTGCCATGGGCGTTCTTACGGCATCTACGATTACTGCGTTTTTCATATATTAATCCTCTTAATAATAAGTTTTATTTTCTGCTGCGAGACCTTTCATGTATGGAGTGAACTCATACATGTGACCGATTGAATGGTACTTTCCGGAGATTTCTTCCAGATTTTTAAGTCCGATTGAATCAGCATACTTTAGGGCACCGGCACGGAATGGAGGGAAGCCAAGACCTAAAAGAAGTCCCATATCCACTTCAACCGGAGTGTTCACAATTTTATCTTCCAAACAGCGTGAAGATTCAACGATCATGGGAATCATCATGCGCATGATGATGTCTTCATCTGTGACTTCCACTTGGTCTTTGATAACAGGTTTAATCAGTTCATACACCGCAGGATTAACTTTCTTAACCTGTTTACCTTTTTTATCCGTTTCATATTCATAAAAGCCAAGATTGTTTTTTTGTCCAAAACGTTTGTTCTCGTACATGACTTCAAGAATAGTTTTAGATGAGTAGGCCATGCGATCCGGGAAAGCTTCGGCCATGATTTTTGAAGCGTGGACTCCAGTATCAATTCCTACAACATCCAGAAGATAGGCCGGACCCATGGGCCAGCCAAATTTCTCCATGACTTTATCAATGCGCTGGAAATCCACACCATCTTCCAGTAAATGAACAAAGCCTTTGAAATAAGGGAATAAAATTCTATTTACCAGAAAGCCCGCACAATCGTTAACGACAATGGGAGTTTTACCCATTTGATTGGCATAGTTCACTGCCTGAGCAATAGTTTCTTCAGAAGTCTTAGCTCCACGGATAATTTCTACTAGTGGCATCCGGTGGACTGGATTAAAAAAATGCATCCCGCAGAATTTTTCAGGACGGGAGAGACCTTCGGCCAGTTTGGTAATGGAGATAGTTGAAGTGTTCGAGGCGAGAACTGTATCCGTTGAGGTTACTTTCTCTACATCTGCAAGGACTGCCTTTTTTACTTTTTCATTCTCCACCACGGCCTCAACCACAAACTGAGTTTGATTGAAATCGGCGTAAGAAAGAGTAGGGGTGATACTGGCAATAACCTTGGCCATCTTTTCAGGAGTTGATTTTTTACGTTCCACAGCTTTTAAAAGAAGTTTACTGGCCTCATTCATCCCCAGATCCAGCTGTTCGTGTTTAATGTCCTTCATCAGAACGGCCACACCACTGGAAGCTGATTGATAGGCTATGCCCCCGCCCATAATACCGGCACCGAGAACTGCACCTAATTGAGTAGGTTTAGCATTCTTAGTGATACTCTTAGAAACTTTTTTCAAATATTGGTCACCCAGGAAAACCTGGGTCAGACATTCGGCAGTTTTAGTTTTAGCACAAAAAGCAAATGTTTCTCCTTCCAGTGCCAGGGCCTCATCACGGTTTAAGCGACTGGCCTTTTGCATAGTCTCAACCGCTTTTACCGGGGCCGGATAATGTGGTCCCGCCATGGCAGCTACGAAGGCCTTAGAACCATCAAAGCTCATCATGGACTCAATTTTATCTAATTTAAGAGGAGATTTTTTTTGTTCTACCCGGGCCTTCCAATCAAGTTCACCGCTAATACATTTCTCCAAAAGTTTCAGGCCTGCAGCTTCTAAATTTGCGTCCTCAACAATTCCATCAATAGCGCCAAACTTCAGAGCTTCTTCTGCTTTATAGTGCTTGGCCCCGGTGATCCATTCAATGGCGTGATCGGCACCAATGAGTCTTGGAAGACGAACAGTTCCACCCCATCCGGGAATAATACCCAGTTTGGTTTCTGGTAATCCCATGGCGGCCTTAGGAGTTGCCAGTCGGTAGTCCATAGTTAGAGTGACTTCACAGCCGCCACCTAAAGCAAAGCCATTAACGAGAGCAACTTTTGGAAATGGTAAATCTTCATAGCCACTAAAAATTTGATTAATTCCAGCTATCCAGGTTTTCATTTCTTCTTCAGTCTTTTTGAAATGATCCAGAAATTCAGTGATGTCGGCCCCAAAGATAAAGCCACTTGGTTTACCTGAAGTAAAAAGCAGACCACGGGCCTTTTGTTTTTTTATGACTTCCAACATTTCACCCATTTCTTTTAAAGAAACAGCATTGAGGACGTTAGCAGTTTGATCTTTTAAATCGTAAACAACTTTTAAAATATCATTGGGGAGAGTTTCGAGGCGGAATGCCTGACCATTAAATAACATAGTGACTCCTTCATCAGATCAGAAATAAGAAATATTGTACTCTGATGAAGGGGAAAACTCTAAAAGAGAATACTAGAGTAATTTCGACAAATCTTTTTTGATATCTTCCGGTTTGTCGGTAGGGGCATAACGCTTCACGACCTGGCCATCACGATTCACTAAAAACTTGGTGAAATTCCATTTAATTGCTTCAGTTCCTAGTAATCCCGGGCGTTCTTTTTTCAGAAACTGATACAAAGGTGCGGCGTTATCTCCATTGACGTCAATTTTTTCAAATAGAGGAAACTTCACGTCATAGGTTAGACCACAGAAGTTTTTGATTTCGTCTGAATCTCCGGGTTCCTGAGAACCAAATTGGTTACAAGGAAAGCCTAATACCACCACATGATCCTTAAGTTCTTCAAAGAGTTCTTCCAGGCCTTTGTATTGGGGGGTAAATCCACACTTACTGGCGACATTGACGATGAGAAGATATTTCCCTTTATATTGGGAGAGAGAAATCTCCTGACCATTGATATCTTTAACCGTGTAATCAAAAACAGATTTTGCCATTTAAGGCCCCTTCAATTAGGATTTGCGCATGATTCTTAATAATCTTATCCTACAAATTTCATATGAGCCAGCGTAGGGCGGGACATATTCACCGCTGCTTAAATTGCCGGGTGAACCAATTCTTTTGTGTCTGTTCTCATCTTAAATCATTTGAGATTCAAACCAATGTCTCTTTGGTGGTTCATGTGCGAGAACTGAAGCTCACTTCTAATACTGCACAGTTTGCTGAGAAGATGTTACCAGAACAGGCCCGGATCATGATCCGTGGTCGTATAAATGACCAATTTGAATCTGCTCCCATCTTGTCCAGACCAGGGCGGGCACTTTTTTTATATCCTCATGAGGATGCACTGGAACTAAATGAAGATTTTAAAGAAAATTTTCCAGGACCTTATCATTTAGTCATCCCTGATGGTAATTGGCAGCAGGCCAGAAAAGTCAGGCAAAGGGAAGAAGGTTTCAGTTCGCTGCCAGCAGTGAAACTGCCACCCGGAATTCTCAGCGAATATGGTTTAAGAAAGGCCCAACATCCAGAGTGGGTATCAACCTTTGAGGCAATGGCCCATGCACTTGGTATTCTCGAAGGTCCGGAAGTCAAAGAAAAGCTTCTGACCTTCTTTAGAATCTGGGTGAGCAATACTCAGAAAGCACGCTCTGGTGACTTTAGTCTGGATTAGGCCGCCAGAATATCGATCTTCTCAGATTCAATGAATCCTTTTAATAGATTTAAGGCCTCTGCATGGAGCTGACAGATTCTTCCTTCTGAGAGGTTCACCACTTTTGAAATTTCAAAGAAGTTTAAATCTTCAAAATATTTCAGAGTCACTATCAGTCTCATGGTCCGGGGAAGCTCATCCATCACCACTCCCAAGGTTTTTTTAAGAGAATAGTTTTCAAACTCAGAATTTTGAAGTCCGGTTAATTGAAAGGTTTCACCTTCTACATACTGCTTAATGGTATCACCACTTTCATATTGCTCGAGTCTGATCATATCTTTTGATTTAAATGGAAGCACATTGGACATCTCCATTGATGTGGGTGCTCGTCCTAATTCTTCGGTCAGACTGCTTTTGGCCCGCTTATATTTTTTCTGCTTATTGCGCTCAGAACGGGTCATCCAGTCCTGTTTTCTTAGCTCATCAATGATTTCTCCGCGGATACGGAATTCAGCGTAGGTTTTAAATTGATTCTTCTTATCTTTCTTATACTTATTCATGGCATCGATCAGCCCGATGACTCCAACCATCACTAAGTCCTCAAATTCAAGAACCTGATGATACTGGTAATGGTAGTGCTTGGCCCAGTACCGGATGGTGGGCATGAAATTTTTTATGATTTCCTGCCGAGAAGAGTCTTGAGGATTATTTTTTGATTCCACTGCTGCCTCCGTATTTATGTGAGCATTGTCACACATAACGGGGCCCAGATATTGGGGTACCGTAAGTCTAAGGGGTTAGACCCACGGTCTTATAAATTTAAGGTTTAAACCATTGAAAAATTGCCACCATTAGTTGGCAATCAGATCTAACTCGGCTTCTTCTTCTAAAAGAGCTTCAGGAGTGGTTAACCACTCGGTGTACTCGTGAATATCCAGAATTTCATCGCGAAAAATAACCACACGCCAGTTGGCCTGATTCTGGTCCAGCGACACTACATCGTGCTGATCTAGAACTCTTTCACGGATAGAAAGAGGCATACTTGCAAAAGATTCTTCCTCTTCCAGACGAAGAATCTTTTTACTTTTCATGAGGTAGTAGTGTGGATTCATGAACATCACCCTCCTGGTGAATTAGTGGAGGAATTAATCTTTAATTCCTATCTTAAAAAGATGGTTTCATAGAAAAAAAGACTTCACAATACCTACACTGAAAAATTTTTATCAAATGTTCTTTCACCATTGGAATCTACTCAACTTTTTGCCCCCATGGTGGCCCTGGTGACATCAATCTAAGGTCACTGTGGCCCTGATGATTTCAGTCTAAGCTTCTAAGTTATAGATTCTTTATAAAACCTTATTTGGCATGAATCCTGCTCCTCTAGTTTATGAAACTGATAACCCCGCCAGGATGGTAGGAGAGTCAGAATCACAAGATGAAATTTAAAGTGGTGAGCCTCAGGGAAAAGAGCGATGAGAGTCCAAGGTTAGGGCCCATCTGGTTCAAGGACGAACCAATTTTTAATAACGTAAAGGAGGATTTATGGAGGAGATGCTGGTGCTTGGTGCAGTCATGATTTCTTCTGTGAGTTTTTCTTTATTTTTTCAAAAGATCTTCTCGCGCAAGAAGTAATAACCCTGTTAAAATTATAGAGCGACTTGAAAATTATGGACCTGATCCATAAGCTCTCTCTATGAAAAAACTATTTATCCTCTTAAGTCTGATTCCTCTTACTTCAATGGCGAGTCCTGAACCTGCCAAATTACGCTACGGCGTGGATTTCATCCTGGAAAAGGTGCTGGAGAAAAAACGTCTGGCCCTGAGACCTGAAATCCCTTTTCCAACTTTCCATTATGAAAGTTCAACTCCTTTAAAACAATTTCAGGACGCCATTGAACCTCAGTGGGGATTTCGCCCTGAACGCATCACCAATGCCTTTGCTCACGCTTTAAATGAAATCTATATTCTGGATGAGGCCGCTTACTACGAACGCACTAATCGTTGTATGGACGACTCTGTTGCTCATGAACTCGTTCATTATCTTCAGGATAAATATCAGGGGTATGATTTAAACGATGAGAGTCTGGAATGGGAAGCAGTTGAAGTTCAGACCGCCTTTCGGGAAGAGTACTGTCGATAACCACTAGTGGTGCCACAGTGACTTCACCGTGGTGCCATCACTTCTGTCTTTAATGTCACCAATTTCACCATCGCTTCGCTAAATACTTGAACTTTCATCATCTCAAAACTGGCACGATTCCTGCTTTATATGAATTCAACGGGACACTAGGATGGTGACTCAAAAGACATGCAGGGAAGCAGACAGGGTAACCAAGGAGTGACAAATGGAGATGATGTTGGTTATAAGTGGATTGATGCTGATGATGTTAACAAGCCTGCTGTTGCAACATGTTCACTATGCAAAAGTAAAAGTCAGTCTTAATTAAAAAACATATAAAAAATCCTGCGAATGCAGGATTTTTTTTGCCACTAATCAATAGATGTGACCTTAATTTTATTTTTCTTAAGCAGTTTTACCAGAATTCCATCACCCTCTATCAGTTTTCCGGAAAAAGTTCCGTCATAGATGAGATCCATGCCACACATTGGGGATTTCGATTTCAAGAAAGCTTCAGTCGCTCCAACCATTTGGGCCATCTTTAAGGCTTCCTGAGCACCAATTTGATACTGGGAGGTTACATCGTCACCAGTTTTTGAAATAACCTTATCTCCAATTTGTTCAGCGGGATTTCTCGGGGTCGGAAGTCCTCCCATTTGTTCCGGACAAACGGCAATGGCCTCACCCTTTTCCACCATAAGTCTGATTTCTTCTCTTTCCTTAGAGGCACAATCAAAGCGGCAATGAAGACCTGCCAGGCAAGCAGAAACAATTTTCTTAGTCATTAGTCAGAATATCCTCAAAAAAAGCACCAAAGCGTTTACTGGAGTCCCATAAATGGATTTCCAGGATCCAGGCGTTTGGTATCACTTTCTCTTCACATTCGGCCAGACCCCCTCTAAAAAAGACATGGTGTGGGAAATCTCCGATTCTATGTCCATCTTGATTATCATTTAAGATAAAGCCATCGCCTTCGGCCCTTTTCTTTGCAAACTCATAAAGCTCGGGACCTTGGATGCCGTTTTGTTTCCAGTACTCTGTGACCTCATTAAAAATTTTCCGTTGTGCCTCACAGATTCGCTTGTATTCTGAATTTGAACCGATAGTGAATGTTTCTCCATAGTCGGCCTCATGGCCATCGATGATGGGTCCGATATCAATGAAGAAAATATCTTCTTCCTGCAAGACATGAGGAAGGGAGGGATCCTTGAAGTTACAAACTGTATTAGGACCCAAACGAAGTTTGGGTGGATGCCATTGTTTCTCAATGGAATATTTAAGACAAAGATCCTTGTAGAGTTTATGGGCATCGTCTTCAGTCATTCCAGGACGAAGGAGATCTGCTAGCTCATAGGTTATTTTTCGGGCCGTGTTCCGTGCCTGAAACAATTTACCAAGGTCAAACTTTTCACCAAAGTCCTGGATTGCCACGTTAGAGAGCTCCCTTAACCAGGTCAGAGGCACGTTTTCCATCGAAGCGACCTTTGATCTGTGGTTGAAGCTCTTTCATAATAGCGCCCATATCTTTAGCGCCACTTGCTTTGATCTCATTAATCAGTGCCACCACTTCAGCTTCTGACATGGCCTGAGGAAGATAGGCCTTAAGGACTTCCATCTCTTTTAAGATTTTATCAAAGGCTTCTGTTCCAGGTTGATACATTTCAAGAGAATCTTGCAGACGTTTATTATGAGCAATCGTGACGGAGAGTTCATCTGTTGGTTTGGTGGCAGTATTGTTTTTAATATACTCCGCCTTAAGCATGCGAAGGGCATCCAGACGTTCTTGTTGTTTGGCCTTCATGGCCTCTTTAATATCGTTATTTACCTGTTCCATCAAAGTCATTGAGTGCTCCTTAGCGTTTCATATTTTCCATGTGTAATTCTAAATTCATATCTTTATGTGAGCGAAGAAATTGAAACAAAGTTTGAAGTTCATCAATGGACTTGGATTCAATCCGGTATTTTTCATCCATATATTGAGACTTACCTTTGAAGGCGGATTCTTTAATCAAGCGGTTCATGAGTTTTTGAGCATCTTTATCAAATCCGGTCGTGAGTGAGAGAGTCATCTTCTTATTCTTAAGTCCCGAGTTTTCAATCTCGGATTCTTTCATTCCGCGCATGCCGATGCCACGTTTTCCCATATTGGTGCGAAGAATATCCAGCACTGATTTTACTTTCATCTCGTCTTCAGCACGAATCTCAATCACCTTTTCTTTTTCTTTATATTCGGCCTTGGCGTCTGAGCCTTTAAAGTCAAAGCGGCCTGCAATCATCTTCTCTGTGTTTTTAAGAGCATTACTAAGCTCCATTTCATCAATTCTTGAAACTAAATCAAAAGATGCCATAAAAATCCCTTATCTTGTTTGTCCGTTTCCCTTCACCAGGAAACGAGTTGTTGTCATTTCTTTTGCACCCATGGGCCCGTAGGCGTGTAGCTTTGATGTTGATATTCCAAGCTCCGCTCCAAGACCCAATTCACCACCGTCATTAAAACGAGTCGAAGCATTCACTACTAAGGCCGATGCGTCCAAAGAGTTCAAAAACTTTTCAATCACCACAGAATCTTGAGCAAGAATAGCTTCTGTGTGATGGGAAGAGTGAGCCTGAATGTGAGTGATTGCCTCATCAAGAGAGCTGACTATCCTGACTGAAATAATATTTGCCAGGTATTCAGTATCATAATCGATATTAGTGGCCATGAGGACTTTGGGATTTAGGTCTATTGTTTTATCACAACCGCGAATCTCAACACCGGCCTCAACAAGAGAAGAAATAATTTCTTTATTTTGCGGGTAGTTTTCATTTAACAGCAGGGACTCCAGAGCATTACATACACCAGGCCTTTGTGTTTTGGCGTTGAGGATGATCGGTATCACTTTTGAGATTTCTGCATCCTTGTGAACGTACAGGTGGCAAAGACCTTTATCGTGGGCCACAACCGGCATGGTCGCATTTTTCCGAACGTGTTCAATGAGTGCACTCCCACCACGAGGAACCATGAGGTCAATGTACTGATGAAGTTTTAAAAGTTCTGCCACATCTTCTCGCGTTTCAATTAAGGATACGGCGCCGGCCGGAAGAATCCTTTCAACTGCGGTATGAATTATTTCAAAGAGCTTTCGATTCGAGTGATGGGCCTCTTTTCCGCCTTTTAAGATAATGGCATTGCCGGATTTTATCGCCAGCGCCGCACCATCCACCACCACGTTTGGACGGGATTCAAAAATCATTCCAATTACACCCAAAGGGATTCTTTGTTTTTGAATAAGGAGTCCATTGGGACGAGTGTATTCTTCAACGATAGTGCCGACGACTTGTTCCTGATCGGCCACATCACGGCACATCTCGGACAGTGATTGGATTGCTTTTTCAGTTAAGGTCAGGCGATCAATAATGGCCTCAGAAAGTTGATTCTTTTGGGCCTCTGCCAGATCCTTCTTATTTTCAATCAGAATTTCATCTTGATGATGAGTCAGGGCCACCGCAATGCTTTCCAGGGCCATGAGGCGCTGCTCTTCTGGTAGGGACTGGAGGGATATGGTTGCTTTCTTAGCTAGCTTGGCAATTTCAATGACGCTCATAAAACCTTCTCGTAGAGTAGTACAGATTTTAGCGGAAAAACTATCGAGTGGGTATGGAAGTTTTTTTTAAGGCTTGAGTCATTTCTTGAATAAACAGAAGAATTTAATTCTTAGATACCTGGATCGTTTTTTTTGCAATGGCCTAATTCAGGAGATGAGTGTGGCCCAAAACCTTGTACCTGCCGGGCCACACTCGGGTCTCAGGACCCCATAGAATGGGAATCCATTCTATGATCTCTCAATTTCAAATGGGCTTCAAGGTCGAAACGGTAGCGGGTAAGGACAAGGAAAAAGTATCGGTTCGGTAGGGAAGATTAGTTTAAGACGTGAGTCATTCATAGAATAGTTTCAAGAGTTTAGTTCTCAGAAAATTGGAGAGAATTTTTGCAATGTTTAGTCCTAGGAGATGAGTGTGGCCCAAAGTTCCGACCTGCAGGCCACACTCGGGTCTCAGGACCCCATAGAATGGGAATCCATTCTATGATCTCTCAATTTCAAATGAGCTTCAAGGTCGAAAAGGTAGCGTCTACCTAATGATCGGCCTTAAGCAGTAAGTTATCCTTGTGAATGGCAACTTTGGAAGGAGGACTGGCCATGAGAGATGAAATCTCCGTGGATTTTTTTCCTTTAATCAGATCCATCTCCCGATAATCAAACTCAGAAATCCCCACTGCAATACTTTTATTCTTATGTTTGATCTGAATCACATCTCCACGTTTAAAAGTACCGTGTACCTTTTTGATTCCNNACTACCCAGGCCTCATTTTTTACTACGGTTGAGAGCCAGGATTTTCTGCGAGAAGTTTGTCTTTCTGGATTGCCTTTAAAAAGTGATCCACCTTTGTGTTCTAATAAGCGGGTAAGAGGTGAATCAATTAGAAAAGTTCCGATAATGACGTCGACTCCAATTGGAGTGAGCTTTCGTACGGCCTTAAGTTTTGTATCCATGCCACCTCGACCAATACTGGTCTTGGCCGCAAATTTTACTCCGGAGAAATCATCTTTAAAGTCGATGACGTCAAATCTTTTAGCATCCGGTTCTTTGGGGTTTTTGTTAAAGAGGCCATCGGCTTCAGTTAATAAAATAAGTTTTTCCGCATCTGTGGCCTCTGTAATCATCACCGCCAACTGATCATTGTCACCGACTGTGATTTCTTCATAAGAAACCGTATCGTTTTCATTCACGATGGGAAGGATATCATTTTCCAGCAAACGGTTAATGGTATTCCGAATATTGAGAAAGCGTTTTCTTTCTTTGAAATCCTCATGAGTCACCAGGATCTGAGCACAATGTGAATTGTGACTTTGAAGAGCATCTACATAGGCCTTCATAAGTAAAGGTTGGCCAATGGCCGCAGCCGCCTGTTGAAAAGAAATCATCATTTTCTTTTCTTCCGGTTTCTTGATGAAACTTCTTCCCGAATTAATTGCTCCAGAACTTACTAAAATAGGCGCAAATCCGAGCTTCTTTAGACTTTCAAGTTCTTTAACGATGCCTTGAATTTTAGTAAGGGATACTCCACCTGTTTCGTCGGTCACGGCCATGGAACCAACTTTAATCACAACTCTTTTTTTCATTGTTAAATGGTAATGTAAGTTCAAATGAAAAACACTAGGATTAATTAAATTTACGGGCCTTGGAGCTTTGTTCATTCTAGGGGCATCAGGAGAGACATTTATGACTGATCCACGACCATATGAACCCACACCAGCTCCGACAAATCCTAATCCTGGGGCCTTGCCCATTGAAATTGATACCGGGGGATTACATTCCAGGCCTGAAGTCGACTATGGTTCGATTCCTGAACCAATAGAACCACATCCGGATGTACCGAATGAGCCAGAGAAACCAACGGAGCCTGATAGGGAAATACCGGCCCCAGATACGGAGCCGGGTCAAAGAAAAATTTAGAAAGTCATTTCCGGAACGTGCTTAGGAATGACTAATTCTGCTTCAGTGAGACGCTGGATCTCTTCAACCGAGACTCCCGGGGCTCTTTCTAGGAGATGAAATTTACCATCTTCTAACCGGAGCACGGCCAGGTCAGTCACAACCAGTTTTACACAATTCACTCCGGTAAGAGGAAGTGAGCATTTTTTCAAAATTTTTGATGTTCCGTCTTTAGATGCATGGGACATGGCCACGATGATATTCTCGGCACCAGCGACTAAGTCCATGGCGCCACCCATACCTTTTACAAGCTTTCCTGGGATCATCCAACTGGCCAAAGCCCCGGTTGAATCCACTTCAAAGGCCCCCAGAACGGTCAAATCGACGTGACCACCACGGATCATGGCAAATGAATCCGCTGAAGAAAAAAACGCAGCACCTTTGATTACAGTGACCGTTTGTTTACCAGCATTAATCAGATCCGCATCGATGGTGTCTTCAGTTGGGAATTCTCCCATGCCTAAAATACCATTTTCACTCTGGAACATGACTTCCATCCCTTGCGGAATATAGTTAGCGACCAGAGTAGGAATACCGATTCCTAGGTTGACGTAGTAACCATCTCTGAGTTCACGGGCAATCCTTTGGGCAATTTGTTCTCTTGAAAGTCCCATATATTTTTCCTTATTTCTTAATTGTTCGTTGCTCTATTCTTTTTTCAAAGGTCCCTTGAATCAGACGGTCAACGTAGATTCCTGGAACATGAATAAAGTTTGGATCGAGTTCACCTGGTGCCACAATTTCTTCCACTTCAACCACTGTGATTTTTCCTGCGGTTGCGATCATGGGATTGAAGTTTGCGGCCGTCTTTCTAAAAATGAGGTTTCCAAAAGTGTCGGCCTTCCACGCCTTCACTAAAGCAAAGTCAGCTTTTGGGAATGCTGGTTCCAGAATATAAGGTCGACCATTGAACATTTTGACGTCTTTTCCTTCAGCGACTAAAGTTCCATAACCAGTCGCTGTGAAAAAACCTGGAATACCGGCCCCCGCGGCCCGAATTTTTTCCGCCAAAGTTCCTTGGGGAGTGAGTTCGAGTTCCAGTTCTCCGGATAGCACTTGTTTTTCGAACAAAGCGTTCTCACCCACATAAGAAGAAATCATCTTTTTGACTTGTTTTTTCTCCAGGAGAATTCCAAGTCCAAAACCGTCCACGCCAGCATTATTGGAAGCAATCGTCAGACCCTTATTACCTAGATCATGAACTTTCTTAATTAAATTCTCCGGAATCCCGCACAGGCCGAATCCGCCTACCATCAAGAACATATTATCAGTGAGGCCCGCCAGAGCTTCATCATACGTTTTAACAACTTTATTAAAACCAGACATTGCTTCTCCTTCTAAGAGTTTAGAGATGATAAATTTACCGTAGAGTGACGGGAATGCCTAGTCTTGGCGAGGTTTTAAGGCCGCTTGAGAGTAGTGTAGATAGATAGTAAGCATTGCAACACTGGCGATCCAATGCCAAAGAGCATGGCCTTGAGAGAAAATCCCATGTTCATGAGGGTCGCACCAATATCTTGTTCCATCTGCTAGAGAAAATCCAAAGGCCAACACGATAAGAAAAAGGGAGAGAACAAACCATTTAATGCTGATCTTTTGTTTTTTGTAAGCAAGCACTTCCATAATCACAATGAGAATTCCAGACAGAAGAATCAGGCCCTGAAACTTGATCTCCATCAGGTACATTAAATGCATAAATATGGTGAGCACTAAACTTAACAGGGTATTGAAAGGGAGGAGTTTTGCCTCTTCAAGTTTGTTCAAACGAATGAGGTTCATTCCTATGACCCAACCAACAAAGAGAAACATTCCGAGGAAGTCCAGGACCTGGGACCCATAGAAATTTGAGAGATGATAGAAAAGGGACATAAAACCCATAAAAAAAACGATGGGCCCGAATTGTTTTAGTTTTAAATTATGTTTATTTTTAAATGAAAGATAAGTGATTAAGAGGGCAATTATCAAATACCCTAGATTAGACCAGGTATTAGCTGGTTCAGAGATCCACTGACAGAGCGTTTCTTCACACCATTTGATATTTGGTGCCCCCTGGGACTCTGTGAGAGAGTACCAGGGACAACTAGAACCATGCGGGTTCTGATAATTCATTAAAAGTCTGAGATTCTGTCAGCAAGTTCCGGAAAATCTACGAATGGATTACGAACATTCTGGTGCTTCACGATCTTTTCATGACGTATGATTTCTTTAGCATCAACAGGATCAGCTTTGTTCCACTGTCTTAAGATGGCTTCTTCACGGCTATTGATTCCAAGATTGTAGTGAAGGGAAAAGTAGAACAAAGCACGGGCGACATTACCGCGGTGAGAGACCGGTGGAGTGTAAACATCACCTGAACCAGCAAAACCAAACCGACTCATGTTACAGCCTTCGCCGCCCATTTCATTGGCCTTAACTTCAATGAAGCCAAAAGGATTATTTCCTCGACGGCTATTAGCATGAGAATCTGTTAAGTAGAGGTGGTGCATGTCTGATTTCTGCATGTCCTTAGGGAAATTTCCATTGAACTTACTCTGAGGCCAAGTATGTTCGATATTGACCCGAGTATGCATGCCTGAAACTTCATCGAGACCTCTGAAGTAGAATTTTTTCCCACAGTAAACGTCCAGAACATAAGTTCCTTCAGCATCCCTTAGTGTATCTAGCTCACCGAACATAATCAGACGTGCTTTAGTGTAACCAACTGAATAATGGCGGTAGCAACCTGAAGTGTTGCACTGAGAGGCAATAACATCATACTTTCCTTTTGAAGAAAGATGATTTTCGTTAAAAATGCGGTTGAAAAGAGATCGTTCAAACTTTTTAGTGGAGGCAAGAGTATTGTAGAACTCTTCGCCGTAATAGGCCCATTTACCGTTGGCCAGTTTTTGATCAGCTTGAGAAAAACTTGCTGCTGAAAAAAGTACTAAGAAAAGGAAAACTAAGCTCTTCATTTTTATCCTTAGGTTTTTAAAATTTGAAAAATCCTAAGATAGCCTACCTTAATTGTCACTTAATTTAATCTAATACTTCCTCTTAACTTAATCTTGATAAATAGGAAGAAGCATTGAGATTAAAAAATAAAAATGAGAGTGAGAATTTGTAAGAAACTGAGTGTTAGATTTCCTGGTACTGAGCATAAAACAATATTTTTTCAAGTGCTCTTCTCAGAGCGTCATTGATTGCATATCGTTCTTTAATGAGCTCAGGATGCAGGGTGTTTAAACGAGATGACCAATGCATGAGTATGGGAGCGTCAGATTTTTTCTCGCTTTTAAGTAACCCTACTTTATCCGGATATTCTTCTTTGAGAAATTTGCAAATAGATAAGGTCACTTCATTCCTCTTATCGAGGCTACCGGCTACACCAAACATTCGGCAGATCGAGGGGCGTTCTTGATAGAAACCGCATTGGCCTTTACCTTCACTAACAGATTGGTACAAAAGACAATACTCTTGCTCGGAAGTTTCTAACCGGTTTATCCATTCATCAACATTCTTTTCGTCATAGATCCGTAAGGCCAGAGGAAGCATTTCTAGTATTGAAGCTTCTACATCAGGATTGAGACAGCATCGGCCACAGCCGGACATGCAACTTAATCCACTTGCTTGTTGGTAAGCAGAAAAAGTTTGTCCCATTTCTTCATAAAGTTTTTGCAGATTAAAAGCGAATTCTCTGATATTCATTTTGGATGGCCTATTTCTATTTTGCTCTTACAAATGTTGAAGCTGAATCCTTACTTAAAGAAGAGGTATCTCTCCGTTACCCTGAATTAAGGCCCAGCTATTCTAGACCTGGTTTTTTAACTTTTAAAGGGGATAAATTAATCTCTTTTAAACCTTTGTTTGCCCGTGTGGCCGGATTTAGCATTGGTAAGTTCCGGGAAAGTGAATTGTTATATTCTAAGGCCTGGGTTTGGAAACGAAACGATCAGTTGGAAATTCCAGCACATTTAAAAACTATTTCTGATAGAAGTATTTTTAAAGTGGGCGAGAAAGTGACTCTGATAATGATGGTCGGGAATGATGAATTCTGGGTTGGTACCTATGATCTTCTTTCTACCCAATTTCAGACACCAGGGGAAGTTAGTTCAATTCTTCAGAAAGAAGTTCCCAGTCGCGCTTATTATAAAATTGCCGAAGCCTTTGAAGCTTTTGATTTACCTTTTGATCACCAGGAGCGGGTGCTGGAATTAGGTTCTGCACCGGGGGGGGCCAGCTGCTTCTTACTAGAGCAGGATATGAAAGTTATAGGCGTTGATCCGGCCGAAATGGATAAATCAGTTCTTAAGAATATTAATTTTAAACATCTCCGGAAGCCTTTTGAGACCTTATCAGAGAATGACTTTAAAGAGGATATTGATTGGATAATCAGTGATATTAATCTCCCTCCTACAGTGGTGTTAAAGGAAGTCTACCGACTACTCACATTTTTGGAACCACGGGGATTGGTTTTAACCTTAAAAATGAATGAATTAAAGCATCTTGACGTGGTTGCCACTGTCCGCGAGAAGATGCGATCCAATGGCTTTAGTAAAGTTGAACTAAAATTTCTTCCAAGTCATAAGAAAGAGATTGCACTTATTGCCCTTCGCTCATAAATCCCTGAGGGAAAAATTGATTGTAAGGATCATGCTCTTTTTTAAGATCATGGAACAGCTCAAGTTGATTTTTACCGTGAAATTTCTTGATGTACTTCTGTTTTATGAGTCCAATACCATGTTCAGCAAAAGGAGAGCCTCTCCAGTCCAGAACTTGGTCATAGAGTTTTTGTAACTCATCCAAACACTTTGCCGTCTCTTCTTTTTTAGGCATGTAGTTATAATGAAGATGAGCATCCCCAAAATGTCCAAACAGGCAATATCGGACGCCGATCTGGGAAGCTCTTCGATAAAAGTTTAATAGGTCAGGAAAATGTTCTGGTCCAACCTGAACATCGGTTCCAACTTTCACCACACCCATCTTGGAATTTTCTTCAAAAATGGCACGGGGAACACCCGCACGAACATGATGGAACTTATTTTCTGCGATTTCATAAACTTCATCTGGTGAAGTTAGTTCCAGAGAACACAAAACATTGCCATATATATCTTCAAAGGCGCTTGATTTGATTTCAAGAAAAATCACGTCCTGATTATTTCCTAATTTCTCCTCGGGCTTCAGATAGTTCATGCAGTTTGAATCTAAAAGTTCGCAAGAAATAATAGCATTTCGATGAGATTGAACGGCATTATAAATTTCTAAATGAGGGGCCATGTTTTCTTCCCAGCGAGGAAGCAGCATGAAAACATAGTTTACCGCTTCATTCTCAGTGGTTTCAATTTCGACTTCGGTCACCAGACCTAACTGGCCTTCTGTTCCGATCATTAAATCGATCCCTTTTTCAAAACGGGGATAAGGGGCATTCTTAAAATTCTGATAGAACTTAAAATCATCCTGATAGGCGTGGATAGCAGGTGAAGAGGTTTTGAAATCTTCATCTCTTCTGAGTTCTTTTTCTTCCCCGTTATAGTCGAGGTACTTTAAGCGCACAACTTGTGAGCGCATATTACCAAAAGCAAAGCATCTTTCCCCCGTGCAGGAGGTAGCAATACCGGCAGTTATGAGTGCCAATTGTTCTGTGGGGGAAGTTTTAAGATTTCTACCTTTGGCACGCAAGAAATTTTTAGCTTCTTCCCAGGAGACTGCACCCCTTAAGATGAGATTCCCATTTTCTTTAAGCTCCATTGTTGCTGGAAGCTTGGAGAGATCACAAAGAAAAAAATCTGAGTCTTTCTTCCAGGGAAGAAGAGTATCCAGCTTATCATAGGGAATAACAGTTGATGTTTTTGATGAGAAATAAAAGCTTGGTTGATGCGCCTTGAGGTGACTAACCAGGTCTTCTTGGGAGTAAAATGTTTTAGTAATAAATGCCATAATGACTCACTTTTTAAAGTCTATTTTAGCATTTTTTTTTAAGGAGAGGCCATGGAAGTTGTAGCAGTCATCGGAGCATCTAGTGATTCCTCAAGATATGCTTATAAGGCCATGGAAATGCTCAAGGAGTATGGTCATCAAACTATTCCTGTCCATCCCCGGGAAGAAGAAGTACTGGGTCAGAAAGTAGTTCATAATCTGGGAGAGCTGACAGGTCAGAAAATTGATACCATAACTGTTTATGTGAATCCTGCTATCTCAGATAAATATGAAAAGGATTTATTGGCCGTCCATCCTAAAAGAGTCATCTTCAATCCAGGTGCAGAAAATCCCAGGCTAGAGAAGGCCTTGACTGCAGAGGGGATCGAAGTGGAAAACGCCTGTACTTTGGTTTTACTAAGAACGTCTCAGTTTTAGTCTTTCAAGCAGCGAAGAGGAGAGTTCTCTCGGATATAATCTTCAAGTAGGGGCCAGTAGTAACTGTTTGGCACCTTACGAAGGTTATTGAGAAGACCATACCCCAAAACTCCACCTAATTTTAAAATCCCAAATGGAATCTCTGAAGGCATGGCAATGGTATAGAACCGTAGATTACTTAATTGTTCCCCACTTACCATGGCCTCATTTGAAGTATGAATGGTTGGGTCATAAGGAACAGTTCCTTCACCACTTTTATTTTGGACCTCTACACCATCAATCATCACCTGTAAGGCAACTTCCGAATTGGCCATCACTTGTAGAATTTTTTTCAAAAGAAAACCGGAAACTCTGGCCCGCGAGACATGCCAGCCTTGGTCACCCCAGGCGCGGAAATGAGGAAAGTTATCTACGATATCTCCATAGGTAATTGGACCTGGTGAAATTTCTTCACCTTGGAAAACATCAAACTGGAGACCCAATTCAGTTTTCGCGACTTTACGGGTTAATCGGGCCAGGTGACGCGACCAACAGGTTCTGGTTTGTGAGTCCTGGCCATTATAATTTCCGCTAAGAGTGATTTCAGAGTGGCCAACAACTTCATCCCAAGAGCGACCGAAGTAAGATTCCCGTCTCTTATAGGCCTCGCCCACGAACTCTTGCATAGTTCTTTCTTGAGGCATGTCTTTTTTAATGTTGATCATACGATAATCAAGCATCTCCGCTTGACCATCACCCTTGATATCTAAAGTCATGGCCCCCACATAACCTGCATGGGCCCCGGCCTGAATAATTGGAATAAGCCTGCCTTCCAGGTTTTTAATAAGTTGAGGGCGGCCTAGAAGAATATGCGAGTGACCACCAACTACCATATCAATAGTTCGTGACTTTTCGACCAATTTAATATCGTTCTCCAGACCAATATGAGTAAGAGCAATAGTGAAGTCAACATTGTCTCTGCGGGCCTTAGTTGCCTGCTTAATACCGGCCCTATGAGGATTAGAAATAAAACCCAGAGGTCGAAGTGGATACATATAATGAATTTCATTGGTAGTTAGACCAAAAATTCGAAGCTTCTTACCCTCAAAATCATAATCGACATAACTTGGAAGAAGTTTGGATAGGCCCATGAGTTTTTTCCCAACTAAGTTGGAAGACAACATCTTGGCCTTAAGATCTGCTTGCCGGATTTGATTTCTTAACTGCTTACCACCCAGTATAAAGTCGTGATTTCCTAAAACAGTGACATCCACTCCTAAAAGATCCAAGGCCCGTAGGGAATCAACTCCGTGATTAGAAAAATAAAAGCTTGAACCCTCACCAAAATCACCGCCATCCAGATAGAGAGATGGAATGCCTTTGGTTGTGGCCTCCTGCTTTAGCTCATCTATGACCGTCTTTAATTGAGCATAACCGCCGATGCCTCCTCTCGTCCCCTGGAAGTACGAATGCAGATCATTGGTATGAATAATCTGGATGACTTTTGAGAAAGCAGAGGTGCTGACCAGTAGGCCTAGACATAATGGGATAGATTTGAGGAACTTCATGAGGATACTCTTTAGGAAATTATTTAGAAATGTTCTAGTTTCATTAGAACCCTGATTGAAAAAAGATGAAATACTGTAAATATTTCCTAAACAAAAAGNNCTTCTTCCCGTTGGAAACATGGATATGTGTCTTGCTGCTGTGCATTATGGTGCTGACGCTATTTATGTTGGTGTGCCCTTTTTTAATGCTCGGGGAAGAACTACTGATTTTTCTCTGGAAGATTTAAAAGAAATGATTGATCTGTGTCACTTGTATGGCGTGCGGGTGAATCTTGCCTTCAATGTGGTGATCTTTCAAAACGAATTTCCCAAAGTCATTGAGCTCCTGGAGCAAATTTTGCCGATGGGGCCTGATGCTTTCATTGTCCAGGATCTGGGACTGGCAAAACTCATTCGTACCATGGCCCCTGATCAGAGGATTCACGCATCTACTCAGATGACGGTGACTAATCCTGATGCCATCAAGCTCGTGGATGATTTAAAAATAGATAGGTTTGTTCTGGGAAGAGAAAACTCCATTTCAGAAATTAAACTCATTCGTGAGAAGACGGATAAAGAGCTGGAAGTTTTTGTCCACGGTGCCTTATGTGTGGCCTATTCCGGACAATGTTTTACCTCAGAGTCTTTGGGCGGGCGAAGTGCAAACCGGGGACAGTGTGCTCAGAGTTGTCGTCTGGAGTATGAGCTTTTTGTGGATGAAGTGAAAAAAGATTTAGGATCTAAAAAATATTTGGTTTCTCCTAAAGACTTAATGGGGATTGAAGAAGTTCCAACGCTCAAAGAGTTGGGAGTAAATTCTTTTAAAGTGGAAGGTAGGCTTAAGACTCCTGAATATGTGGCAGCAGCAGCAAAAAATTATCGGGAAGTGTTGGATGGTGCTCCGGTTAATCTTGAAAAAAGGACCGAAGAACTCTCGAGTACATACTCCCGCGGATTTTTTTCCGGCTGGCTTCACGGAGTGGATCATCAGCAATTAGTTGATGGAACCTATAGCGCCCATCGTGGACTGGAAGTAGGGACAATTTTAGAGATTAGGAAGAAAACCATTTTGATTTCTTCTAAAACTAAATTGCAGGCCGGTATGGGGCTCTTGTTTGTGGGTAAAGAGGAGCAAGGTTCAAAAATATTTGCTGCTCAAAAAATCGGTCAGAACGTTGAAGTTGAGCTTTTGCAAAAGAATCTCAAATTAGAAAAAGGTCAGAAGGTTTATCTTAATTCCAATGAACCTATGGCAAAAGAACTCCAGAAAGGGTGGCTCGCTCGCGAGAAACAAAAGCGTATTCCTCTTGCATTTTTTGTTGAAGGCCGTATTGGTGAACCACTGATTGTCAGTGCCACGGATCCAGAAGGCAGAGTCATTCGGGCCTATTCTAAATCCCATTTAGTGGAGGCCTCTGGTCGGCCGCTGACACCTGAACAGGTCTCGGAAGAGTTATCGGCATTGGGAACCACGGCCTATAAAATGAATCGTTTTGAGGCGCAGATTCAAAGTCCGCTGTTTTTGAATAATAAGGAATTAAAAGAACTTCGCCGGGAGATGGTGGAGAAAATGAATCTCGCTCGTATAACCCGTTCTGCCCGGGTGGAAGCCTTTCACGTTACCCCTATGGTAAAAAATCAAGGTGAAGCAGGACTCAACATTTTACTCAGATCAAAAGCTCAAGTGGATGGTCTGGTAAAAGATTTTGCTCTCATTCAGGGATATAAGAGTTTGATCAAGAGTGTGGTCCTGGATTTTGAATTTGGAAAAGATTATGCTTCTTCGGTTGAGATGATTAAATCCCTGGGACTCAGAGCGGGGATTGCCACGACCCGAATTCTCAAACCTTCTGAGTACTATAATTTAAATACTATCATCCGTTGTGCTCCTGATTTGATTCTGGTTCGAAACCTTGGGGCCATCGAATACTTAAAAGCAAAAACTGAAATTCCTCTAATCGGTGACTTCTCACTTAATGTGACTAATTCAATGACCCTGGAGTATCTCGTCAATAAAGGGCTGGAATCAGTTAACGTTTCTTATGATCTTAATCAGGATCAGCTTTTAGAAATGGTAGAGTTTACTGATCCCTCTAAAATGGAAGTGACTCTTCATCAATACATGCCAGAATTTCACATGGAACACTGTGTGTTTGCGGCCTTCATGTCCAATGGAACTTCATTTAAGGATTGTGGTAAACCCTGTGAGAAACATGAAGTGAAGCTAAAAGATCCTTATGGGAATATGCATTTTCTTAAGGCCGATCAAGAGTGCCGGAATACTTTCTTTAAAGCGACCCCTCAATCAGCAGGATTTTTAGTCAACGAACTCAAAGAGAAGGGTGTGGCAAATTTTCGTTTAGAGGCCTTGAATGAAACGCCGGAAGAAATTAATTTAAAGATTATTACTTATCTGAAGCTACTCAATAATGAAATCACGCCCGACTATGCTCTGAACTCTTTGAAAGTGGTGGAGAGTTATGGACTTGGACTGGGTCAGATGAATAAAGTGGATACTTATAAAGATCGTAAAAAAGAAACCAGAACCTAAAAATGGATTTCTGATTTTGGTATCTCCATCCATTCGCCAGGTTTTAAACTACCTAATTCCAGATTCGCGATTTTTTTACGGATAAGTCTTAAAGTCGGGTGGCCAGTGGCGGCCGTCATTTTTCTTACCTGACGGTTTTTTCCTTCCACGATCTTCATTTCCAGCCAGATATCCTGAACCGTTTTCCGAACTCTCACAGGAGGATCACGGGGCGGTATCTCAGGCTGAGGATCCAGAATATGAACACTACAGGGTCTGGTTTGATAATCCTCGATTTTTAATCCATCCCGCATCTTTTGCAGTTCTTCTTCTGTCGGAACTCTTTCCACCAAAACCCAGTAGGTCTTGGGTTTTTCATTTCGGGGATTAAGTAATTTTTCAATTAAAGGACCATCATCTGTTAAAAGCAGCAGTCCTTCGGAATCCTTATCCAATCTTCCTGCCGGATAAACATCCTTGGGAAGCCCNNCCGTAGGGCTTATGGAATAAAATATATCTGGGCATGGGTATATCTTACCATAATCACAAATACGTGGCCTACAATTTCTGACAGGTAGCAAAAGTAAGAAGTCTTTTCATAAAGGTCAGCATAAAACAAAAGCAGGAAGGGAGGAAGAATGGAAAAACTAATTCTCTTAATCGGTCTAGGTCTGTTTTCAATGGTTGCGACTCTCTTTTCAAGTGCTGCATTCAACTAGTCCTTGACTCATGGAAGAGTCAAATTTTAAATACTAGGCATGTCTGATTACGAAATTGTCTACTCTGATGATCCCAATTTTAAAAAACGCTGCCCTAAGTGCGGGAAGCACCCTTGTGCCTGTCCTAAATCCAGTGACATGGTACCTAACCAGCATACTTTAAAAGTTCGACTGGAGAAAAATGGTCGGGGTGGAAAGACGGTTACCGTTTTGTTTGAACTCCCACAGAATGAGGCCTACTTCAAAGAGCTTGAGAAGAAGCTTAAAGGCCTTTGTGGTACCGGCGGGGCCTATAAGAACAATATGATTGAGATTCAGGGCGACCATCGTGAGAAAATCAAAGCACATCTTGAAAAACTGGGATTTAAGGTTAAGCTTGCGGGCGGATGATCGATAATCAAGCACCACGCCTTAATTTATGTCTTAAATGTCGTCGCAGGCTTTTGACCTGCCTGTGTGATCGTATGAGGCCCTTTGAGACTGAATCCCGTTTTATTATCCTCATGCATCCCATGGAGTTTAAAAAAGAGAAAGTGGGGACGGGTAGGTTTTCACATCTTATTCTAAAAAATTCTGAAGTCTTGGTGGATGTGGGTTTTGATGAAAATGCTCGTTTAAAGGAGCTGCTCAATGATCCTGAGTATGAATCATTCGTGCTGTATCCGGGATTTGAGACAATTGATTTGGGAAGTTCTGAACTCAAGGGCAGACTCACTAAGAAGGCCCAGTTCTTTGTTATCGATGGCACCTGGCCTTGTGCCAAGAAAATGATGAAGCTTACCACTCTTCTACACCAGGTGCCGAGAGTCAGTTTTACCAGTGATCGAATTTCAGAGTTTAAGGTTAAGCACCAACCTCTTCCGGGGTGTCTTTCAACTGTAGAGTCTTTGCACCAAGTGCTGATTGACTTAAATCGCATGGGAGTTGAGAGTACTGGTGACGCTCATGAAAACCTCATGGATGTTTTTCGGCATACGGTGAATCAACAAATTGAATTAGCAAAAGATCCAGAGCGGCAGGGATATCGGAAAAAACCTTTTTCCCTGCCGGAAGAACGGAAAATTTCAAAAAAATGGGATAGTCGTCTTTTGTTTTTTAAAGATTCTGATGAATGATTTCTTCTCTTGGTTTTTCTCCCCAGGTCTGATTGCGACCAAGGCTTCTCAGAAGAGCATTTAAACGCCACCAGGAATTTAACTGCTTGTACCCAAAATGCAAAAGCACCGTTTCCAGAGTGCTGGTTAGGCAAGACCAGGTCTTATTTTTAGAGACATACTTGTTGTCAAAATAAACCCCAATCAATGTGATAATGAGATTAAAAATCAGGCCTATGCCCAGATAAATCACCGCCAACTCCCAAGGCACCCACCCCTGATAAATGGAATAAGGAACGATGATATAGGCCAGAAGCTCCACTAATGGAGAGAAGGCCTCCACTAACCAGAAATATGGAATTGCAAAAAGACCCAAAACCCCATGTCCTGGGTGAAGGAAAAGTGAAGTGTTCTGAAAAAGAGTTTGCACCAGGCCCATTTGCCAGCGCATGCGCTGCTTGGAGAGATGACTTAAGTTTCTTGGAACTTGAGTGTAGCAAGTCGTAATAGGAAGAATTTTAAAGTGATAGTTCTCACCTTGATAGGCCTTGCGAAGTCTCACGATTAAATCAAAGTCTTCCGTGATAGATCGATGATTGAAACCACCTATCTTTTTGATGGCCTCTTTCTTTAACATACAAAAAGCACCGGATATTAAAAGAGTTGAACCTAAAAAACTCCAGCCTAAACGCTCGCAAATAAAAGTTCTTAAATATTCAATACGCTGGAAGGACGTGATCCATTCTTTGGAGCGGGTAATAAGAGGGGAATTATCTTTTAAGACTTGAGTTGAAAGAACCTGAATAACTCCTCCGACAGCCATGAGTTTTGAGTCATGGGCAAAAGAACGCAAGCAGGCATCTACCCCTCGGGCCATTGGAATTGTGTCAGCATCCATTGTGCAGATCAGCTCATAGCTCGAGTAAGAGATTCCCAGGTTAAGGGCCTGGGCCTTACCCATATGAGGGGCTTCCAGAACTTTTAGTTCAGGCTGAGTGATGGATTTATAAAGTTTCGGGTCTTCGGTTTTCTGCAGCTGAAACATATTCTGCAGAAGCTTCATAGTGTGATCATGAGAGCCGTCATTGATCACGATAATTTCTTTTTTTACCTGAGGTAATGAAAGATAGGTTTGAATAGTTTCAACTATGAGAGACTCTTCATTGAAGGCAGGAATTATAAAGCTCACTGCAGGAAGTTCCGTGATGGCCTTCTCTTTTATTCTTCTTTGTTTGTATTTTTTTATCTTAAGCCAAGACAAGAGCATCAAGACACCATAGACAAGGTTAATGGTAAGAAAATAAAAAGCAGTTGCTTTTAAAAGAATGAGGCAAATTTCCTGAAGCATTAGAACATCCAGCTTAAGTTAAGGGTTGTTGTATGAAATTCTGTTTCAAGTTGATCATAATCAGTGTGATCAAAAGTAAGTTCACTTTTAAAATCAGGTGTAAAGAACCAGGCAAAGGCCAGGCCGCCAGAAAGTGTATCCACCAGTTGGCTTGATTCTCCAATGATTCCCTGAGAAGCTTCTTTGCCTTGATAACCAAAAATACTAACAGCTAATTTTTTCTCTTTATAATAAACAACTCTGATACCAAAGTTATGAACATCTTTGGTTTCTTCAGGAGAGTTAAAACTGGCCTTACCTGCCATCAAAGAAGGGATGATGATAAATCCAGAAATCTTTTCAATTTCTACACCTAAATTCACAGTGTGAAGAGTTGTGGTAGAGTATCTCGTGTCACGGTAGTACACATAGGGTGCCAGGCCATCTCCCAGAGCATAGTAACCGCTCAGGATAGTCTGTTTCTCAGGAAGGATTTCATTTCCCATGCCTTGCAGATACCGGGCCTCCAGCGTCCATTTTTCTGAGGGCCTATAGATGACAAATCCGCCTAGGCGCTTTTCGAAAAGATCAAAACGCTCGAGGTAAGTGGCCTGGGCGCCAAAATCAAAAGTTTTATTTAATTCAATTCGGGCCAGTAGATCCTGCTGCCATCCTGACTCTTTTTGTTTTCGCAAATTCACATGTTGAGTGATTGTCTGGATTTCATGGGCAGTTGCGAATATTGGAAAGATAAAGATGAGAAGAGCTATCAAGCGCACGATTTTCCTTTTTGTTGTTAATCCTTATACATATGCTAAGATTTTATTAAACAGTTAGGCAAATTTAGAGATAAATGAAAGTAATTAAGTCGGACTCTGGTTTCCTCGCTTACCAGAAAATTTTCAAACACGTCCATAACAATCAGTCAGAACTGGTGGTGTGGCAAATTTCTGCTACAGGTGAGCGGAATATTTCTCGCTCTCGTCTGAACTCTTTTCACCTCGATACTGGTCTTCTGCATTTTGAAAAAGCTACGGATCTGGCATTTGCTGACCAGACTGTACTGTTTTGCTATTGTGAAGATGAGCAGTTTATTTTTAAGGCCCAGATTCAAAATGTTAAAGATGCTGTATTCACAGTTGGAGTACCTCCAGAGATAAAACTGCTGGAAGAATCAGATATCCATGTGCTCAAAGGTCAGATCGGCGTTGACCTCACGGATACTTGGAAGACTAAACGTCTTAATGTGGATGATCCCAGCTCATCAAACGGTCCTGATTATATGAAAGTAAAATCAATGGCCGAACGTTCGTCCCGGGACCAGGAGTTTCTTAATAATGAATTTGACAGCGTCAGCCTGGATGAAGAAGAAAAATTATTCGCAGACAAACGTGAAAGTCCCCGTGCCCGTCCTAAAATAGATAAATGGGTAAAAATTAAAACTGAATCCAGCGATGAGATCCATTTTTTAAGACTTTTTGATTTATCCCGTGGTGGAATTGGATTTTTAACAATGGATGTACATTTATTCCCCAAAGGCGCATCAATCAATGTGGTGGGGTTTGAAGAGTTTGATCTGGACGATCCCTTGGTAGGAGTAATCATGTCTCATCGTGCGATTGATGAGACACAGATAGAATTCAAAATCGGGGTGAAATTTAATGAAGGTCAGGGATAGAACAGTTTAAAATTCATATTCATAATAAAAACTATTTTCATAATCAGTATCTGCTTTTTTGATAACTTTCTTTTGCTTCTTGAGAGACTTCAATATTTTTTTCATCTCTTTATCGGTTTTATCAATATCGATATATTCATGATCAACACCTTTGGCACAAATCAGACTTTGTTGATGCATATAAATTAATTGCGTTAAGGCCTCGTTTTTAATTTTAACGGTCTTTCCGTTAAAGAGATCCATATGGGAGCCAATAGATGTTAAATGCTTAGGATAGATTTCAAAGAGCTCATTGATTTTTTTGCATGCTGTTTTAGCATCATCTTCATCCAGAGCTTCCCTCGTTTCTGCGACCTTAGTCACAAGCACATCAACCCGATCTAACATCTCTTGTTTGATTCTTTTTGCTCTTAATGTCTGAGCATGGGCCACTTGTAGAGTCAAAAACAGACTTAACATGAGTGCTATCTTCATAGGATATCCTCCAGATTATCAACAACTGACCAGAGTTTAGACGGTCTAAGTACCATTAAACTCAAAAATCAAACTCTATACTGGAAGGTTAATACAATTGGCGTGCCAAGATGGGATAATAGAAGTGGACCCTAGAGAGGGTCCACATAATGATGAATTAATTTATCGACAACTACGGGTAGAGATAACTCTGTCTTGTGACTGACAGCTGATGGTCACACATGAGCGCATGTCTCTGTTCCATTCACACTTTCTTCTTGCCTCAGATTCTGCAGACCAGCGATCAACTCCAACGGCGCGATAGATAGCAAGGTTGCCGTAATAATCAGTCCCTTGAACTTCACAAAGTTGAGTTGTTTCTTTACATGTTTCAGTACAGTTGCCATGTTCTTGCAAGCAAGAACCACAGCTTCCATGACCACCCCAATGCTCTTCCCATCCGCGATCAGAAGCACTACAGCTTATGCGACCTGGAGAGGGTTGACCGTATCCCGGAGTTGGATAAGGGTATGGAGTTGGTCTTGGTGGAGTTGGATAACCATATCCT
Organism: Bacteriovoracaceae bacterium UBA4096; assembly: GCA_002381945.1. Classification (GTDB taxonomy): domain Bacteria; phylum Bdellovibrionota; class Bacteriovoracia; order Bacteriovoracales; family Bacteriovoracaceae; genus Peredibacter. The sequence goes on from DFXY01000002.1 coordinate 70,145, forward strand.
GGAGTTGGATATGGATATGGAGTAGGTCTTGGCGCCGGACGATCATAATCAGGTCTTGGTCTTGGTCTTCTTGGATTTTCATAACCCGGACCAGGTCGATGCTGCCCAGGAGGATTACGGTCATAGCGTGGTTCACGGCGACGATTTTGAGCATCTGCTGATTCAATTAAAACCAGATTCAAAGAAAGTACTGCCAGAACAAATAAACTGAGATATTTCACTAAACCCTCCTAGGTCATTTCTCTTAAGCCCAATCTCTCCCAGGCAAAATTTTCTGTCAAAAATTAAAACCGGACTTAAGATGATATTAGGAAAGCGGTGTCAAAGAGGACCCAAACAGTGAAAAAAATAGTCAGTTTGGCCCTGATTTAATGGTGATAGCTAAGTTCCTGAAGGACTCCTAGCTGCATTCTAAGATCTATGAGTTCCTGATCCCAATAATTGGCCGAGGTAAACTGTGGAAAAACCCGTTGAAATGAGTGATCATCCCAACGCTTGGCAATCCACGCATTGAAGTGAACCATCCGCATTGTTCGAAGGGCCTCTGTTAGATTCATTCTTAGATGATCTTTTCTGGTCATCTCTTTATAGCTGTCCAAAAAACGATCCCGATCATCAACACTGTATTGATCTTTACCAGGAAAAAGCAGCCATAAATCCTGTTCCACCGGGCCAGTCAAGCAGTCATCAAAATCCACTGCCATCGGTCCTGCTGAAGTCCAGACAATGTTACCCCGGTGAAAATCACCATGGAGTCTTTGAGTTGTGACACCCGCAAAGAGGGGATTTAGGATTGGAACCAGCTGCTCCAGAAGTTTTAGGTAATGATTGAAGCTCAGGTGCTCGACCGGTTTTACTTTTTCTAACTCAATACGATTTGCTTCAACGAAAGTCATGGGATTTAAGGCCAGACGATGAGAGAAATTACCCATTGATCCGATATTGTGAATCCGTCCTATCAGCCGTCCCACCTGCTCAATTTCCTCTTTTAATAGCTCATCCTTTAATCTCCCCTGAACTTTTGGAAAGAGGGCAAACCACAAATTTGTTTCACTATGAAGATGAAGAGTCGTTCCATTAAATTCAATCGGTGCTACCACTGGAACTTCAAATTCCATTAATGTTGAAAGAAAGCGATGCTCTTCCAATATTTGCTCTTCAGACCAGCGACCGGGCCGATAAAACTTCAGTATAACGTTAGTTGGACTAAAGCCTTTCTCCACATCTATAGCGGATGCCAACTCTACATCGTAAACACGGTTTTCCAGACTATTGAGGGCCATGACCCTGCCGGTGAGTCTTTTTCCAAAAGCTTCTGCAGCTTCCATGACATGATCGGGAGTGAGAAGATGAAAATGTTTAGTCTCATCTCCCCAAATACCTTTAGTATCTGACATATTTTCCTTAGTCCGTTATTTAACGACGGCGTCTTCTTTGAGGTTTGGCCTTTCGATATCGGCGCTTGCCATGACGGCGTTTTCTGATCTCATTCAGGTTATTCTGCAGGTCTTTTATGTAAACGGCGAGCTCTCGTCGAAAATAAAGTTCTCCATTTATTCCATAACTCTCAACATCCAGAAACCAGTGGTTATCCAGAGCAAGATTGTTCATTATAATAAAATTGTTTTTCCCTTTTTCTGTCACCACTCGCCAGGGGTTACTGTCTTCTTCCACTACAGTTCTTGCCTGAATAGGGCTGGAAGTAATTTCAAAACTAGGTTTACCGAATAGACTTCTTGGAAACTGCATGATCTCACTCATGTGACGATCCCCTGAGAGAAACACAAAGGGAGTGGGGATTTTTTTTAGCTCACTTACAAAGTTTGAGAAGTCATTTGGATGGTTGCCTTCAAAGGAATCAAAACGGTGATAGCCTCCAAAGAATTGATCGCCCTTAATTATCAAACTTGGGCTACCTTCTTCTCTGAGTTTTGAGTAGAACCATGCCGATTGATCAAGCCCAAGATGCACACCCTCAGGATGAGATGAACGGAAGCTTCTTCCATCTAAGAAGTACAAATTAAAGTCTCCCAGATTCAACAAGCCACTTAAGGCCGGACCTTTAGTCCAGTTCTCGTTACTAAGATCTTGTCCAAAGAAAGCTTCAAAAATTTCACGAGATTCTTTTTTATACTGAAAGTCTGAATCACCATTTTTTAGGCCGTAATCATGATCATCCCAAATACCATGTATAGGGATTAATTTCTCCCGAAAATAGAGTGGAACATTGAATCTCATATCAACATAGCGCTGCCAGATGATGTCCGGATCAGTAACCTGAGTGGTGGTTGGACTAGCAACATCGGTATAGACGTTATCACCAATCAGTAAGAGATATTCAGGGTTTTTAGATGCGAGCGTATCCCAGATCTTAAAATCCTGGGAGTAGATGTCGTTCATACAACTGGCAACTGCCAGCCGTAATTTTGAGTTATCGCTCTGACCTTTTCCAACTAAGCGTTGATCAATCTGCTTGCCATTTTCAAAAACAAATAGGTTGTATTCTTTTTGTGGGTCACGAGTGAAGATAACTTTATGGACGCCATAGTCTGAGGTTGATCTTGAAATAATCTTGCTTCCATCTGGTGTAATGATGTCCCCTTCAAAGCTTCTTAGTTCAAAATTGAGTGTTTTTGATTTTTCTGTGACAACGCTAAATTCTACTCCCCGCGGGCTGGTAACCCCCTGAAGAATAGAAAGCCTATCAGGCCTTTTTGTTCCTAGTTGGGCGCAACTAACGAGAAAAAAAAGAAAGACAACGACGATTTTCACAGAGGATATCCCAATTTTAACAAAATTGTCGTGAGCTCAATCAGAGGTAAACCAATGACGGCGGTCTGGTCTTTCATTTCAATTTCTCGAAATAACTTTATGCCTGCCGCTTCTAACTTATAACTTCCGGCACAATCCAGAGGCATATCCTGGGTTACATAAGAATGAATCTCGGGAAAATTTAAAGTGCGCATAGAAAGAGTCGTGACGTTTAAAAAGCTCTCAATACCTTTTGGAGAAATCACCGTGACTGCCGTCAGGAGCTGATGACTTTTTCCCTGCATTTGTGAGAGTTGTTCGATGGCACCTTCTACTGTGTGAGGTTTTCCGAAAATAACATTATCCATTGTGCAAACTTGATCAGAGCCAATAACGCAGGAATCGGGATGTTTGGCAAAAACGGCTTCGGCCTTAAATCTTGAAAGAAGTAAGGCAAGATCTCCGGGGGTGTGTCCCTGTTCTTTTATTTTATCCTCATCTACACCTGGAGAGACGGCCTTAAAGGGCCATCCCAATTGATTTAAAAGTTCACCCCGATATTTTGAAGTTGAAGCTAGAATCAATGGATAAGGAAGGGTCAGTGATTTATTTTTTCCCATATCTTTAAGCAGAAAAACCTGTCTTGTTTAAGTTCTTTCCAAGGAATATCCAGAATAATATCTCGAGTGGGTGAGCGGTTAATCCCCGCTGCAACACAAGTTTTACAAAGGGTCAGTGTATAGTATTTTCGATAAAAAGCATAAACGGCCGCATACTTTTCATCCTTCGTTTGGGCCACGCTTAATGCCTTCTCAAGCTTTCTCACATGGGAGGTGACCATATCGTTTAATTTTTTTGTTTCTTTGTGGTCTGGATCCAAGCTCCAGGTTTCAGGGATCACCATTAACTGAAAACCTCGTCAATGATGTGAGCAGCACCACCATAAATGGCACCTTTATCAGAAGACAAGCTGGCGGTTATGATCTTAACTTTCCCTTTTAAAGAGAAGTGAACCAATTCATCAAATTTTTTGAGTACTACTTGATTGAATGAGTCTCCTAGTTTTGAAACCCCCCCCCCAATGATAAAGGCCTGGGGACCCATCAAAACGGCCATTGACACAAAACCTGTCGCCAGTTCGGTGGCAATAGTGTCGATTATGGTAACAGCACGAAGGTTATTTGCTTTAAATTCAATTCCTAGCTTTTCAATTGTCCATTCTTCACCAATGAGTTCAAAAATGGTTTGTTTGATCCCTTTGGCGGATAGATAACTTTCGATGTGGTTAAGCCCACCACATGAGCATAGACGTTTTTTCTCATGAGGAATGATGATGTGGCCACCTTCACCCCCAAGAGCATTATTCCCACGATATAGTTTGCCATTTAAAATCAGACCAGAGCCCACCCCGGTACCCAGTGTAATCAGGATAAAATCCGAGAGATCTTTTCCTGCACCCCATTTATTTTCCCCGACAGCAGCAAGATTGGCGTCATTTTCAATGACGGCATGGGTTTTAAATTTTTCTTCAAATAACTTTTTTAAAGGGACTTCTTTCCAACCTAAGTTAGGGGCATGATCCACCCTTCCGGTAAAATAATTGGCCATCGGCGCACCTGCACCTACACCTACTATTTTTGGATCACCTAAATGTAGTTTAAGTTCCGAGGCCAGGATATGGTCACATTCCTGAGCTAACTGCTCGATGAATAAAGCTGGTTCTGTAGCTTTGGGAGTAGGAATGGTTCTAAAGCTCAGGAGAGTTCCTGAGTAATCGAAGAGACCTATTTTCGTATTAGTCCCGCCGATATCAATTCCGAATGCAACTTGGTCTTTGTTCATAGTTAAAACGCTATCATGAAACCTTGGACAAGGCTATAATGGATAGAATCATGATTTCCATGGCCATGAGGGTCAAAACACCGTGAAACCAGTTAGTCTTAACCAATTACTTTTTGATTCTAAATCAGACAGTTTGAGCTTTTTTTATACCCCCTTATCGGATTCCCCTGATCTGAGCCAGCTTGATGTTTTTCTGGAAGATATGAAAACGCAATTAAGTTTGCAGGCAAAAGTTAAAGTAAAGAAGGCCCTGGAAAAAAATCTTGTCGAGATTAAAAGAATTATTAAGAGTCATCCTGAGAAGTCTCACGGATTTTTCTTGTCGGAATCCCTCCAGGGGTATGTTGTTTTAGAGCAAAAAATCCATTCCTATTGCATCATCGGAAAGACCTTTCACGTGCGACCACTTCTCGAAGAGATCTCGGTGAATCCAGAATTCGTCTTAATCAACATCTCATTGTATGACATTAAAATTTATCGGGGTGACTTTCAGCATTTAGAAATCATTCAGCAGTACGAATTTGATGAACTGCCAAAAAATTTCAATGAAGAATCATCCAGGCTGTATGCCCCCCAACACCTGGGACTTATTCCCTATAAAACGATTCTCGCTTTAAAAACGATAGCTCATAAAATCATGGACGTTATTCTCTATCATTCCCTACCTGTCGTTGTGACGGGACTGGATGAAATGAAGTCCATCTTTTTGCGCTACTTTGATCACTCCTATGGAATCATTTCAAATATCCAGGAAGATTTTTATGAAAAAACATGTGTAGAGATAGTTGAACGTTGTAAAAACTTTCGTTCTCAGGTGATGGATTTTTATTCGGCCCAACTTAAAGAACGAATCAAACGGATGATGAAGTCCAAACGACTTTTGACTGACCTGGGTGATATCATAGAGGCCGCTCACCAGGGGAGGGTTGTGCATTTGGTTTTACCAAGTGAGAAAAAAGTTTGGGGCAAAATTGATTTTTCCACAGGGGAATATTCTCTTCATAAAAGAATGAATAAAAAAACGTCAATTGATATTTTAAATGAACTGGCAGAAGAAGTGATTAAGCAGGGAGGGAAAATCCAAATACTGGGCCCTCATTTTTTTCCACAAGATTCTTCAGTCATCGCTATTTTGAGAGGTCACTATGATTTTTAGCCACTATCTTGAACATTATCCAACCTTAGGAGAAAGGGTTTACGCAGCTCCTGGGGCCAAGGTTATTGGGCGTGCCGAATTAGCTGCACATGTTAATATCTGGTTTAATTGTGTGATCAGGGCCGATGTAAATGTAATTAAAATCGGTAAAAATACTAATGTTCAGGATCTCTGTATGCTGCATGTTACAGAAGAGAATTCCTTAAGCATTGGAGAAAATACCTCCCTTGGACATTCAGTCATTCTTCATGGTTGTAAAATTGGTAATGGTTGTCTGATTGGTATGGGAGCGATTATTCTGGATGGAGCAGAAGTAGGGAATCATTGTCTGGTGGCAGCTGGGTCTTTGATTTCTCCTGGTAAAAAATTTCCTCCTGGAAGTATGATTAAGGGCCGTCCGGCCGTGGTCGAACGCGCTCTGAGTCCGGAAGAAATTGATAAGATCTCAAATCATTATAAGTCTTATGTTAACTATAAAGAGCAATACTTAAAAATGGATGAGAATGGAACTGATCAAGAAAAACTTCACGGCAAGGCTTAAAAATCTCGCTGACAAAGTCTATGAGGATAATCTCTTTCTGCTCTCATCTTCAGTCTCTTACTATTCGGCACTCGCTATAGCTCCTTTCCTGTTGATTCTCTTAGGTGTGGCCTCCTTCATCGGCGGGGATGTACAGGAAAAAGTCATTCAATTATGTTTTGAATTTTCCCCGGAAGTGGGGACTATGATTCAGATTATCTTCAATAATGTAAACGAAGGTGTGAACTTAGGCTCGATTTCAGGAATCATCGGTACCATAGTCCTTTTATGGTCAGCATCTTTGGTTTTTTTACAAATGCGATATGCTCTGGATGTGATCTACGGTTTTTATGATCCCACGGCATCTCTTTCCATCTGGAAAGCAATCAAGGAGCGATTGTTCGCCATGTTGGTGGTGGTCTTGGCCGGTCTTTTTCTGATTGTCTCTTCATCACTTCCAGGAATGGTGCAGTTCTTCTTTGGTTCCAACGAAAAACTTATCTTTTATAAGGTGATGGCACTCTTGATTAATATTTTGGTTTATATGGTGATGTTTTGGGGAATTCATTTCTATACACCTACTCATCGGCCTAAAAAAAGAGAAGCGCTTAAAATGGGCATCGTCTCAGCAGGTTTTTTTATTATCGGAAATTTAGTTTTAACCAGTTATTTGAGAGGAGTGGCGCTGTATTCAATTTATGGTGCTGCGGGATCTTTGCTGGTCTTTTTAATCTGGACCTATTATTCGTCTTTCACTCTCTTTCTTAGTGTTGAGCTTTTTTTATATTTACGAAAAATTAAAAAAGTTACTTAGGATTCAATAAAAAGGCCCCTTGCGGGGCCTTGGATGAACTATTTTTTTAGATAAGTATAACTCTTAAGACAGCTCTCATAGAAGTCAGTCAGACCAACACCTTCACGAGGACGAATTTTTCCGCGTTTTACCTGAGTATCGATCGAAGCCTTCACTGTTTGGGCCATGGTTTCTGGATTATATTGAAGCGTTGCCAGTACCTGGCTGGCCTTGTTACCAAAAATCACTTCCTCAATGTAGAAGTCAGTCGGATCATCATCATCGCAGAAGATATGAACTTCATTGAGACGTCCAAAACAGTTATGCATATCACCCATAATATCCTGATAGGCGCCTGTCATGAAAAGACCAATATAATAGTCATCTCCGTTTAACTTGTGCATCGGAACAGTATTGGTAGGGCCATCGGCCGAAAGAAATGTATCAAGTTTTCCATCAGAGTCACAGGTGATGTCCACGAGTGTGCATAGCTCACTTGGCTTCTCATTTAGCTTATGAATTGGAAGCACCGGTAAGATTTGTCCAATCGCCCAGGTATCCGGGGCAGATTGGAAAACGGAAAAGTTACACATGTATTGTGAGGCCATCTGATTTTTCAGCTGAAGGATTTCATCCGGAGCGTATTCATCTTGCTCGGCGTGGCCAACGATCTTTTTACAGATTCTCCAATAAAGTGTTTCAAGCTTGGCCCTTTCATCTAATGAAAGAATGCCGAATTTGAAGGCGGATACTGATTCTTCTTTTAACTTCGTCGCGTCGTTATAGACGTCCTGATAATTTTTCTGAGTAAGTTCGGTCGAAAGATCCCGCATGTTAGTGACCAGGATATTTTCAGAAACGGCCTTGTCGGTATTGTAGTTATCTGCCGGTCCTTTACCAATTTCAAGAGCACCGAAAACATTGGTGATCACGCAAGAATGGTGAGCAGTGATAGCGCGGCCAGATTCGGATACGATATTTGGATGTGGAACATCTTCCAGGTCACAAACTTGTTTCAAGATATAAACCACGTCTGCGACATAGTCGCGAGTCGTGTAGTTAATGGATGAAGGGGAGTTTGAGCGAGTCCCATCGTAGTTAACGCCTACACCGCCGCCCACGTCAAAGTATTCAAGCTTAGCACCTTCTTTATAAAGTTTAGCGTAAATACGGGCCCCTTCAGAGATGGAATCCTTAATCGTTTTGATATCAGGAATCTGGGAGCCGATATGAAAATGGAAAAGTTTCAGACAATGAGTCTTATCAATCGACTTAAGGTATTTCACGGCCTGAAGGATTTCAGTGATGGTTAGGCCAAATTTGGCATAATCCCCACCTGAGCTGGCCCATTTACCAGAAGACTTTGTTGCAATCTTGGCACGCAGACCAATCATTGGTTCAACGCCGATTTCATTGGAAAGTTTCATGATATCTAAAAGTTCAGAATACTTTTCAATGACGACGATTACTTTGCGGCCCAACTGATTCCCAAGAAGGGCCAGACGGAGAAGATCTAAATCTTTATAGCCGTTCACGACAGTCAGAGAGTTTTGATTGCTATTCATGGCCAAAGCGGCAATGAGCTCTGGTTTTGAACCGGCCTCTAGACCGTAATTGAAGGGAGCACCAGCATCGACAATTTCTTCTACTACTTCACGCATCTGATTAACTTTAATCGGATAAACGCCAAAGTATGAACCTGTGAACTTGGCCTCTTCGATCAAACTTCTGAAAGTCTTATTGAGATTGGCCACTTGAGAGCGAAGAATGTCATGAAAACGAATCACAGCAGGAAATGCGATGTTCTTGTTCTTCATCTCTTCTACGATTTCCATCATGTTGATCACGGGCCCATTTTTCGTCTGAGTTGGGTTGATGCATAGATCCCCCTTCCCATTTACTGAAAAATAACCCTCTCCCCAGCGACTGATCTGATAAATTTCATCAGCGTGCTCAATCGTCCAATCTTCAATGGAGTCGAGGTTGTGAAATCTTGTAGGTTGTGATGAAGTTTTCAACTCAAAATCCCTCCGAGAAACTGCTTGTTTTTGTAAACTGCACTATAATTGAAAAGTACAGTTTGCAAAACAACTTTTCCCGAAGGGAGTAAGTTTTTTAACGAATCCGAGAGGCCTGACCGTCAATCATTTGAGCATGTTGCTCCTGATCCTGTTGATACTGAGGGTCTTCAATGCTGGCCACGTCTCTTTTGGAAGCGCAGGCCGTGATAATTAAGGCCATTAGTGCCATCATAATGTGTGTTCTCATGGTCAACCTCCTTGTTGTCCCCAATCTATGCTGCGAGTAATGTGCCAACTCAAAGACGGGTAAATGGCCACTTATGTGACGAGGTGCTAGATAAAGTGGCACCGATGAGTAGCATAAGTTTACCGGCCTGGGGCCAAGGTGGCCAAAATACTCAAGGAAGTTGATGGGTTATGACGGAATAGATCTCTCTTTGTTCTTCTATACTAAGGGGCTTTTGATCTTCAGCACCAATTTTTCGAAAGTTACTTTCATGGATAATTTGGTCAAGGAGACGAACTTTCTTGGTTAAGCTTTTACCAATTTCTAGAAACCAAAAAGGCAGGTGCCTTTGGAGCTCAGATTTAGGGATTTGAATCACTCGGCTTGGTTCCAGGGTCACAATATGACTGGCCCGAGGTTTACCATCAAAAAAAGAAAGTTCCCCGATGAACTCCCCAGGCCCTATCCTGGCAATGACTTTGACCTGGGTTCCGGTAATGGTGCAAATAAGGAGTTTGCCTGTATCCAGAAAAAATAAGTCGGAAGAAGGATCGCCTTCCCGACAAACTACTTCATGGGCCTTGTAATCCTGATGATAGCCTTGCATGATTCTCCTATAGCTTGAGGATTCTTTTAATGACTAAACCCAGCTGCTGCATTCCTATGTCGTAGTACAGGTTCTGAGGATGAATTTCGTCAAAGAAGGTCACATTGTTACTGTATTCTTTCTCTAAAAGCAGTGAAAAATCAAATAACAAAACCTGATGCTCTTTTGCGATCTTCCGAATGATGGAGTTGTGAATTGCTGTCGCTCTCCAGGCCCCACAATCGTAGGCACTGCTTTCAAGCAGGCTATTTTTGGCCTCATCTGATTTTCCCAATCTTTTGGAGATTTGACCGTGAATAAAGAGGAGTTCAGCGTTACCCGAGTACTGAGTAATCAGCTTGGAAGATTTAGTATAGGCCGACTTGGGATTGTTCTCGCGCAGAAGGTCACGTAAAGAGAGGATCTCTGCTTCAATTTCAGTCGTCGTCGTAAATTCACAAACTTTCTTAGGCGGAATATCCAGATTAATCGGGGTCGTTGTGAGAATCAGTAGAGTGTTCCTATCACGGGCCATTGAAACCAGCTGAATGAGCTGCTGTTCGTATAAAAGAATTTCTGTTTCCAGGCGTTGCAAGTAACTCTTCTCAGTCATCTCTTCTTCAACCGGCGATGGAGGCAGGACTACCCGGGAAATGGGTTCATAAACAATTCTTGAAAGCCACGGATAAAGAATCAGAAAAGTTTCTATCCTGTCATCGTTGTAACGTTTGAAGTTCTCAGTGATCTTGGTGATTTCTGAGGGGGTGAATTTTAATTCTGAAAATTCCTCACTTCCTCCCTGATAGATAAGAATTTGCGGCCACTGAGAAAGAGATTTAAGTTCATGCAGAGTGCGGTGGAGACCAATCCCGGCCCGGGCCATGCTCTGAATCTTGATAGGCCTGTCCAGATTAATAGAAATGGTCTTCGCTAATTCTGCCTTGAATTTTGCAAAATACAGACCCATTCGGTCGCCAGTNNGGATAAGGAACAATTTGCTCAGGATTTTTTTGATAGCGATGAAATACGAGAATTCCGCCAGTTACAATAACGACCAGGAAAATCAACATCAGGAGAGAGAGAACTTTTTTCAAAGTCAGGACCCTTTTACAACTTATTCTACTATCAAAAGTTTAACTTACGTCTCAATTTTGGTAAACACTCCTGCATGAAAGTACCTATAAAGATCCCTGAGGTTCTGGCCCCGGCCGGAAGTCTAGACAAATTAAAAGTGGCCGTCCTCTATGGGGCCAATGCTGTCTACGTAGGCGGGCAGAAATTTGGTCTCAGGACAGCGGCCGAGAATTTTACTCAGGATGAGTTACGTGAGGGAATGAGCTTTGCTCATGAGCGTGGTGCAAAAGTCTACGTGGTTTTAAATTCTTTTTTACACGATAAGGACCTGGCGGAACTTCCTGACTTCGTTCGTTTTTTAGATGAGATTGGCACTGATGCCGTCATCGTTTCTGATTTGGGCGTCGTTCAAGCGGTCAGGGAGCATTCCAGTATTCAAATTCATATTTCAACTCAGGCCTCGGCCTTAAATATTCAATCGGCCCTGCTTTGGAAAAAAGCAGGAGCAAGCCGGATTGTTCTGGGTCGGGAAGTTTCAGTTAAAGAGGCCGGCAAAATCAGACGGGAAGCTGATATTGAAATTGAAATGTTTATACATGGTTCAATGTGCATGGCCTACTCCGGTCATTGTGTCATTTCCAATTTCACCCAAGGCCGGGATTCTAACCGCGGTGGTTGCGCTCATTCATGTCGTTTCGAATATTCTCTGGAAGGTCTGGATACTCAGGAAAAGAAGAAGGCCTACTTCATGAGTTCAAAAGACCTTGAGGGTCTGCGAGTTCTACCGGCCTTTATTGAAGAAGGTATTGACTCCCTGAAAATTGAAGGCCGGATGAAGTCTCATCTTTATGCAGGAACCATGTCAAAAGTATATTCTGAGGCCTTGAAATTCTACGCGGGCCATGGGCATTTTCTTTCTGATGATCTTTTTAAATGGGAAGAGGAATTAGGAAAAGTATCTCACCGGGCCTATACCCAGGCGAGTCTGGTTGAAAAGGCCGGAGCGGAATCCATTTTTAATGAAAGAGAGAATTCCACTCAGGATGAATGGCAGATGGTTGGACCTGTGATCGATGCTTCTCCCAAGGCTGGAATTGTAATTGAAGTCAGGAACGCTTTCAATCAAGGTGATGAATTAGAAATTCTTCCTTTCTCTGGAGATGTCATTGAAGTGTGTGCACATGAAATCATGGACCTGACTATGAAGGCGGTAGTAAGGACCAGACCATCTACCTTAGTGAGAATTCCTTACGTTGAAGGTGTTCAAAGTATGTACCTCGTTCGGCAGAGGTCAAAAGTATGAAGCTAACCACCTATGCTCAAAATCTATATGACCTGAATGTATTAAAAGATCAGGGATACAATGAAGTGATTCTGGAAGCCAAATCACTTTCGCGTTTTGGGAAATTATCACGTGAAGATTTTATTATCCTTTCAAATCGTTCTAAAGAATTAGGACTCAGAGTCTTGATGGAATGGGATATTCTCATGACTGAGGATGTGTTCGTTTCAAAGGTTAATGAGGTGCAAGAGCTATTGCCCTATGCAGATGCTCTTAGGGTCCAGGATACGGGTGCTCTCAATTGGGGGATCACTTATTCGGGCAAGCCTTTGCAGTTTATAGCGGAAAATGGAAATCATAATCTTAAGGCCCTCCAGGGTTGGGTTGATTTAGCTAATGGCAAAATGGAGAGGATTATCCTTTCAATTGAGCTATCAAAAAATACGATCGAGGAATACGCCCAAAAATTAACCGTGCCTTGTGAGCTTTTAGGACTGGGCAGAATTCTTCTTTTTTATACGCCACGCCCGCTGCTTTCGGCCTTAGTACCAGAAAAAATGGCCCAGAATCAGGAAATCGCAGCGATGGGTGAGAGTGAAGAATCCCCCCATAAAGGTTTTCCGATTGTCGAAAATCAACATGGAACTTTTATGTTCCATATCAAAGAGTTTTGTCTGGTGGAGTTTGCCAGAGATTTGGAAAAATCCGGATTGGCATTCTTTCGGCTTGATCAAAGATGGGAGAAACCTTCGCGATTGTTGGAAATCTCCCAACTGGTAAAGGAATTCCGTAGCGAAGCCTTTGAGAAATTAAAACAAGATTATTCTCAGGATTTGATGCGGGGTTTTTATCTCGTCAACAAAACGGATATCCTTTTTCCTAAATTAAAGAACTCCCGTCTTCAGAAGAGAGAAGGCCATTACGTAGGCGAAGTCTTGGAATCTGAAAAAGGTTCCCATCTGGCGATCATGGTGAAAAATCCCAAAGGGCTAAAGGTCACGGATATTCTAAAAATTCTTCATCCTAAAGGTGAAGTCTTTGAAACTAAAATTTATTCTTTGAAAAACGTAGCACTTGAAGACGTAAATGAAGTGTCATCGGGAGAGCTGGCCATCATTCAATTCGTTGGTGGTGTTTGGGTTAAATCACAGGTTTTTTATCATCATGAAATATCTTAAAATATTCTTTTTTGGTTTATTAAATAAACTGACAGCACTGGTGCTTAGTATTGGAATTTTTAAGACACTTGCTTATTTTGGACTCTTCGAAAGTCTTAAAGGAGAGTTTTATTTTATCCCGGCAATGATTCTTACTTTAGGTATGATTCTTTTGTTTTCGAAATATTTGACTGAAATGACCAAAAAAAATGTATTGATCTTACTAGGGCTTTTCGTAATTGGAACGACTGCACTGCTGTTGACTTAAAGTCTCTCCCAAACCCAGAAGGTAACGGCGAGACCTCCATTCCTGAAACTTCTTTTTGAAACTTGCTTATAACCTTTAGGATGTAAAAAAAGATCATCCATGTCTTTTGGCAGGAGCCAGCCAAATCTTAGAGGCCGATCGACTTCAATGAACTTTTTCCAGGCCTCTTTCAGAAATGTACCCCTTTTACCTTCGATCTTTAATCGCTCTCCGTAAGGAGGATTACAAATCATAATCATCTCTCCCGGAATTTTAATAGGAGTCAGAGTTGAATCTTGATTTTGGAAAGTGATAGGCAAACCTGAAGTTTCTTTTTTTACTTTCAAAAGAAGTTCTTCATTTATATCAAAACCCACGGCATCGGTTAGTAGACCTTGAGCTTCAATAGTCTTAGTCATTTTCAACGTTTTACCTTTGAAAAAAGGGGCCGTTTCAAAAGCAAAAGTTCTTAAATGGAGGGGAGTATAAAATGTCAGTGCTTCCGTTAAGAAAGTCCCTGACCCACACATCGGATCAACTAAGATGACTTCTTGGTTTAGATGGTAAGTTAATTCATAAACCAGTGCCGCTGCAATATTCTCACGGAGTGGAGCTTCACCTTTTACGCTTTGAAGATTTCTTTTGTAAAGAGGATCGCCTGAGAGATCAAGACTTAAAGTCAGGAGATCATCATTCAGACGGACGTAAAAAGTTTGTGGGGGGTAATTCTTCTTTTCCCAATCTTTGGAAAGGGGCTGTTTAATCAGTACCTGGGTCAATGCCTTCTTGATAGTTTCTTTGATTCTTCCGGTATGATTTAAGCGACTTTTAGTGCAACTGATTTCCCACAGGGGATCAGGATGGGAGAGAAACTTTGTCCAGTTAAAATGCAAAATTTTCTGATACAGCTTGGGAAAATCCCTGACTTTAAATTCACTTATTCTTAACAGTATCCTGGTGGGAATTTTGAGCTTTAAATGAGCTTCGGCCATCCAGTCTAAGCTGGCATTAATTTCAATCCCACCCTTTGTGACTCGGGCATTTGTCGGTGGGCATTTGTCCATCAATTCCTGATGGGCCAGGTCCTCTAGACCAGGAAGTATGATAAGAAAATAAGGGTGTAGCTCCATTTGTTAGCAGTATGCCTCAAAGTAATGGGCAAGTCAGTGGAAATTAGTTATCCTTTCCTTATGCAGGCCTATCTTAAAAAACATGGAACTGGACACGCTGGACACTCGCTAAAAGTGGAGTGGGATATTCGAGAACTCGATGTCATGATCCAGTTTTCCGTTAATAAAAGAAGCAGTCGAGCTTGGCACACGGATCCAGTTTTTGATCATGATTGGTCTAAAAATTGGGGTTTATGGAATAAAGATGTAGTGGAAGCTTTCCTGCAGTTAAGAAAGACTGCTGATGATTTTAAGGCCCCTTATTTAGAACTGCAAATTTCTCCCTTGAATCAGCCTTTTGCTCTCATTATTCAAGAACCACGAAAGATTTTTCAAGCTCCTAAGGTTTTGGATTTTATTCACGAAGTTAATGTTGATGGTAAACTATGGACGGCCACAATGAAGTTCGAGCTTCCTTCAGAGTTGCAGGGATCATTAATCTATGGCGGTTTTTTTGCCTGTCTGGATCAGGAGCCTCGTGAGTTTTATGCTCTGGAGCCTAATCCTGAACAAAATCCTGACTTTCACCGACCTGAACTTTTTTTACCGCTAAATATGCATGAGTGAATTAATTCTCATTCCTACTCCCATCGCTGATGACCTTCCCTTGGAACCGATCGCCCAGTCCATGCTTTTAACAGATGCTTTAAAGGAAGAGGTTGTGCTTCTGGTAGAAGAGCATAAGGTGGCACGTCAGCGTTGGCTTAAATGGGGCCTTCCCCGAGAGGCGATCGATAAATTCCAGCTCTACAATGAACACACTCAAGGAAAGCTTGCGGCCGAAATCATCAAGCTTCTGCAGTCCGGGAAAAAAGTCTACTTATTAAGTGATTGTGGATTACCGGCCTTTTGTGATCCTGGACAAAATTTAGTCGATCTTTGTCATAAGCTGGGAATTAAAGTCAGCTCATCTCCATTCCCCAACTCAATTGCTTTGGCGGTGGCCCTTTCAGGTTTTTCTCATTCAAGATTTTCTTTTTGCGGATTTGTACCAGTTAAGGAACCGGAGCGAGACCAGTGGATTCGTTTGGAACTTAAAAGATCTGAAACCTTGGTATGGATGGAAACTCCTTATCGCTTGAAAAAACTTTTAGAGGATCTGATTCGGACAGGTACGAAGCGTGAGATATTTCTGGGTATGGATTTAGGCTCGCAAAGTGAGAAACTTCTCCGAGGATCTGTGTCTTATCTTAGTAAGCAGTTGGTCGATGGTGAGAAGCGGGAGTTTGTTCTGGTCATCGGTCCTTTGTAAGAAAGTCTAACTTATGTCTAAAATTATCAATTATTCAAGCTAGTTACGGCCTTTACAGGGTGTAGAAAAGCTCATGACTTTTAGTCGTTGATTTGGTAATTGAGAATCTATGAAATCACCAAAAAAACTCCCTTTTTCTGATGAGTTAGCAGAAAGGAAGGGGGATCATATTGAACTTGCGAAAAGAGCGAGAACTCTTTCCAGTGAAATTGATTTACGTTTTAACTACGAACCACTTTTCTTTTCTCATCCCAGTTCATCCGATTCCTGGAAAACCTCATTTCTAGGTTTTGAGTTTGATTATCCGGTCTGGATTTCAAGTATGACTGGTGGAACTGATCATGCAAAAAATATAAATGAGAATCTGGCCCGATTATGTGGAGAGTTCAAATTAGGTATGGGACTTGGCTCTTGTCGATCCCTTTTAACGGACCGTTCTCGCTTAAACGAATTTGCTGTTAAAAAGTTTATGAAAGATAGTCCACTCTTTGCCAACATTGGCATAGCTCAAGTCGAAGAACTGGTAATTAATCACAGTGAGTTTTTAATTCATGAAATGGTTAAGATGATTGAGGCCGACGGGCTCATTATTCATATAAATCCACTGCAAGAATGGTTTCAGCCTGAGGGTGACCGTTATAAACTTCCGCCGATTGAGACACTGAAACGTTTTTTAGAAAAATCAACCTATCCTGTTGTGGTAAAAGAAGTCGGTCAAGGAATGGGGCCTAGAAGCTTACGAGCACTTCTTGAGTTACCAATTGCGGCCATTGAGCTTGCGGCATTTGGAGGTACAAACTTTACCCTCCTTGAGAACATGCGTGGTGTGAAGGATGAAACCAGAGAAGCCTTTATCCATGTAGGGCACAGTGCTTATGAAATGGTGGAAATTTTGAATGCTCTTCCCACTCGTAACAAGGAAATCATCATTTCTGGCGGGATCAAATCAGTCCTTGACGGCTTCGAACTAAAATCAAAACTTAAAACAAATTCTGTGATTGGCATGGCATCAGGTTTCCTGGCCCCCGCCCTCAAGGATTATGAAACTCTTCGTAACTATTTCCTGGGCCAGAGAGAAGCGCTTTTAACAGCGAAATCTCTTCTCGAGCTGAGGGAGGAAACATGAACACAGTCAATGGTTTCTCTAAAATGACCAAAGAGCAAAAAATAGAATGGCTCTCACTTCAGTTAAATGAAGAGGCAGGTTCGTTGGTTAGACACATGCCGAATTACTGGCATCAAGACCCTACCGTGCAAAAACGATTTGATGAATTCTCAGAAAACACCTTAACAAATTATAATTTGCCTTTTGGGCTGGCCCCCAACTTTCTTATTAACGGTAAGGTTTATTCCGTGCCCATGGTCATTGAGGAGTCATCTGTTGTGGCGGCCGCCTCTCTTGGGGCCAAATTCTGGTTGGAAAGAGGTGGCTTTAAAAGTCAGGTCATATCTACGACCAAAGTGGGTCAGGTCCATTTCCAGTGGCAAGGCGAAAAAGAAAAAATTTATGAGTACTTTGAAGGTGCTAAAGAGCAATTTTTAAAAGCGGTCTCTCATCTCACAATTAATATGGATCAAAGGGGAGGCGGAATTAAAAAGCTAACTCTCATTGATATGACTGATAAAATTGAAAACTATTATCAGTTAAAAGTTGAAGCCCAAACCTGTGATGCCATGGGTGCGAATTTTATTAATTCAATTCTGGAAGAAATGGCAAAAGTATTGAAAGAGGGGGTTCTTCAAGATTCTCGTTTTGAAAATACTGAAAAAGAAGTGCACATCATAATGTGTATCCTTTCTAACTATACTCCTGATTGTGTCGTGGAATGCTCTGTTGAGTGTCCCATCGAAGATCTTGGAAGTTTTCCGGGAAATGTTTCTGCGCGAGAGTTCGCTGAGAAGTTTGCGACGGCCGTAAGAATAGCGGAAGTTGATCCTAATCGGGCCGTGACTCATAACAAAGGAATTATGAATGGCATTGATGCTGTGGTGATTGCCACCGGTAACGATTTTCGCGCGATCGAGGCCTGTGCTCATGCTTATGCTGCTCGTGATGGCCAGTACCGCTCCCTTTCAACTGTGAGTCTAACTGGAGATAAGTTTAAATTTAGCCTGAAAGTTCCTTTGGCCGTTGGTACTGTAGGTGGGCTTACTTCACTTCATCCTTTGGCAAAAACCTCTCTTGCCATTCTTGAACATCCAGCGGCTTCTGAATTAATGAATATTATGGCGGCGGTAGGACTTGCCCAAAATTTTGGCGCAGTAAAATCTTTAGTGACCACGGGTATCCAGAAAGGTCACATGAAACTGCATTTGCTCAATATTCTTAAGCAGCTTGATGCTTCCCTGGAGCAGATCGAGAAAGGAAAAGAATTTTTTGCGGATAAAGTTGTCTCTTTCACGGCCGTTCGTGATTTTTTAAAAAACAACTAAAGGTAGGACTATGCGAGATCAATTTTTTTACGGTCACGGAAAGCTTTTATTGTCAGGCGAATACTTCGTTTTAGAAGGTGCCGAGGCACTGGCCTTGCCCACTACCGTAGGCCAGAGTATGAAGGTTAAGTACCGTCACTCCTATCAGCCGACACTTAACTGGAAAAGTATTGATCACACTGGAAAAGTTTGGTTTGAAGGGGACTTTGAATTCTGGCATTTTAAACCAATCCGTCCTCAGGGAAATATTACTGAAAAATTTATTCAGGATGCACTCTGTGCTGTTAGACTTCAAAATCCACACTTCCTTCGGGATGAAATGGATGTCTTCGTGGAAACCAAGATTGAATTTCCACTCGAGTGGGGTTTAGGTTCAAGTTCAAGTTTTATGTATAACGTTGCCCAATGGGCCTACGTGAGTCCATTTGAGCTTTTAAAAAGAACGATTGGTGGTTCCGGATACGATCTAGCTTGCGCTCAGGCGATGGGCCCTATCCTATATAAAAAGTATGAAGGAAAACCTCAGTGGGAAGCGGCCGCATTCAATCCGGTTTTCAAAGATCAGCTTTTCTTTGTTTATCTCGGTCATAAACAGAATTCAGAACAGGAAGTGATTAAATTCTCAGATATGCAGATTGAGAATAAAGGACAGATCATTTCTGAACTCTCTCAACTCACCCGTGAGATGTTACATGCCCATGACTTGGTGACATTTAATAAAATCATTAAAACTCATGAAGAGATTATTGCCAAAGCTCTTAACTACGAAAAAGTGAAAGATCTTCTTTTTAAAGATTTCTGGGGAGAAGTAAAATCTCTCGGGGCCTGGGGTGGGGATTTTGCCCTGGTTACATCTGACCGTTCACACACTGAAACCCGGGAATATTTTGAGAATCGAGGTTTTACAACCGTTATTCCTTATACTGAAATCGTAAGATCGGAATCCCTTCAATGAGTTTACTTGCCCCTTTTAAAGATTGTATCCCAAATGACTTTGAGACAACCTGGCGATCGCCCTCAAACATCGCTTTTGTAAAGTACTGGGGGAAGAAAGGTCATCAAATTCCGGCCAATCCATCTCTTTCAATGACTCTTAAAGAATGTTTTACGGAAACGAAAGTTTCTTTTAAACAAAATGGCGAGCTTACTGTGGAACTCTTCCTAGATGGTCATCAGGAAGGCAGGTTCGCTGGGAAGATTAAAACTTATCTTGAGAGTTTGCAGTGTGATTTACCTTGGTTAAAAAATCTGGGTGTGACAATTCATACTAAAAATACATTTCCTCATGGTACGGGAATCGCCTCTTCCGCTTCAGGGATGTCGGCCTTTGCCCTTTGTCTGACAGATTATTTACATCATCTGGGACAAGAAGATCTGGGGGAACTATTTAGTAAGCGGGCCAGCTGTCTTGCAAGGCTTGCTAGTGGAAGCGCATGTCGCTCTATTTATGGTGGCTTCACAACTTGGGGTGAGAGTGAGTTGCCTGAATCTTCGGATAAGTATGCGACCCCTTTTAGTGTACATCCGGATTTTGCTCACTTAAAAGATTCTGTCCTTATTATAAGTGCTGAAGAAAAGACTGTTTCCAGTCGTGCCGGCCATGACCGTATGATAGAACATGCATTTGCTGAAGCTCGTTTTGTTCAGGCCAAAAAGAATTTTTCTTTGATGGTAAGTGCGTTAAAGTCGGGTGATGCTGATGAGATGGGCCGCATTTTGGAAAGTGAAGCTTTAAGTCTTCATGCCATGATGATGACCTCTCCTAATGCTTACACTCTTCTTCGTCCCAATACACTGGCAGCGATGGAAATGATCTGGGCCTTCAGACGTGAGACACAGCTTCCCTTGTACTTCACTCTAGATGCTGGACCTAATCTGCATTTAATTTATCCGGAAGTCTTTCAGCATAAAATTAAAACTTTCATTTCTCATGAGCTATCACCTCTGACTCAAAGAATAATTGAAGATGAAAGAGGCGAAGGTGCTGTTAAATGTTAAAGACATTTCCGGCCAAGGTTTTACTCCTTGGAGAATATACCATCCTGAATGGGTCTAAAGCGCTAGCACTTCCTTACCATCAAATGCAGGGGCAATGGTCTTTTCATGACAATGGAACAGAGGAGCGAGAAAATTCTCGCAAGAGCCTTTTCGCCTTCATGGAAAAATCAGGCGTTCGGACGGTTGATCTGGGGTTAATGAAAAAAGATTTGGAGAGGGGAATGTGGTTTGATTCTCCAATTCCCCATGGCTTTGGTCTAGGTAGCTCTGGGGCGGTTATTGCTGCCATCTATGACCGTTTTGGAAAACCAACTGGTGATTTGGCCGAAGATGCCAAGGCACTGGCAAGGTTAGAGGATTTTTTTCATGGCTCTAGCTCGGGGCTAGATCCCTTAGTGAGTCATGTCCAAAAACCACTTCTGATTCATAGTTTTAGTGAGGTTGAAGTACTCACCGAAGGCCCAGAGCTTAAAGATTTTTTTCTGGTCAACACAGGTAAACCGCGTCAAACCGGTCCTCTTGTTAATATCTATCAGGAGAAAATGAAAGATCCACAGTTCAAGCAAGGCTGTGCTGATATTCTTTCGACTGAAGTCAATTTTGCTATCGACTCTGTTCTAAAAAATGATCCCGTAACTCTTTTTCATCATTTATGGCATATCTCTAAATTTCAATGGGAATTTTTTCCTGAAATGATTCCTACTAAGGAGCGTGGGCTCTGGACAAGAGGACTTGAAACGGGGGACTATGTTTTAAAATTATGTGGTGCTGGTGGCGGAGGATTCATTCTTGGTCACAGCCATAAGTTTAGTCTTGATGAAATGCGCCAGATATTAAACACCCATGAACTAAGGGAACTAAAATGAAATTTTTAGCCGTACTTCTTCTTCTGCCATCAATTGCCATGGCCATCCCTTCCAAACAAGTGCAGTTCAAAAACAGCTTGAAGGTAGTCATTGATAACTCAACTAAGCCGGACGTAAGACCAGGTATGGTTGTTGCCAGTCCTAGTCGATCTAATCCTGATTATTATTTTGATTGGGTTCGCGACACTGCCCTTACTTACCGGGCCTTGATTGATTACTACGAACTCAAAAAAGATCCAAAAATTAAGAAAATGATTTTTACCTGGATTGATGCTGAAGCTTATCGTCAGAATCAACCAACCTTCACTGGTCTTGGTGAGCCTAAATATTTCATAGATGGTTCAGGATATACCGGTGGATGGGGACGACCTCAAAATGATGGCCCAGCTCTTAGAGCGATTGCCATGATTAAGTTCGCTCGTCTTCTTTTGAAGGAAGGGAACCAGGACTATGTCCTAAAATTTCTCTATCACGGCGTTTTGCCTGCCGACTCAGTCATTAAAAAAGATCTGGAGTATACGGCCCATCATTGGAGAGAGCCGAGTTTTGACTTATGGGAAGAAGAAATGGGGATGCATTTCTATACCTTGTTAGCTCAATATACCGCACTCCAA
The DNA here is from genome assembly GCA_002381945.1 of Bacteriovoracaceae bacterium UBA4096. GTDB lineage: Bacteria > Bdellovibrionota > Bacteriovoracia > Bacteriovoracales > Bacteriovoracaceae > Peredibacter. The sequence goes on from DFXY01000002.1 coordinate 92,132, forward strand.
GAAGGGGAAAAACTAGCACGCGAATTAAGTGATAGCGCGGCTGCGGATTTTTATAAGAGTGAATCTCGCAAGATCGCTTCTATGCTGAAAAATGATTTCATGGATTCTGAAATCGGGATTAAAACAACTATTCACCGTGTGAATGGAGGTCTGGGCTATAAAAATTCGAATGTCGATGTGGCCCCGCTTTTAGCTCTTCTCCATAATTCTCCCTATCAGACTCTTTTCCCTTTTAAGAGTACGGCAGTAAAACGTTATGTAGAGACTTTAACTTCAACATTTAAAAATCTTTATTCAATTAATAAGGCTTTTCCGGATATGGGAGTTGCTATTGGCCGTTATCCTGAAGACCGCTATGATGGTTACGCTACTTCTGGAATTGGTAATCCTTGGTTCCTGGCCACTCTTGCACTTGGGGAATATCACTGTCAGGCCGGAGAGAAAGGCAAAACCCAAAAGCAGTTTGAACGTGCGCTATTTCATTCGGATAGAAAAGGTGGCATGTCTGAACAGTTTAACCATATTACCGGTCACATGCAGGGTGCCTATGAGTTAACCTGGTCTCACAATGCATTCATGACGGCCATGATGAGATGTAATCAAATCTAATTTTAATCAAAAAGGCCCCAGAAATGGGGCCTTTTTGTTTAATGTTCTAAATTTTTTGTATCATCATTCTTAACTAATGAGAGTTTTACTGCATAGGACATGGATTTTGCCGGCATGAAGTTTAAGTCTTTTTGCTCAGGCTTTTTAGTTCTCCAGTCTTCTGAAACCATTGATGCCTTAGCAATTTTTCGATCCATGACAATCCCAGATTCAAATTGAGAGCGAAGTGTTTCAAAAAGTCCAAGTTTTGCCTGAATTCTCTGAACAGGTGCCTGAGCAGAAACTGAAGTTAAGAGTTCCTGGATCTTTTCTGTTCGATTTTTAGCTTCATAAGTCAGTGAGAGATAACCGGATTCCATTAGAGATGATGCTTCAATCGCCTTGCCTGAAAGCACCCATGAGCGGGCGAAAGCAGGCGAGATCAGAGTTGAAAGCATGCTCATGCCTCCAGCTGCCGGAACTAATCCATAGCTACAGTGATTAAAAGCGACTTTGGTTTTTTTAGAAGCAATTCTGATATCGGCGCCAAGTGAAAATTCAGAGGCAAGAGTCTGTGACCCTTCGCCTAAATCTACGATGACGGTTTGAGGAAGTTGCATCATCGCAAAGATAATTTTTTGCAGCTTCATATTAACTTTATCAAGTTGAGAGGCACTGGTTTTTGGAAGAGTTTCGAATTCCAATCCGGTAGAAAAATGCGGAGTAGAGGAGTCGATAAAAATGGAATTAATCTCGACCCGAGTTGTACACCATGCCAGTAAACTCTCAAGTTCAAATAACATCTCCAGACGAAAAGCATTATTCCAATCGGGACGGTTCAGTGTCACGAAAAGAGTGCGAGTGGTCTTCTCTAGACGAGTAGAGATGGTTGTGTAGTTAAAGAGAGTCTGCATGTCACCGTCCTTGGTTTCTTGCTAGGGTTAGTTGGGTCGACTTTCACCATTCCATGGCAAAGAATCAATCGCATGCTTATTTTTTCAAATTTTCAGGTGGAGTGTCAAAGGGGAAAAAAGTGGTCGGTTTTTGTCAGAAAACATCACTCTTAAAAGTTCTATCATCTGAGGTTGTATCGGCCTTAATTTCGAGATTGATCCGGCCCACTTCGCGTCCATCGGAGGTCTCTACAATGACTCGCCAGTGCCCTAAGTTATAGTATTGTTTAGTGCCAAAGCCTCTAAAGCCTTCATCTCTGCCCCCAAGAATGCTTAAGGGGATGGTGTCTTCCAGAGTCCAACCTTTAGTTTCATCATCCCGGTACCATTTTAAAAAGACTTGGTCGTTAAAACGTGCAGGAGAAAAGATGGCCAGGAGAACTGTGACTTTATCGCCGGATCTGGCCAAAAATTCTTGAGAACCCTTATCCCAAACTTTCCAGAAGGGACGCAGATGTTTACCGATGTAATGACCATCCGTTTTTTCAACCGAGTAATAGACCCCGATTTTTTTAACTGCTACCGGGACTGGTGGAATGAGTGAAAAATAATATCCTGCCAGAAAGAAAAGATGGATTCCCATGGCCGGTAACAGAACATGCTTCTTCAACTGCTCATTGGGCTTGAAATTAAATTTCCAGATTAAAAAGAGCACTAGGGCTGAACTTAAAAACCCCAGCCAAAAAGGCAAAGCACCTACATGTCCCATAAGGATAGGATAAAAGAAGGCAAAATAGGAGAGCATACAAATGCTGTAAAGGATGACTCGCACTGGGAGGCCAAGTTTTTGAATCTTGGGAATTTCATTCGCGAGCATAAGCCCTGCCAGCAGTATGATAAAAAAGAAGCTCGTTAGGGCAGAAGCTGAAGTGTAATAGAAGATGGTGTAGGCCGATAAAAGAGAACCAAAAAGAAAATGCACAACCAGATCATGGTATTGCCAGAACTTTTGCCCTTTCGGTGAAAGGTTCAGGGTTCCAATTTTCAATTTGATTTCACATACCAGGAGAGCACCTAGAATGATGAGATAAATGGCCTGCTGAATAAGATTTAAAAGATCATCAATCCGACCCAGAGTCAGGACATCAAAGAGAAAACCCAGAGCAAAAACAATAATGGAGACCAGCACCTCATGGTGCTGGTAGAACTCCAGAAATCTATTTTTAACATTGATAATGTGTTGGACCACTTAATGGCCTTCGAGAAATCTCTCAGCTTTGATAGCGGCCTGACAGCCTGAACCTGCAGCGGTAATCGCCTGACGGTAATAAGAATCCTGAACATCGCCACAAGCAAAAACGCCGGGAATATTTGTATCAGGACCATTTTTGGTTTTAAGGAAACCATGGTCATCCACTTCTAGCTGACCTTTTAGGAAGGCAGTGTTTGGAGTGTGTCCAATGGCATAGAAAAGCCCATCAGTGACTCGCTCTTCTTTTTGACCAGTTTTGATATTCTCAACCACAACCCCACAAACACCGCCAGCATTGCTTTTGATTTCTGTGACAACTGAATCCCAAAGGAACTCAATCTTTGGATTGTTAAAAGCTCTCTCTTGCATTGGCTTTGAGGCACGAAGGCTGTCTTTTCTATGAACGACATAAACTTTTTTAGCGAATTTTGTAATGAAGGTAGCATCTTCCATAGCAGTGTCACCACCACCTACGATGTGAACGATCTTATCTCGGTAGAAAAATCCGTCACAGGTAGCACAAGTAGAAACACCGCGGCCGGTGAGTTCTTTCTCATTCGGAAGTCCCAACCATTTGGCGGATGCACCTGTTGAAACGATTACTGTTTCGGCCAGGTAAGAGTGACCATTAGATGCAGTCACAGTAAAAGGACGTTTTGATAAATCAACATCTGTGCACATAACGGGAAGAAATTCTGCTCCGAAACGGGCCGCTTGTTTTTTCATGGTTCCCATTAATTCAGGGCCCATGACTCCATTTTCAAAACCTGGAAAGTTTTCGACTTCAGTAGTGAGAGTCAATTGCCCACCGGGCTCATGACCTTCCATTACAAGTGGTTTTAAATCGGCGCGACCAGCATAAATAGCAGCAGTTAAACCGGCAGGGCCTGTTCCAATAATGATAACTTTACGAGTTTCCACAGTGGCCTCTTAATGTTTTTCTTCGTTAGTAGCAGGAATGCCAAGCTTCTTCTTGATGATGGCAGGACGATCATCCATATCCGGATTCATTTCATAGAATGCTTTCACGGTAAGAAGTTCTTTTGGATTTGGTGCTTTGGCAGTAGTTACAAACTGTTCACCTGTAAGTGAACATTCATAGTTATAAGTGATTTTTTCGCGTCTGCGTTTCATGAAATTTCCTTTTTGAACTGGTCCTTAGTTTATAGAATTTCTGCAACGCTTTATCAAGGACTTAAACTCTAAGAGTGGTCCTATGACATTGCTCGTAAATTGAGTGTTTTCATCACGTTGTTTCTTTGTCACAATAATTTCATGAATTTGATTAAAGGGATGTTGATCAATCTAGTGCTGCTGTCTGTCATCACCGCCCCCGCATGGGGTTTGAGTGGGGCCAGACTGTTAGGTCAATCTTCCAGCGGGCAGACCGCTCTTTTTAATCTGGGCATTCATGATGGGGTAAAAGAAGGGGATTACGCGGTTATCGTTAAAGAGATCCGTTCCCTTGATCATCGGGACCTTCGTTTGGTGCCAGTCGCCAAGGCTCGCAATGTTAAAATCAATACTGGAAATTCCGTTTGGATTCTTTATAAAACCTTTGATCCAGAATTACTGGTAAAGGGTCAGGAGTATCTGATCCTTTCTGAGAGTACGATGCTCAGAGGAAGAAGAGACCCTCGGTTTGGACGAATCAGTGTGATCACCCAGAAAGATAAGGTGGCCTTTCAGGTTCAGAAAAATCTCGCTGATGATAGAGACCGAATAGCTAAATTGAAAACTCAATATCCGGAAATAGAAAAACTCCACGAAAGAGAAATCCGTCAGGATGAAGATGGGGTTTTGGTGGATGTTGAGGGATGGAAAAAGTTTAAGGACTCAAGATTTCGTACCGCGCTTTATAAGAGTCCCCATCAGGCCGATTTTCAGAGGCAATTAAGACTATCGACTTTTGAAAAAATGGTGACTGCTTATTTGCAAAAGGTTAATGAGCCGGGCTTTAACTATGATGCCTTTTACGATGAACAATCCAAAACAGCTTTTGCTCATGAATTCCGACAGCGCTCAAATTTTAGTACAGAGTATGAGTCTTTTTTAGCGACTCAATCTCAAAAGGCTGTGGCCGATGCTAAGCTTTATCGCTCTTTACTTGAAAAAGGTGAGAGTTGGTCAGAAGACTTCTCAGATGAGCAGTTAAGATCGGTCTTATCTGAGGTCTCTGTTTTACAGGAAAAAGACCGCAGGAAGTATGTTGTTGCCAATCCTAATCGGTATTCAACTTTCCTTGCTTATGGAATGACTTTTAATGACGCTCAGACTGAGAAAGATGCTGGTTATCGACGGGATGGTCGTTACTCCATAGAACTTGATTTTGAAGTTATTCCTGTCATAAAGCATGAAACACTTCAGCGTTTTACAGTGAATGCGACCTATCGAAACAATAAGACGGCCTTTGAAGCTGAGAATTATAATTCCAGTCTGGATGAACACTCCTTTTCCCTGGGAATTAATTGGTACCCACTTTTTGCTTCTTATGCCATTGAGTCTCCGGTGATTTTTCTTGGGACTTATGTCAGAAGTGGTTGGGCAAGTGTTAAGGCCCCTTCGGCCGGCGAGGAATCCAATTATACTCTTCTGGCCTTACCTGGAGTCAGAGCAGGGATGAGGTATAATTTTAAAAATAATGTTGGACTGAGACTTTCTGGCAGTATGGAAACTCTTCAGTTAGATCGATATGAACAAAGTAAGTTTGGCGCAATTCTTCCAGATCAGGCGAGCCTGGTTGAAGGGAAAATGAACTTTGCCATTGCCTATTCATTTTAAGGGGAACGATGAAGCTTCTGACTATCTTATTCTTAATAGTATCATTCGCAGCGCAAGCTCTTGAGGTTGATGAAAAACTGACAATCAGAATCGTTAAGACTTCTGAAACCAGAAAAACCTTGATGATAAACCGTGGTACTGAAGACGGCCTGGTTGAAGGTGATCATGCGAAGTTTATCGTAACCGCAGGTATTGTGGCCCGGGCCGTTTGTGTGCGTGTTTCTCCCACTCGTTCCGTGTGGTCGGTTTACCGCTTAGTAAATGCAGATTTTATTGTAAATGACTCTGTCATGAGTTTGAAAATTTCCCCGCCAGTCAAAATCACAAAAGATGAATCTCAGAGTTTAGTTCAAGAGGATACTCCTACTCGTGCTGGAACCGGTGATCCGACTCAATTAGGGATACCATTGGCCGATGGAGCTCAGGATCTGGCAAGTGTGACGGATGAAAATCTCTCCCAGGAAGATCTGAGATCATTGGATGAGCAGGAGCCATCAATCATTCCTGAAAAGAATATAGAGGTCATTGGTATACTGAATATTTCGGGCCTAACTGCAAGCTCTAAAACTGAATCTGGAGACGACTCATTTAATAATTCACAAAGTTATCACCATATCGGTTTGGGGGGAGAGTTTTACCCTCAAAAAGAGCGTGATTGGTATTCTCGTTTTAGTCTCCAGGCGATGGTTAATCTCATGCGGCTTAATAATCAGGCCTATAATGGTTCAAGTTCTACCAACGATGTGACAGAGTTTTCAGTCGGTGTGAATTGGCATCCCACTAAACTTCCCAGTCAAACCATGATGTTTATTCCATATGTGCATTTAAGTGCTAACGCCGGGACAGTGAAGTCGACCTTTAAACCTGGTCAGGAGAACCTCGGTGGTAAGGAATTCTCGGCCAACGGCGGTACTTCTGGATTTTCAGTTGGTTTTGGTTATAAGTTTTTTACATCTAAAGGTTTTGGGGCCAGAGCACTTCTGGATTATTACTACCGAACAGAGAAGTATAAAGAAGATGAAGCAACCAACACTTTCAACAAGCAAGTTGGTGGTCCTCGCTTTATGCTAGGTCTTGGTTATAGGTTTTAATCCTCGCTCTTTGATTGCAATGAAAACAAAGGAGACGAAGATTTTTCGTGTGACTTTTGCCTCCTAATGCAAAAGCTTCAATATGGTCATATTGAAGCAGAAACAGACTTCCGCAATTCTCACAGACTCCTTGTGACTTTTCAAAAACCTCTCTTTTAGTTTGGTTTGAAAGATAGCGCGTATCAGGATTTTGTACTCCTGGTCTTATTTTAAATTTTCGGTGTCTGATATCATTTAAAGCGTGCCGGGCCAGCCGGTTTAGGAACTTGTCATCAAGATAAAAAAATCCAATCAAGCTTTTTGCTTCTTCCAGCAAACCTAAAGTATCTTCATGTAGGTTAACTTTAATTTGTGAAAATTCAGGAGCGACTAGTTTTAACGATTCTTTGGGAAGAGGAGTTTGAGGAGAAAGCTCCAAAAGGGTTTTCTCGCATTGGCGGGCCGATTTCTTTTCTAATTTTTTTAGAATGATTCTTTTTTTTGTCGGTTCCTTAATATTTTCTTTTCTAAAGAAGCCGGCGGCCTTATGGAGATTTGATAGAGACAGAGAGCCATCTTTAATTTGTGACTCAATCTCTGGTAGTTCTTTTAACAGTCGGGCCCCATTTATGCGACGTATGGCCGAAGTTTCCGAATATCCTAATTCAGACATTGCATACTGAATCATGGAAGGATAACCCAGATCACAGAAGAGCTTACGTCGTTCTATTTCTTTCAAATGGTGAAGAATATTTGTAGTGATTTCCCGCTCAGTTTGAGCAAGTTTTTTTACATCTTCTAGGAGTGCTTTATCAGTCAGGTATTTTAAATTCATGAGGAATCATTAACTCAATTCCTACTGAGAAGTACTTTGAGAAATTTAAAATACATTAAAAAATTCATTCTCGAACTGCGACGTCGGTTAAGCTCTGCATTACTTAAATAAGGCCTTCACTTCATCTACTGGAATGCCCATAACATTTTTCAAATGCTGAGGTTCATCCAGGAGGGATAAACGTCTCTTTACGAGGTCTTCAAAAGTCGTCACATGTTCTTGCTTAATAATTTGTTTAATCATTTCCAGGGTGAGAGCGGGTTTTTCGCCAAATGTTGGCATTAGAGATTTTTGGCGAAGGGGATTTAGAGTTAAGTTCGGTTGATAGCGTTTTCCCAGACGTGGTACTAACTCCTGGGCGATCTCTTGAGTCATTCTTCTGAAGGTTGTATATTTCCCACCAAGCAGTACATAGGTTCTGTGATCAGGGCGAAAGATTTTATGAAACCGGCTTACTTTTCCGAGAGCTTCACTATGGCCTTCTTCTNNGACATTTAAAAGATACTGGATTTCAGTTTTTGTTGCCTGAATGTTGAACATATCCAGATCAACAGGTGTCTCAGTCGTGCCAACGAGGATTGAATCTCTCTGCGGAATAACAAAAACAACCCGATTGTCTTTAGTCGTTAGTACAACAGACCCTTGAGCATCAATTGAACCTTTTTTAAGCCACAAGTGAATGCCTTTAGAAGGAATGAGTTGAGGTTTCCAAGGAATATTAAGCTTAGGTAGTAATTGGTCAGTAAAAGGACCTGTGGTAAAAATAACATATTGGGCCTTAACCGTATTTTTACTTTTATCTCTGACTGATTGGTAAGTAATTTCATAACCATCATTAGTTTTATGGCATGAAGTCACTTCATGATAACTATGGGCCTCAGCGCATGGTTCAAGAAGAGCATCATACAAGCATTCAAGTGTGAGTTTAGCGTCATCAACTACACCGTCGTAATACTTGCCTGAGCCTTTGAGATCTTTTGGATCGAGTGATGGAATTTTTTTCAAAGTTTCTTGAGCATTTAAAACAGCAAACGGTCGGTTTTGAAAATGCGAAAGAAAGTCATAAATAAAAAGACCTACTCCGAGCATCCAGGGCGAATATTTTGAATATTTATAAAGAGGTAGATAGAAGTCTCTTTCAAAACAAAGGTGAGGTGTTAGTTTAAGCCAAAGATTTTTTTCTTCGAGCGCCTCTGCTACCAGACCAAAATCAAAATTCTCCAGATAACGAATTCCACCGTGAAGCATCTTGGAAGAACCTTGAGAGGTTTGAGAGGCGAAGTCACCTTTATCAATCAAAAGGGTGGATACGCCATTGAGGGCGAGGTCGCGGATAAGCCCGCATCCATTGATACCACCACCCACAATCACGACTTCATATTGTTTCATACTTTGTTGATCCAGACCAAATTACCTGTGCAGGTGAGCCGGTACTTATGTCCTATGGGAGTGAGTTGATAATTCAGACCGATGACAGCATTAGAGTGGGCCTTTAAGGCATGGGCCTTAAGTTTCATGGCCAGCTCTTGATAATGTCGGGGTACTTCAGTGGATTCTGAATCTTCTACAATGTGTGTATCAAGCATTTTGTGTTCACTGGCAACACCCATGTAGCGAAGAATTTGATATCCCTCCAGACTAGGAGTTGCCGAGAGAATAATTTGAGAAATATCAAGTTTTGGGTCATCAAACTGAAAATGATGACCTTGATTTTGATAAAGATTAAACTTAGAAACAATTCCTGTTTCAGGAGTTTCCTGATGCTTAGGAGGATGAATCTCATCCGAGAGGCCAATTTGAATGTCGATATCAAAACGTCGCAGCTTATGGGCCAGAAATATGGCCGCGTACTCTGAAATCCTGGGTACCAAGAGCATTCCTCGCATAAGTCGGCCTCGAGTTTGCTCTTCGGAGTCAGACAAAAGATTTAGCTCTCGCATAAGTGAGATGATGTCATTTACATCTTCAATATAACGAACGTTTTTGATGAGGACACTGAAAGAGGGGTTACCTTCAGTGGCCATGCCTGAAAAACTGGAACTTTCAGAGAACTTTTTTAAGTCTTCGAATGTTTCAGGGGTTTTGTATTCTTTTTCAGGTGGAGTATAAACGGGTGAAGGAGTGATCTCTTCTATAGGTGCATCCCATTGGGGTTCGTCAATTTTTTCAGGATTCTCTTCTGTTGCTTCTTCTTCTTTCGGGGCGTCCCAGCTTGTGGCCTCTTCCTGTGTGGTCTCAGGAGTACTCCAGGCAGGAGTCTCCTCATCAGTAAAACTTGTATCAAAGTCTGAGGTTGAAAAATCCGTTTCGCTAACCGGGTCAGTGATGGCCTCGCCTTCACTGGATTCAAAGCTTAAACCGAAATCAGAAGTGCTTTCTTCTTCTGAAGCAAAAGAAGTCTCAAATGGTGAAGAATCCTCTGAGCTTCCAAAGTCGAGCGAATCGGATTCTTCTTCGCTCACAGGCAAATCAGGAACTTCAGAAGGAAAATCATCGAACGAAGTGGTTTCTTCATCCTCGTTTAATTCGTGGATGAATTCACCCAGATCTTCAATTCGAGTTAGATCCTTCTTGTTGTTACTCACTTAGGCTCCGTGACAAGCTTTGAATTTCTTACCTGAACCACATGGACAAGGATCATTACGTCCTACTTTAACGGTAGCACGAATTATCTTTTTCTCTTCTTCCATTGTTTTCGCTTTTTCAGCTTCCTGATGAGCACGGAATTGAGCTTCAAGAACTTTTTCTTGCTCCCGATGAATCGCTTCAATCTCTTCCTGGGTCATAAGTTTGATGTGAGAGATACGTTCTACCACTGCGCGCTTAATGGCCACTTTCATATTTTCATAAATAGTGAAGGCTTCACGTTTATATTCAACTAAAGGATCTTTTTGACCGTAAGAGCGAAGATTGATTCCTTCTTTCAGGTGATCCATGGCAAGAAGATGGTCTTTCCAGAACTGGTCAAAGGTTGCAAGCAAAACTTCACGGTAAGTGTACTTAACCTGTTCAGGATCAAGACCTTCAAATTTTGCATTAATGGATTCTTGTCCTACCTGTTTGATGTAATCATCAAGCTGACTCATGGCCTTTTGAGCGCATTCTTCTGGTGTTAAGGTTTTATCAGTTCCAAAGACTGCGCGAACAGTTTGATTGATTTCTTCCCAAGGGTATTCCCGGAGGGAAGACTTTTTCTCGGACTTATATTGTTCGCTTAAGTCAAAGGCCACTTCTTCGATGAAATCCTGAACCAGATCCATGTTGCCTTCATCATTGAGAATGTCACGACGGATTTTATAGATAACCTTTCGTTGTTCATTCATCACGTTATCAAAATCAAGCAAATGCTTACGGATATCAAAGTTATGAGTTTCAACTTTCTTCTGAGCTTTAGCTATGGCATTTGAAATCATTGAATGCTCAATAGGCTCATCTTCTTTCATGCCAAGTTTAACCATGATGCCTTTGATTCTGTCTGAACCAAAAATTCGCATAAGGTCATCTTCCAGAGACAGGAAGAATTTCGATTTACCCGGATCTCCCTGACGGCCAGAACGACCACGAAGCTGATTATCGATACGACGTGATTCATGTCGTTCAGTGCCGATAATAAAAAGACCACCCAAGGACTTGGTTTCAGCTGTCAGTTTAATATCTGTTCCTCGACCTGCCATGTTGGTAGCTATCGTGACCCCACCACGCTGACCTGCCATCGCCACAATTTCTGCTTCCCGGGCATGGTTCTTGGCGTTCAAGACTTCATGCTTGATGCCTTTGCTAGTCAGAACTTGAGAAATGATTTCTGATGATTCAATGGAGATTGTCCCCACCAGGACCGGTTGTCCTTTTTTGTGACATTCTTCAATCAATTCGGAAACTGCTTCATACTTGGCCTTGCGGGTAGCATAAACCACATCCGGCATATCTTCTCTGACCATCGGAAGGTTAGTTGGAATAACTACCACTTCAAGATTATAGATTTTCATAAACTCATCAGCCTCAGTATCTGCAGTACCAGTCATCCCTGAGAGCTTAGAGTATAATCTGAAATAATTTTGGAACGTAATTGAGGCCAGTGTCTGGTTCTCAGATTTAACGTCAACCCCTTCCTTCGCTTCTACTGCCTGGTGAAGACCATCTGACCAGCGGGAGCCTTCTTTCATACGGCCGGTAAATTCATCTACGATGATAACCTTGCCATCACGAACCACGTAATCGACTTCATTTTTAAAGAGTGTGTGAGCACGAAGGGACTGATTTACATGGTGAAGAACTTCGATGTTTTTAATATCATACAGGTTTCCGATTTGAAGAATTTCCTGGACTCGGACAATACCTTCTTCTGTCAAAACTGCCGACTTGGCCTTCTCATCAACTGTGTAGTGCTTATCCAGACTTAATTGCGGAATAACTTTATTGACCTCTCCGTAAAGGCGAGTATCACCCTCAGACGGACCTGAAATGAGTAGAGGAGTTCTTGCTTCATCAATTAAAATGGAGTCAACTTCATCTACGATACAGAAATGATGTTCTCTTTGAACGTAGTCGTTTAAGTCAAACTTCATGTTGTCACGGAGATAATCGAAGGCAAATTCATTATTTGTTCCGTAAGTGATGTCCGCTTCATAAGCAGCTTTACGGTCCTCATCATCCATATTGGCAACAATACAACCCACTTTAAGACCAAGCCAGCTATAGAGTTTACCCATCTCTTCCGAGTCACGCTGGGCCAGGTAATCGTTGACTGTTACCAGATGGGCCCCACGACCGGTTAAAGCGTTTAAATAAAGTGGCAAAGTGGCGGTAAGGGTTTTACCTTCACCGGTTTTCATCTCAGAGATTTTACCCTGATGAAGAACAACCCCGCCCATGATCTGAACATCAAAATGGCGCATGTTCATTACGCGATAAGATGCTTCGCGTACGACGGCGAAAGCATCAGGTAAAATATCATTAACAGTTGCGCCGCCCTTTTGAAGCATTTCCCGGAAAATAGGGGTTTGACCTTGGAGTTGTTCATCAGTCATGGCCCGGTATTTAGGTTCAAGTGCATTAACCTGAGCAAGAATTGGTTTTAAAATGCGAATGTCACGGTCCTGCTTTGTTCCAAATAGTTTGCGCATCATGGAGTCTAACATGAGAAAACCTTTTTTTATTCTAGGATAAAATATAGAGGATCAACGGCGATACCATTGACCCGAACTTCGTAATGTAAGTGAGGACCAGTTGAATGACCAGTATTGCCGACGGCCGCAAGGAGAGCGCCACGCTTAACTTTTTGGCCAGCACGAACTGTCAGGGATTGATTGTGAGCATAGATCGTTTCGATTCCATAGCCATGATCAACTTGGACGAATTTTCCAAAGCCGGCCTTTTCTCCGGAGAAAGTTACGATACCATCAGCAGGTGAATGCACTGGAGTTCCGTATGGAGCTCCGACATCCAGGCCTTCATGCATCTTAAGTCTTCCGGCCCATGGAGACATTCGTTGTCCAAAATAACTAGTGATCCAGCCATCAGCTGGGAGGATTGTCGGAGTAGAATTTAAGAAGGATTCTTTATCTAGTAGGAATTGATCCAGGTTATGAATATTTCCTTCAATGGCCGATACCACATCTTTAATCTGGGAATATTTAAAATCAAATCTTGCATAATCATTAGATAGTGAAAAACTTCTTCGAGCAAGGTCAGACCACTGTTTGGTTAAAAGATAACTTCGCTCCAGACCCAGAGAAGCCGCGATTTTTTTGTCATAAAGTGATTTTAATTCTTTGAACTTTGGCTGATCCTCGATGTCTTCTTCAAATTTTAAATCAAGTGAGGTGTTCAGGTCTTCTAGTGTGAAAGACTCTTTAGAGTCATCTTTATCTGCCTTATACACCGGACCTTTGGTGCTGATGTCTTCCAGCCCGGTAATCACTCGAAGTTTACGTTCAAATGTATTGATTCGTTTGAGATCGTCTCCCAAAGTATTCATTTTCATCTGGAACAACTGAATTTGTTCTTTCAGCTGACGATTTTCAATCGAGAGATGTTTATTTTCATAAACCTGCTGCAAGATCTTCCAGTAGTCATAGGCCAGCACTCCAACCAACATAAACAGCATAACCATCATGAAGGAGAGTGACTTAAAGAGCACTGTGGGAATTCTATAGGTTCGAACCCCTTTTTGTGTTTCGGGGACAACCATCACGGTATAGTACTTATCCATGACAAATATTTTAAGCGAGAGCCTCGCGATTGGGAATACAAAACATTGAAAAGATTGAACTGATTATCAGGCCTGGGCCACGGCCATAATAACGGAAATATTATCTTGGCCTCCATTATCATTGGCCTGCTGGATAAGTTCTTTTACCGTTTTGTCCAGATCCTCGATTTGGCAACGAGATGGGTCGGGAATGTTTCTCTGCACGATATGCAGGATGTCGCCATCAGAAACTTTTCCATGCAATCCGTCAGAGCAGATTAAAAAAATATCATTTTTGCAGATACGGTAGTTAAAAACATCCACCTGCAAATCACTTTCAAAGCCTACCGAGCGTACCAGGACATTCTTCTGAGGGTCTTTTACAGCATCTTCTCGGGTGTAAATTCCCATATTCAGCTTTTCTTGAACAAAAGAGTGGTCGCGGGTCATTTGATAAATATAACGGTTGTTGATCATATACACTCGAGAATCCCCGACGTTTCCGATCACCAATTGAGGGCCATTAAAGTGAATGGCCGAAACAGTGGTACCCATACCATGGAGTTCAGGTTCTTGTTCGGCCTTATGTAAGATGGCCCGGTTAACTTCCTGGATGGTATTTTTCATCAGTACCTGTGGGTCCTGATTAATATGTTGGGAGAAATATTCAGGCATGACTTTTACCGACATTTGAGAGGCGATATCGCCACCATTGTGGCCACCCATACCGTCGGCAACAGCGAAAAAATGGTGAGAATGGTCTAGGCAAATCGAGTCTTGATTTGTCTTTCGTTTTCGCCCAATATCTGTGGCACCAGTACAAAGTATTCCCATAATCGCCTTGAGATAATTTCAATGATCCTTCTAATCATAGAATGAACTGTGTTTTAGTCAAACAATTATCTGCAGATAGAATTCCTGAATAAAACACTCGGAATGAAGGAGTGAGATTTACCATCTTCACGTATTCGTTTGGAGAAGTTACCTTTAAAGAGTAAAATAAATTAAGGGTTTATGTACCCATTAAAATCGCCTTAGGGAGGAAGTCCATGGCAAGCTCCAATTTCGATATTCAGTCTTTTATTTCTCAGCACTACAATCCTAAAGACTTCTCTCATCTTCATTGGCAAGGAAGCTTTCAGGAGTATGTCGATCTTGTGATGAAGAATCCTAAGGTTGCACGAAATTCTTTTCAAAGAATTTATGACATGATTATGAGCTACGGTACTTCTCAATATACCGAATATAAAAAAGATGTTGTTCGTTACCACTTCTTTGATGATCCATTTGAGAATGGAAAAGACGCTATCTTCGGTATCGATGTTCACTTAATGAAATTGGTGAATTTCTTTCAAAGTGCTGCCTTAGGTTATGGAACTGAGAAGAGGGTCCTTCTTCTTCATGGACCAGTGGGTTCTGCCAAATCTTCAATTGCGCGCTTACTTAAAAAAGGGCTTGAACATTATTCAAGAACTGATGAAGGGGCCCTTTATACTTATGAATGGATTGATGAAGAGGGTTCGGCTATTTTAGGTGGTCAGAAACTTTTCCCTTCTCCAATGCATGAAGAGCCGTTAAAGCTTCTCCCTCCTGAAGTGCGTGATCGCTTTTTAGCCGAGCTTGCGAAAGTGAATACATCTAAATACAAGGTTCGTATTAAAGGTGAAGTTAATCCGGCCTGTCGATTCATTCTTAATGAATTCATGTTGAAATATGATGGTGACTGGAACCGCGTGATGAAACATTTGCGTGTGAAGCGTCTGGTTCTCTCCGAGAAAGACCGTCGTGGTATTGGTACGTTCCAGCCAAAAGATGAGAAGAACCAGGATTCAACTGAATTAACTGGTGATATCAATTATCGTAAAATTGCTATTTATGGATCTGACTCTGATCCGCGAGCTTTTAACTTTGATGGTGAATTCAACATAGCTAACCGCGGGATTGTCGAATTCATCGAGATGTTGAAGTTGGATGTGGCCTTCTTATATGACCTTCTTGGTGCTTCTCAGGAACAATCAATTAAGCCAAAGAAATTTGCACAAACCAACATTGATCTGGTGATTCTAGGTCACACCAATGAGCCAGAGTATAGAAAACTTCAGTCCAATGAATTCATGGAAGCTCTTCGTGACCGTACGGTTAAGATTGATGTTCCTTATATTACTCGTCTGGANNCTTGAGATGGCCTCAACTTGGGCGATTCTTACTCGTCTGGAAGAGCCAAAAAAATCAGACTTAACTAAGCTTCAAAAACTTAAGTTATATAACGGTAAAACTCTTCCGGGATATAACGAAGACAACGTGAAAGAGCTTCGTAAAGAAGCTGTTCGTGAAGGTCTGGAAGGGATTTCTCCTCGTTATATTCAGGATAAAATCTCAAATGCACTGGTTAAGAATGGTCACATCGGTTGTCTTAACCCATTCATGGTGTTCAATGAACTGGAAAGTGGTCTTAAGCACCACGCCCTGGTGAATTCACCTGAGCAGATGGATCACTACCGTGAGATGTTGGCAATTTGTCGTCAAGAGTATGAGGATATCGTCAAAAACGATGTTCAGAAGGCAATTTCTGTTGATGAATCAGCGATCCAGACTCTTTGTGCAAATTACGTGGATAACGTTAAGGCCTATACTCAAAAAGAAAAAATCCGTAACAAGTATTCTAATAAATTAGAGGAAGCGGATGAAAGATTTATGAGATCAATTGAGGAAAAAATCGATATCCCTGAAAGCCGCAAGGATGATTTCCGTCGCGAGCTGATGAACTACATCGGTGCTCTGGCAATTGAAGGAAAACAATTTGATTATAAGATGAATGAGCGTCTTCATCGTGCACTTGAACTTAAGCTTTTCGAAGATCAGCGTGACACCATCAAGCTCACAACGATTATTTCCAATGTGGTTGATAAGCAAACTCAGGAGAAAATCGAAGTGGTTAAGAGCCGCTTGATTAAGAATTTCAATTACTGTGACATTTGTGCCACAGATGCATTGAATTTCGTTGCTTCAATCTTTGCCAAAGGCGATTCGATTAAGTCTTAAGGGGTTTTGAGTGGATCATCCGATTAAACGAGATCATGCCAGATTCCGGAAGATTGTTAAGGGTAAAATCCGAGACAATCTCCGGAAATACGTCTCCCAGGGAAACCAGATTATTCCCAAGGGCACGGATAAGTTCACCGTTCCAATGCCGACGATTGATATTCCTCGTTTCCGTTTTGGTGATAAATCTCAAGGCGGAATGGGACAAGGTCAAGGTCAGCCAGGGGATCCGGTTGATGGACAGCAGGACCCGAATGGCCAGCCTGGACAAGGTGAGGCCGGAGAAGGTGAAGGGAATAAGGAGCTTGAAGTTGAGCTCTCCCTTGATGAGCTGGCCCGAATTCTTGGAGATGAGCTGGAGCTTCCCAATATTGAGCCGAAAGGCAAAAAGTCACTGAAGAGTACAGTGGATCGATATACCAATATCGGAACCACTGGACCGGATTCTCTTCGTCACCTACGTAGAACTTATAAGCAGGCATTAAAAAGACAAATTGCAACTGATTCATACGATCCGGAGAATCCGGCGGTCATTCCTATCCGTCGTGATTTCAGATACCGTTCATCTGATACCAAAGTTGAGATGCAGAATGCTGCTGTTGTGATTTACATGATGGATGTATCTGGGTCAATGGGAGATGAGCAGAAGGAAATTGTCCGGACTGAATCTTTTTGGATTAATCTTTGGCTTAAATCGCAATACAAAGATATCGAGATTCGTTACATCATTCACGATGCCACAGCTAAAGAAGTCGATGAACAAACTTTTTTCCGCACTCGTGAGAGTGGGGGAACCTTGATTTCTTCTGCCTATAATCTCTGTAAGGAGATCATTGAGAAGGATTACAATCCAAATGAATGGAACATATATCCTTTTCATTTCTCGGATGGTGATAATTGGTCAGCAGATGATACCAAGCTTTGTCTGGAACTTCTTGATAACGTAATCCTGCCAGTTTCCAATGTCTTTTGTTATGGACAGGTAGAAAGTCGTTACGGTTCAGGCCAGTTTT
This sequence comes from Bacteriovoracaceae bacterium UBA4096, assembly GCA_002381945.1. GTDB lineage: Bacteria > Bdellovibrionota > Bacteriovoracia > Bacteriovoracales > Bacteriovoracaceae > Peredibacter. Next base: position 109,796 of record DFXY01000002.1, read on the forward strand.
ATAAAGATTTGACTGGAAAATACGGGACTGACACTGAGAAACTAATACTTTCAAAAATTAAAAATAAGGAAGGGATCCTGGACTCAATTAAAGAGTTTCTTGGAAAGGGGAAATAATGAACCGCTCGAAGCCCATTACTGGTGAACTTCTTGCCCTTAAGAACGAAATCGAAGGCTATGCCATCGGTTACGGTCTGGATTTTTTTCCACAGGTTTTTGAAGTCTGCGATTACGATACGATTAACATTCTGGCCGCTCAAGGGGGCTTCCCATCCCGATATCCCCATTGGAAATTCGGTATGGATTATGATCAGCTCTCTAAGGGCTACACTTACGGATTACAGAAAATCTATGAGATGGTGATTAACACTAATCCTTGTTATGCCTATCTTCTGCAGGCCAATAACTGGGTTGATCAAAAGATCGTGATGGCCCACGTTTATGGGCATAATGATTTCTTCAAGAACAATGCCTGGTTTTCTAATACCAATCGCAAGATGATGGACGTCATGGCCAATCATGGCACTAAGATTCGCCGCTATATGGAACGTTATGGTTACGATACGGTGGAAACCTTCATTGATAAAGTTTTGTCTCTGGAAAATCTCCTGGATATTAATGAACTCTTTGAAACGAGTTCACTGAAACGTCACCGCTTAGAACTTAATCAGCAGCAAATTGTTGAAAATGAAGATGATGGTTACTTGATTGATGATCGTTCTCAGGCCTTAAAATCGTTCATGCGTACTAAGGCCCGTCTGAACAAAAAAGAAGAAGCTAAAGTTGATGAAGAAGAATATGTGGCCGAAAAACCACTGAGCCACAAGACCAAGGACATTCTGGGATATCTTATTCAGTATGCTCCTATCGAAGAGTGGCAGGCCGACATAATTGGAATCCTCCGGGAAGAAGCCTATTATTTTCTTCCTCAGCGAATGACCAAAATTATGAACGAAGGCTGGGCAAGTTACTGGCACTCAACCATCATGACTCAAAAGGCACTGGATGCTTCTGAGATCATTGATTTTGCCGATAAGCACGCTGGAGTTATGCACATGAGTAAGCAGAATATTAACCCCTATAAGGTTGGTATTGAGCTTATGCGTGATATTGAGTACCGTTGGGATCGCGGTATGTTCGGTAAAGAGTACAATGAGTGCACGGACATGCGTGAGAAGGCCCGCTGGGACACTAAGCTTGGGAAAGGAAAAGAGAAGATCTTTGAAGTGAGAAAGTCACATAATGACATCTCCTTTATTGATGAATTCCTTACTCCGGACTTCTGCGAGCGTCAGCAACTATTCACCTACAAGTACAATCCTCGCACTGGTCGTTTTGAGATTGATTCTAAAGACTTTCAGGCAATTAAGCAGAAGCTTCTTTCCCAACTCACTAACTTTGGTCAGCCCATCATTGAAGTCGAAGATGGTAACTACATGAACCGTAAAGAATTGCTCTTAAATCACGTTCACTACGGTGTCGATCTGGATGTGGGGTTTGCCAATGAAACTCTGAGAAATCTTTTTGCTATCTGGCGTCGTCCGGTTAACTTAAAGACCCGTTATGAAGAAAAAGATGTCATCTTCCATTTTGATGGAAAAGAATTTAGGCCCCATAGTTAGTAATTCCCAGGAAGGTTTCGATCTTCCTGGTGAACTTATCCCAATCGGATTTTTCAAAATAATCCGGATGAAATAGAATATGGTGTCCACCTATACCCATCTTAAGGTAGTCCCTCTCGATAAAGTCCACATTATTAAGTTCTTCTTTTAGCTTATGTGCATGAACCAGCTCATCTTTAGGGTCAATCATTACCATCGTTGGGATTCTGAAAGACTTTTTGATCTTCTGAAATGTAAGGATACCTTGGACCAAAGTATTGTATTCTCCTGCCGTGAGTATTTCATAGCGCCGAAATTTTTTGGGAGCAAGACTTTTGATGACAATAAAGGAAGGTATAACCCTTAATAGTTTTTCTATGATCTTTTGACGATGAATATAGAGAGCAGGTGCGAGCAGAACTTGTTTTAATGGACGATGGGGATGATTTTTTTCAAGCCACAGTTGCAAATAAAGTGCGCCATGAGAAAAAGCAATAGCGTAGTAGGGAGTGTCTTTGAGCCTCTTCATGCTCTGTTCAAAAGCAATGAGGGCACTTTTTAAATTGCGGGCCTCTCTTCTGTCAAGGCCATGCCCCGGTAATACCACCAGCTCCGTCTCAAAACCGAGATTTTTAAAGTGATTTATCAAAGGTCCGAAACATTCTTGATTGTTATTCAAACCATGAAAAAAAATAATTTTAGGGCGCAGGGATAAGTTGTATGAGTTTGTCATCCATCTCTTCTATATCTAATTGGTTCACGAAAACGGTTTCTGTTAACGGTTGGTTTAACTCATCTTTGATGAGTTTTTCCCATTCTTTTTTATCTGAAATTTTCTCATCTCGTCTAATGGTAAGGGGAAATGCATCCCATTGAGAGAGCTGAAATAAGACCCAACAATTGACAATATCATACTGATCACAACTTTGCAGGGCCTGTTTTCTCACCATATCCGGTTTGTTCTGCATTAAGGCGGTAAAACTTCCCAGCTGTGTCACCTCAATCGTTGTTCCTTTGCGAGACCTTTGAGAAATGACTTCAAGAACACGATTGGCCCCGTCGTAATCGCCTTTTTGCATTAAAAAAGCACTTATCAGGGTTAGCTTATTAATCTGTGTTTGAGGCGAAGCAATAACTTGCTCGGCAAATTTACTTCCACCTTCCCAGTCACCCAAAAGCCAGGCGAGGGGCAAGATTCGTTCCATCGCATTTTGTGAGTTTTGTTTTTGTTCTAGCGCCAGCTTAAATTGAGCGTAGGCCAGTTCATATTTATTTCTCAGAATATAAAGATTACCTTTGATATTTTCAGCATTAGGGGATTTCAGATCTTCAACAAATTTATAGGATTTTGCCAAAGCTCCGGTTCTGAAAAAAGTTTGTCCAGCAAGCTCACGTATTTCAGGGTCCTGTAACTGATCAACCGTCAGCTCCGGTATTTGATTCAAAATCAGATTTTCTTGATTAAGATAAAGAGCGAGCTTCATCATGACCTTAACTTCATCATTATCCAGTGCCGCTAATTTCAATCTTTTAAAGGGAATCTTTGTAATTCCCCGGCCCGGATTAAGTTTTAGTTGTACCAAGGTCTCCAGCCAAATCAGATTCATGTCCTGAAAGTGTCCCAAGTTCTCCAGTTTACATCTGACCCAGTCATTTTCCAGTTCGTAAGTCTTACTCAGAACAATTTGATTCAATACCTTGAGGACGCAGATCTTTGCATAATGAGGGATATCCTGAATTTCAGGCCGTGAGCTGTAATAGTAGGATTTTTCAAAATCACTATCTATGAAAGAGAGCATGGCAAGATATCGGTAAATAATGGGCCTAAGCTTGGTTTGGGTATAAGCAAGTTTTGATAAATGGACTTTTGCCAGTCTGATTTCACCATTTAAAAGATAGTACTTAACCTTTTTAAGATCATTATTTTGGTTTCTAAGTTCTGAGAAAAGAACCCGATTAAGCTCTTTGGTGTCATAGATACTAGGCGGTGGTTTGAGCTCACCTCTTCGGGAGAGAAGTCCTTCAGTGGCATAACTGATAGAGCCTCCATCATTTCTGATGGGGAGCTCACTTGCCAAGGCATTCATCGCAATCAGTAAAAGAGCTACAAATAATAACTTCATAGTAAACCTATCGAAATATTCTCCGATAAGTTTAAAAAGACATTCTATATGATTAAATTTGTCGGTTATTTACTATTTTTGATTCCCTTCGCGGCCAGTGCCTTGGTACCGGTTGAGGGCATCCTTATGGGAGAGGCCCCCAGCGACATTCAAACTGATCCTCTCCTTAAAATTTTTAGTGATATTTATGACAAATCCAAAGAAGGTGAAAATAAAAAAATCAAGCTATATCAGGCCACTTTTGAAAATGGCCAAGGGTTGGTTGAAAGTTGCTCTTATCTAGATCAGTCCAAATACTCAACACCTTGGGAAGAAAAGCAGGCCCGTCGTAGCGTGGCCGCAACTCTTCAATATATCGGTTTGGATACCAGTATTAAAGCGATTGGTGCTTATGCTAAGAAGCTTGAAGTAGGTGAGGACGAGTTTAAAAAACTTTCAAATAATCTGATTAAAAACTACTGTTCCAAAAACATCACCATTTTTTCTTTAAGAAATCTTGAGAAATCTCTCGATTATTACTATCAAAATCCACAAACGACTTTGATTCCTTCTATTGAAACTTCACCTTTTGCTACAGCGATGGTCAAAATAGTCACTGAAAAAAATACCGCTCGCTCAAAAGAGTTTGATCTTGTTATCCGAAACTTCCGGGCCTTTTGTTCATGGGGGGGAGAGGTTGAAGATTACCGAATGCTAACACCATATCTTAATAATCCTTTTATCATGTCATTTGTCATCAGGAACATGCTTGGTATCCAGAATGCAGTTGATGAAAAACATAAGAAAGTTGTCTCAGTCCCAGCAGATTCTACCGTGCAGGTTATTTGCACAGATCTCATTTGCCGGAAAGAAAGCCTTAATACATTTAAAGTGAAATTTCCGCGTAGTGTAGGGTCCACCGGAATCCTCACGGATTTGCAAAAAAACTATTGTCATCATTTCCGCTATCAGGACTCTTCTCAGGTTACTAATAGTGAGTCACGGGCGTGGATTAAGTCCATGGAACTGGAAGATCCAATTCTTGAGACATCTCAATTCATCTCTCTCATGACCGGTGTCCCTGATTTTTTTAATGGAGTGGAAACTTATCGCGAAATTCCTCTACTGGTAAGAAGTAGCGTCGATGAAAGATGGACTCTATGGGCCCGAAGAGTTTTAAACAGCTTTTCGAAAGATCTGCTTTACGAGGAGTCGATTAAAATAAGAGTTGAGCCTCGAAGAGATCTAGCGGCCTTGGCGGAAAGGGGCTTTCAGATTGATTTTAATGTGAGTTTAGGTGAAATGGATCGTCTCATGAAAGATGAAGATAAGCTTGATCTGACTTTTGATTTAAAATTAAGTAAAAATTATCTGCGACAAATGAAAGTTAAATGGCAAATTCTTGAAAGAGATATTGATATGGATGGACAAAAACTTTTCAGAGAAGAAGTTGCCAGATATATTGATCTCCAATTAAAGAACAAAGAAAAACTCTTTACCCAAAAAATGTGGAATAGTGAGTTTTCTAAACTGATTGCGGATGAACTACTGCAGCAGACACTTAAATATCAGGGCCCTCTCTTTGATTCTTATCAAGATGAAGTTTTAAAAATCCCCGTAAAGTTCTCCTATGGAATCTTTGCCATCAGTTACCTACGTTATAAGGCCGATGTGGCCGCAGGCCGTCTTAAATTAAATCTATAGACTTTTAAAATTATATTCACTGGAGTACTCTTGACTAAATTTCAAGTGGACCCATTTTATTCCTATGGCAAAAAAAATTACTAAAGCGGAAGTCTCACCGGAAATCGTCGGCCCACAAAAAAAGTCGACGACGAAGAAAAAAGACCATGTGATTGAAGTAAATGTTGAAGCAGATGAAGATTTTCTGGATCCGATGGGACCCAATGAAGCCCTCATCCCTAAAATGGTTGAGTCTCTTCCTGTTTTAAAACAAAGTACCTCATTAAAAGTTCAGGACCCCCTGACTCTTTATTTAAAAGAAATTTCTCGTCATAAATTATTAACGATAGAAGAGGAAAGAGACCTGACAGCTGAACTCCTTCGGACCGGTGATATTGATGTTGCTAAGAAACTGGTGTTGGCCAACCTCAGGCTGGTAGTTAAAATCGCCCTTGAATACAAGAGTGCCTACAAAAACATCATGGATCTGATTCAGGAAGGGAATATCGGTCTTATGAAGGCCGTCTCAAAATATGACCCATCTAAAGGTGCTAAACTTTCTTATTACGCCAGTTGGTGGATTCGATCTTACATATTAAAATTTATCCTGGATAATTTTCGTTTGGTTAAAATCGGAACTACTCAGGAACAAAAGAAGCTTTTTTATAATCTCATGCGTGAAAAACAGCGTTTGATGAATATGGGAATTAATCCTGACGTTAAGCTGCTCTCAGAAAACCTTGGTGTTTCAGAGAAGTCGGTGGTTGAGATGGACCAGCGGCTCAGTACTCATGGCCAGGAAATCAGTCTCGATAGACCCCTTGATGACGACGGAGGGCGTCAGACGTTAGGGGATGTACTGGGGGATGATGACGACTCTTTGGAGAGTAAGTTGGCCGACTTGCAGAATCTGGAAATTCTTAAAGAGCAGTTAGGAGAATTTGTTAAAGGACTTAAACCACGTGACCAAGAAATCTTTAAAAAACGATTACTTAGTGAAATTCCGGAGAGTCTTCAAAGTATTGCTGATCAGTACGGAGTTTCGCGCGAGAGAATCCGTCAAGTGGAAGAGCGTCTGATCGAGCAATTAAAGATTTACATGTCTGAATTTCTTAGATAAAACCTCATATAAGTTCATAATTTAACGAGGAAATGGTGGCAATAACGCTCAATCATTTTACCTTGTACTTGGTTCCAAAGAAAGTTTGGTGCTAGGGCAAAGGAGACACATGATCACTACAGCAAAGACAGCTGAACTCACTCAAAAGTTTGGCGGATCTGAGAAAAACACAGGTTCAGTTGAAGTACAGGTAGCTATTCTTACTGAAAGAATTAAAAACCTTACTCCACACTTTGAGAAAAACAAAAAAGATCACTCAGGAATGAGAGGTCTTATGAAGATGATCGGTCAGCGCCGTTCACTTCTTAAGCATTTGAGCAAGACTGATGAAGCTCGCTACGGCAAGTTGATTGCTGAGCTTGGTCTACGTAAGTAATTAATGATGAAAGGGGGCCAAGTGGCCCCCTTTCTTTTTTGAAGGTCCGATAAGAGGTCCTGAGTATTTTAAGAGATAAAAAGTAAGTTCGAATTTTTTCAATTTCCTCTTTATCTCTCAAACTCCCGACTCTCATCAATCCTTCCAAAACATTAAAATATAAAACATTTAAGGCGTAACCTTTGTTGCGTCGATTTTCAGGAGACTCTATGTTGAATAACAAAAAAGAATTTAAAATGAACTACGGTGGTAAGGAAATTACCTTGGAGACCGGACGTCTTGCTAAGCAAGCGACATCTTCAATCCTCGCATCTTGTGAAGGAACGCAGGTTCTCGTCACACTTATGTGTGCTAAAGAAGTAAATGATGGGCAGGATTTTTTCCCGCTCATGGTTGATTATAAAGAAAAGTTCTACGCTGCCGGTAAATTCCTTGGTGGATTTATGAAGCGCGAAAGCCGTCCATCAAACGCAGAAATTCTGATTATGCGTCTTATTGATCGTCCTCTCCGCCCACTTTTCCCTGAAGGATTTATGTATGAAACTATTGTGACAGCACAAGTGTTGTCTCACGGTTCGGGTGATCCAGAAGTTCTGGCAGGTTTAGGTGCTTCTGCTGCCATTTCAATCTCTGATGTCCCTTTTAATGGTCCACTTGGGTTTGCGAAAGTAGGCAGAGTTGATGGGAAGTTGACGCTTAACCTAAGTAAGGAAGAGTTCAAGTCTTCTAATATCGAACTTCTGGTTGCTGGTACTAATGAAGCAGTCCTTATGGTTGAAGGTGAGGCCAATGAAGTTTCTGAAGCCGAGATGCTTGAAGCGATCACATTCGGTCATACGAACATCAAAGAATTCTGTAAATTAGTTGATAAGATGGTTAAAGAAGTTGGCGCTAAGAAGCGTGAGTTCACTCCTGTAACTCCGAACGCAACTCTTATGACTGAATCATTCAAAGATTTCACAGCTGAGGCCCGTAAAGTTCTTGCGATCAATGTTAAACAAGAGCGTTCTAGTGCTACATCAGCTCTTAAGAAACAGATCAAGGAAGCACTTAAAAATAATCCAGCTAAATTTGGATTAACTGAGACTTCTGATTTCGGAAAAGAAGCAGCTAAAGTTACTGACGAAGTTCTTTATAAGCTTATGCGTGCTGATATCCTTAATGAGGAAAAACGTATTGCTGGTCGTCCGGTAAATAAAGTTCGTGAGATCGAAACTGAAACTTCAATCCTTAACTCTGTTCACGGATCGGCACTTTTTACACGTGGTGAAACCCAGGTTCTTGCCGCTGTCACTATCGGTGGTAAAGAAGGTGAGCAAATGTACGACTCTATCCACGGTGTTGGTTTTGATAAATTCTACCTTCACTATGCTATGCAACCGTTCTCGGTTGGAGAAGCTCGTGGTTATAGAGGTGTTGGCCGACGTGAGGTTGGTCACGGGAACCTTGCTGAGCGTGCTCTTAAAAAAGCTATGCCATCACAAACTGATTTCCCTTACACTATCCGTATTGCTGCTGAAGTTTTAGAGTCAAACGGTTCTTCTTCAATGGGGTCAGTGTGTTCTGGTTCTATGGCGCTTATGGATGCTGGTGTTCCTCTTAAAGGACCTGTTGCAGGGATTGCCATGGGGCTTATTAAAGAAGGCGATAAGTATAAGATCCTTACGGATATCCTTGGTGATGAAGATCATTTGGGAGATATGGATTTCAAACTTGCTGGTACTAAAGATGGTATTACAGCGATTCAAATGGATATGAAAATCGCCGGAATTTCTGAACAGATTTTCCGTGAAGCTCTGGCCCAGGCAAAAGAAGCTCGTATTCACATCCTTGGCGAGATGTCGAAAACCATTACTTCACACCGTCCAACTTTCAAGGCCGGTGTTCCTCAAATCAAGTCTTTCAAAATTGCTCCGGATAAAATTGGCGCTCTTATTGGACCTGGTGGGAAAAACATCAAAGCTCTTCAGGAAAACTTCAAAGTTACTATGGATGTTGCTGAAGATGGAACTGTTAAAGTTCTCGGTGTTGATGTTTCAAAAATCGATGAAGTGATTGCTCTTGCTGATATGCAATTAAATGGCCCGAAAATCGGTGCTGTTTATAAAGGTACAGTAGTGACAATCAAAGAATACGGAGCTTTTGTTGATATTGTTCCTGGACTAGCTGGTCTGGTTCACGTTTCAGAAATTGCTGATGAACGTGTTAATGACCCGAATGAATTTTTAACTGAAGGTCAGCTTTTGGATGTTAAAGTTCTTGAAGTTGATCGCTTTGGTAAAATCAAGCTTTCCGCTAAGGCCGTAGCACCTGTGCCTAAGAAGGCCAAGTAGTATGATGCCAGTAGAAGTTTTAGTAAAAACTCTGGATCATTACGATCCTGAATTTGAACTACCTTTTTACGCAACTGAGGGCGCTGCTGGTGCGGACATCCGGGCCAGTATCCCTGAAAAAAAATCTCTTATTGTTAAACCAGGGGAGCGAGTTCTCGTTCCCACTGGTCTTGCAATGGAAATACCTTTTGGTTTTGAAGTACAAGTTCGTCCTCGTTCTGGTCTTTCACTTAAGACGCCACTTATGATTGTAAATTCCCCCGGGACTATCGATTGCGATTATCGTGGTGAAGTAAATATTATTATTGGAAACTTTGGTAAGGAAGAATTCACCATCGAACACGGACTTCGTATTGCTCAACTCGTAATTGCTCCAGTCATTCAAGCGAAGTATTCGGTCACGAATAGTTTGGGTGAGACCAAGAGAGGGGCAGGCGGTTTCGGGTCTACCGGGACTAGATAACTCTTACAAAGGATATATCTATGGAATTGAAAGTTCCTTATTCTCAGATTACAGATAAGAAGCAAGGTTACGAGCAGGCCAAAAAGCTCATACCTGAAGTGATCCAAAAATTTGGAGTTTCAGCAGATATGAATAATGATGATGCGACTTCAACCTTGACCGCCAAAGGTTCAGGCTTTAGCGCTAAAATTGAATTCAAAGAAACTGAAGCGATAGTAAATGTTGATCTTGGATTTTTATTAAAACCGTTTAAAAGTAAAATTTTAGACACAATCGAGAAACAAATTAAGAAAGTAGTATGACCAATCATAAATGCACATTATGGCCTTCAGGAGAAATCCTGGAACTCAATGACCAGGAGACTCTTCTGACTCAATTGAAGAAGGCCGGAAAAAAAATTAAATCCAGTTGTGGTGGCTGTGCCACTTGTTCAGACTGCGCCATTATTGTGAAATCTGGCGAGTTGAATTTAACAGCTCAAACTTTTGAAGAACTTCGCCTCTTGGGGAATGTTTTTCATATCACTAAAGAAAGACTGTCTTGTCAGACTAGAATTCTGGGAGACGTCACTTTGGATATTTCGGCCCATGAAAAACCTACTAAAGAGAAGGTCTCAAAGCCTTCAGTGCCAAAAAGCACCACAGTAAGGCTTAAAAAGCGGGAAGAAGTAGAGCGCACGGCCATAGAAAGTAAGGAAAAAAACCAAGAAAAACCGTCGGATACTTGGTATCGTCATTGGGAAAAAGAAGACGAAGATCCAAATAAACCTAAGCGATTAGGTGGCAACAAGCGGGTCAAGCCTTTTAATTTTAATGATTCTGAATAGAGCTAATAAATAGGAGTGTACTATGTCACAAGCAGCAACGGCTGCCGCGAATCTCGAAGCGGTAGACAACAAGTTTCCCTCACAGATTAAGTACATCGTAGGTAATGAAGCCTGCGAGCGTTACAGTTACTATGGGATGAGATCTATCCTGACAGTATTCATGATTCAAGTTCTTCTCATGCAAGAAGCTGAAGCGACTTCAACGTATCACTTATTCGCTGGTGCGTGTTATCTCTTCCCACTTCTTGGTGCTTTTATCTCGGATAGATTCTGGGGTAAGTATAAGACAATCCTTTATCTTTCTCTGGTTTATTGTCTTGGTCACGCTGTCCTTGCCATTTGGGAAACTAAGCTTGGTCTTTATTGGGGTTTAGGGCTTATCGCTCTTGGTTCTGGTGGTATTAAGCCATGTGTTTCTGCTCACGTCGGTGATCAGTTCAAGGCCAATCAACAGCATCTTCTTAAGAAAGTTTATGAAGTATTTTATTTCATGATTAACTTTGGTTCTTTCTTCTCGACGATTGTTACTCCATGGACTCTTAAAGCTTACGGACCATCGATTGCTTTTGGTATTCCCGGTGTTTTAATGCTTATTGCTACATTCATTTTCTGGATGGGCCGTAAGGAATTTATTCACGTTCCACCGACTAAATCTGATGGGCATGGGTTGTTTCAGGTTATGAGATCAGCATTCAAACACTCAAGCACACGTAAAACTGGCGAATCATTCCTTGATGGTGCGATTAAAGACCACAGCCGTGAGCAAATTGATGCTGTTAAAGCAGTATTTGATATCGCTAAGCTCTTTGCTTCAATCACCATTTTCTGGGCGTTGTTTGATCAGCACGGTTCTTCATGGGTAATTCAGGCGATGAACATGAACCTGGTATTCATGGGTGTTGAATTTGAGGCTTCTCAGATTGCTGCCTGGAATCCGATCATGGTTATGGGACTCATTCCTCTTTTCTCAATGGTGGTTTACCCATTCCTTGATAAATTAAACATCACTTCAACTCCTATCAAGCGTATGACTCTTGGTATGTTCGTCGCTGCTGCTTCTTTCGCCCTTATTGGCGGATTGCAAATGTGGATGGATTCATCTGCTGATAAAATCAACGTAATGTGGCAGTTCTTCCCATACTTGGTTATCACCATGGCAGAAGTGATGATTTCAATCACTGGTCTTGAGTTTGCTTATACTCAAGCTCCTCGTGCTATGAAGTCTTCAATCATGTCTATTTGGTTGTTAACTGTATTCTTTGGTAACTTGATTACTGCTTACGTTTCACAGATTAACTTCTTCCCAATCGCATCAACTGGTTACTTCATGTTCTTCGCGGTTCTAATGGGATTATCAGCTCTGACTTTCTGGTACATGGGTACTAAGTATAGAGTTAAAAATTACATGGAAAAATAAGACAAAAAAAAGGCCCCTCGAAAGAGGGGCTTTTTTTTTATTCAATTCTTGGAAAGATGAGGGGGTTAAACCACCCGTAAGTATAGGTACCATCCGGTAATGGCTGCCAGACAGTCGTGGATGGATCAAATCCCCCGGAAGTTCTAATCATAGGAATTACATCATCCCAGTCGGCCACATCATTGAAGACAAAATAGCCGTCATCCTCCCCGCTGATTTCAACTTCCGTTGGGTTATCCTGTCGGGCATCAACGCCGCGCCAAATGTCTGACAAATAATCTGAGTATTGAGCACCTGGGGAAACACGATCCCAATCTCTCACAACCATCCTGATTCGAGCTTTAATATCAAAGGCAGTATCGAAGCAGTAGAATGTGTAGAAAGGACTGGTTCGACTACCAAGACCCATGAAGGGGTCCGCCGCCAAAGGTTTAGCTTTATATTTATTTTCAGGATAAGAAAATTGATCCTGAAGTGCCGGACTTATGAGTTTCGTGCCATCCAGCATCTTATTAGCACTATAGGCCTCAATTAGATTTGGATTGAAACTTTTGCCTATGAATGAATTACTGAAGGCCGAAGCATAGTTACCATCAGTTGAAGCGATATAGTCAATTTGTGTAGATGCTAGGTTCCTTCGGAAGTTCGCGTAAGTAAGTGTTGGCTCAGGGACTTCATCATCCATTAGGCCGGTAAGTTCATAAGTCTTTTTAAATATTTTATTAAGTTCTGTGTTGTAAATTTCAGTCACGCGAGTCGCTGATTTGGTAATTTGAGTGATTGGTCCTTTAATACAGGCCTCTACTTTTCCTCCACAATCAATCTTACGGTTTTTGATTTCATACTTTAAGATACCAGGAGGTGAGTTCTCGTCGGTTGTAAAAGTCACCGAAAGTGTATCAACCGAAACTGTTCCAATATCACAATTTTCTCCGCCATCGGAGTCCTCGTAGTTAAAGCGACAAAGTTCTGCATCTTCAGCGAGCTGAAATTTTATTCTATCTCCTACAGGAATATCTTTTGAAGCGATATCTCCGCAACCCATAACTCCATTGTTAGCGACAAGAGATTGACCCATACTGCCTGCTGCCGTAACGACATGTGAATTATTGGTAGTATCACTAGTGCAATCTATTTGTAGATATTGGGAAGTCGAGTCACCGGGTATCTTGTTATAATACGAAAAAGGTGAGTAACCAACATAGTCGCAAGTATTGGGACTTGAATTTATGCTAAAACTCATTCCCCCATGTTGAAGGGATAGTTCTTCAGCATCAAAAAAACAAGTTATGTCATTGGCGGCCTGATTACCCCTGAAGATTTCATTGGATAGGCCAGTCGTATTTTTTACTTCACAGGGCGCAGCTTGATTTCCGGAACCTGATTTATGGAGGTTGAAATTTAGCAGGGCCGAGGACTCATTATTGATGCTGAAATAGTATTCAGAAGGTGGGACAGCAACTCCATCTGGCACTTCCGCATTGCCGCTCATCAGTTCAGGCGAAACTTTTTCATTGCAGCCTACCACTAATAAAGTGATGGCAAAGAGAGAAAGTTTTGAAACTGTTTTCATATTACATTCCTTCGAAAGACCTTAGTTCTCATGCAACTCTTCGGAAGCATGAAAAAGAAATTGAGAGGGTGTGTTTTTTACTCCTCTTTTTTTTCGGGTCGGGTTAGACTCATCCTGAGTACTTTTATTTTACAATAGAGTCACAAGTTTCAGACTAAGAAGGTCGGGAAATTAATGTTTTCTTCTCATACTCATAAATTTCAAATACTTCCTCTGAAAACCATCTTTTACTTGCTTTTTTTGGTCTTCTTTTTCTGCCCTAAATTGTGGGCTTCTCAAGATGCAATCGTGACTGCAGACCGGGCGATTATTTATTCTGATCGTGAGATGACTAGTCCAATCGGGTATGTCCGTAAGGGTAAAAAGATCGCCGTGGGAGAGATTCCCCGTAACCAGGCCCAGGTTTATCCCGTCGTAGTCTCCGGTAAAATCGCTTATATCCGGGTTATGGATGTGACCACTGAAAAAGAATCTATGGATTCTTCCCGTCTTGTGGCCGAACGCTTTAAGAAAACGACTTTGGAAGTTAAGAAGTCTAAGTTTGTGGCCTCTTATTTTCTTTTTAATTCTCAGATCACATTAGATAAAGAGAATGCGCAACTCATGGATAAAGACTCAGTTGCGTGGAATGGAGTTTCACTTAAAGGGGAAGTGCTTTTAAAAAACTCCTGGGATTTGCAGGTACTGCTTAATTACATGACGACCAAAGTAGAGACTGAAAAATTTAATGTGGTGGAAGCGGGCCTTGGTGGTGCGTACCGCTTTATTGATATGAAAAAACTTATGGTGCGAGTTGAAGCACAATTCTTAGCTGTCCCCTTTAGCTCTTATGAAGTGGGAACAGATTTTTTGGTCAGAAGCTATGGTTACACTTTTGGAGCAGGCGTTAACGGTACTTATCTCTTAACTAAAAGTTGGGGAGTAGAGGGTTCTTTAGGCGTTTACAAAACTCATCTCTTAAAATTTAAGTCTCCCGAACCCTATAATGAAATCTCACCTTCATTTCTGGGTGCACGCTTTGGAATTGGGATTAACTATTCTTATTAGTGGCGTTCCAAGAGACTTTTTAATTTTTCCAGATCAACTTTTCTTGAATGGCGATCAATTTGAATCTTTTTTCCATCCTTACTTTTTAGCCATAAAATAAAATAACCTTTATTTTGGAAACCTACATTGTCCTCTTTAGAGTTCATGCGGGCCACGTTAGGGGAGGAGATGAATGATTCAACACTGAAATCATCGCTGCCTTCCAGAAGAAATTTTTCAGAAAAAATAGTGATCCCGTAAACTTTATGGATAAGACTTAGTTGATTTTTATTCTTTACGATCCGTTTTTCATAGAAAAAGAAGGATAGGATTAATACAGGTAAAAGGCCAATGAAGGTTAATAAACCATAACCTAGAGTTGCATCAGTTTCATCTCCCAGAGCAATGAGTTTAAGAACAGGCTCTTTGATGGCCAGGAACATGAAAAAGACCACGGTCACAGAGCATAGGGCATAAAACCAGAATATGTAAGGAAGACCATAAGTTTTTAAGGTCAGCTCATTCTCTTTTTTTAAAACAAAATCCTCTTCATCTTCACCGACAGGAAATACATACATTAAACCCATATAAAATAACCTCTTATTTATGGTGGGGAGAAAAAACATCCAGAATTTCTAAGCGAGGATAAATGAGTTTCATCCAAGTGGCAAATGCTGCTTTATTTGCTGATCTTTCTTCATGATATAACCCCTGTAAATATGGAGATAAATCTGACGCCTTCACGGTGGAAGAAAGTTCTAACTTTTTCTCAAGTCGCATCATGAGTAAGAACCACTGATCCTTGAGAGCAGGAGGTAAATTTAAGGCCTTAACGTTTTTATAGACGAGTAACAGCTCTTTGGAATTTGACACGAATTTAAAATCCCAAATGCTTAGGTAAAGTCCCATGATCTCTTTCCAAATGGGATGAGGGATAAGCGCCCTGGCCATTTGGAGCTCATGATAAGCAAGATCATATTCACCCTGATCAAAGTAACTTTGGGCCTTCGAGGCCCTTTTCCAGGCCTCTTCAAAATCACTGGTCTTCTCTTTTTCTTTAAGAACTTCCAGCTCATGTTGAGCACTTAGTGAAAGCCTCAGAATTTGATCAGATGCCACCAGGGCCGAATCACCTTCTTTGACGTCTACATGGCCCTGAGTAAGGTTTACACAATAGGCCCCAACCGTAGAAAGCGTCGCTGCAGGATGGACCCATTTTTTGGTTTTTTGATCTTCTACGTCGGTTACAACGTCCAGGGGATGAAGGGGTTTTGAATGGTTAAGTTTATTTTTTAACCAGGATTGTCGATCTTCAGAGAATTTCAAAAAGGCTTCGTGACCTGTGCTGTCCTGATGAAGGGGAATATTAGTAAAGATCAGAGGGGAAGAATCATTTAAATTATAGTGTTCTACATTCAGTGCCGGACCATCAATGTCCAGTGCCAAGGCCTGACCTGATTTATCCAGCAGAAGATAAGACCATTTGGTTACGGAGATTTTCTTTTTCATCTCTTTTTTAAATTCGATTAAATTCTGGGTCTGAAATAATGCTTCAAAGCCGATCTGGAAAATACTCTGTCCTTCCCGGTGGTAACCCTCTCCTGGTTTGTGATGAAGAGCAAAACTCATGCCTGAGGCATGAACACCTTGGAAGAACAAGGGGGCGAGGCCTTCACAACTATAAGTCAGGATGGCCGGCCGGCCTTCTGATTGCCAATAATAGAAGCGAGGTTTTGCTTCAAATAAACCGATTAACGGAAAATCCAGCAATCTTGTGTGAGTGATGTCCTGGCCATTTTTGGCAAAAATGCTGGTGCAGCCAGGCAAGATGCCTTTTAATTCCGGAAAGACCTGTCCATAATGTGCTGCAAGCTCAAAGAGAGTTAGAAAACTTAAGTAGCGAGTGCTGTCTATTCCCAGACCCTGAGAATAAGAAGCGATACACTGATCAAAAAAGCTTTCTTCTTTCTTTTTAAAGATCACCCGTGCCCGGGAAACTAAATCCTGTCCGAATTGCAGGATAAAGTTTGTGGATAAAAGTTTAGTGACTCTCTTTTCAATTTGAAGGAAAGCTTCTCTTTCTCTTAATCCCAGCTGATAAAGATTCTCAATAGGGTCACCAATGAGGGGAACAATTGTTGTTTTCATTTCAACCTACGTAATAATGAACGAGATGTTTCAGGTGATTGGCAAAATCCAGATTGAATGTTCTCGTTTGTAAAGTTTCAAGCATATGTGGCTTGCAGCGGATATAAATCCTTAGACGGCCCTTAGGGTGGGCATCACTCATATTTTTTAGCTGATAAAATTTTGAAAGAAACCGGAAGTGCTGCTGATTTGTGAGCTTAAAAGATTCTTCCCGTTTGATATTATTCCACAAAGTCCAAGGGTCATAGCGGCCAACTAAAACTGCTGCCAATGTCAAATAGATGATTGTATCGGATTCAAAACCATCACCGATAAGAATGAGATCATCGGGAATACCAGTCATAAGAAGGATATTTACAATTGTATTGAGTTTATAGAAGCCCTGGGATTTTAGATCTTTGGTGGAAAGATCCCCTTCAAAAAATGAAAAGATATTCCTGTAGTCTTTCAAAAAGATATTACCGGTAAAAATCTGACGCTGATAGAGCCAGTCACGAATGGCATTTTCATAAAAATGTGGGGATGCAGAAACAATAAAAGGCTGATAGCTTTCCTCCACAAATTCCTTGACGATCTTAATGGACTCATCAACTGGTGGGAAATAATGAATGGGGTTCCTTAGGGAGAGATAAAGCTCTTTCACTGACGAATAGCGGGTGTCCACCAGTGTTTTATCAAAATCTGTAATCAGGATTTTCTTCGGCTTTTGAATCAGGGTTGGTATGAAACTTCCGATTAATAATTCTAATCCTGGGTGAGAGCGGGTTTCGTAGAGTTTAAGCTTTGCCACATTCATGGCCTCTGGCTGTGGGATTTTAAAATTAAAATTTCCAAAACTATCAGAATCAAAGCTTCGGATAGTTACTTCCTGGTCATCATTGGAAAGACCCACTACCTTCAGTCGAAATTCATTGGAAGATAAAAGCCCCATGCTCTGAATTGGCTTGGTAGGAACTATATCCTTCAGGTTCTGGTTAATTTCATCCAGAATTTCAAACTTCCCCTGAGAGGAATAAGTCATCGATGCACGAATATGAATATATTCGTCCGATTCGATTCCGGTGAAATGGACCAGTTTAGGGCGTCTCATGATGCTAATTGTAACCCGAAGGAGTGGACATCTCCTTCACTTTTTTGACAAAATACATACATGTTACAGATGACACTAATTATAAAAGGCAAAGTTCAAAGAGTAGGGTTTCGCTATTCGGTAGTCGACTTTGTTATCTCAAGTAAACTTCCCATCGTTGGTCACGTGCGTAATATGCCTGATGGATCAGTTCATGTCCTGGCCCAGGGAGATATAGAATCGCTCAAAGAGCTTCATCGTTTTTGCACTAAGGGTCCACCGCGGGCGGAAGTACGGGAAGTCGAAGAGGATGTAGTCCAGATTAGTAAACCGAATTTCTCGGAATTTGTGGTTCTTGCCGAGTAAGAATTAGACCTTCTTAACAATATAAGTCATAACACCGTTTTCAAAGCTGGACTTAACACTTTTGGGATCAAGCACGGTATCGGTCTGTAACCGGGTAGTGAAAGATTCAACTTTATTCACTTTATTAATTGTTCCGTCAGGAGTTTTATTGGCGTCTGTATAGCGACGGTTAAAACTAATAATGGCCTCTTTGCCATTGAATGATATATGAGCATCTTGTTTCGAATGCTCCGGGATCTCGACGGTAATTTCAACTCCATCTTCAAGATACTTCAGACGAGGTTTTAGTGCCTCAAATTTAAAAAAGGGGTCATCGTTCTTGGAGGCGATGGTAGTGATCTGGGCGGTGAGGTTGGTTTTCAAGTCATCAATGACTTTCTTATTTTTTTCTTCCAGGGTCTTAAAGCCTACATTGTGACGGCTTAATTGATCGGAGTATTTCTTCTCAAAGAAGAGATCCTGATCTTTAAGTCCTTTACGGTAGTCATTATCGCGGACTTCAATATGCCCAGTATGAGACTCAGTGAGTTTTTGCATTTCAATCTGCTGACGTTGATTGGTTGTCATGCGTTCTTTCTTGAAATAGTTATCCTGATCATTCTTCATCTTTTGAAAATTTCGGCCTTCATTGGTAAAACGTTCAGTAAATTCCTGACCCTGATGATTGATCTTGTCCTGATGAAAAGACTCAATGTCAGTATATTCCTGCTGCTTGGAGTTTTTCATATCCTCAATACGTTTTTTTCCATCAAGATTCACTTTTTGTGATTCGGTGGAGTAGCGGTCGTTGAGTTCTTCCAGATAGAGGCTGTGTTCTTCATTGATTCTTGAGCGGTCATGACTCAGTTTCCGGCCTAACTCAATCTTTTCTGTCTCTGTAAGGTTTTTCAGAGACTTTAGTTCTTTATCAGTTAAGTCTTTGGTCTTTTGCAAATGATTCCTCATCTCGGCCAGGACTTTTTCTTTTTTTTCGGTTTCTTGATTCAGTTGGTGGTGCTGGTTATTTTGTACATCGACAATTTCAGCTGCATGGGCCTTTTTAATTTCGGCCTTAATATTTTGATGAGCATTTTCAATCGTCTTAATTTCCCGCTCACCCCTGCGTTTCACGGTCTCAATCTGACGGGAGTTCAATTTTTCTACGTCTCTAATGGCATTACTCATTGGACAGGGATCTCCTTATCATAGGGATGGTCACAGATCTTTTGACCTTTTCCAGTATAACCCGGACAGATCCAAGTGCGAAGAAGATCTACACTTACAAAAGAGCCGCCATGATAACTCTTGTACATCTGAGGATTGAGCGTAGAGACGATGTACTGGGCCTGTGCTTTGGTGGCGACAGCGTAGGGATCATTAGTTTTTACGATATACTGATAGGCCCGATACTCGGCCAAGGCCTGTACCGGGAGTATAAGAATGAATCCCAAAAGTAACTTCTTAATCAATGCAGCTCTCGCATTTTATCCAAAGCGCGGTACTCGACCATCTTCATGAATGAAAGAACGAAATCTTTTCTTTCGTCATTTTTCAGGGCCTGAATAGCAGTCTTCTTTCTTTCTATTGAGCTATGGCGCTCAATTAATTTGTAGACTCGATGAACCGTTTCGGCCGCCCGGGAAAACGACATCCGTCTGACTTCCACAGAGTCAGCAAACGACTCTAAAATCCAGTCCTGATAAAATAAGGGAAAGTAACCGGAGCTTCCTGCCTCGATTAACTGGTCCAATCCTTGTGCATCCTGCATCTTCCGCATAAAACTCCTTTTCTCCCTTCTATCTTACTAGGAGAGTGTTATGATGGTTGAGAGGGTAGGTTTTGCCAGGGGGACCCAGTGGAAAAAAGGGATGATTTTTTTATTCCAGAGGAAATTGCAGAGTGGATAGGGCTTAAAAAGTCGGAATACCTGTCTAGATTAATCGAGCAAAGCGACTCTGATGATTTTGGATTCGAGCAATTTCATTTATACGATCAATATATTCCGGGGACCATTGAAAATCCGGATAGGGCCTATGAAGATGAAGTTGATGGATTTAAACTCAGGACTTATGTCCGATCCTATAGGGTAAGTACAGACTTTCATCAAGTGGTTGTCGGTATGGTCATGGATGATAAAGAGGCCAATGTCTTTATTCCCATTCTGAGTTTTGTTTCTAAAAAAGATGAATTAGTTAAAGAGTTTTGTGTGGGCGAGGTTATCACCAGGCCCACGTTGAATTAATTTTTAAGTCTGATATCGATGTATGAATTCGGGTACTTCGTTTTAAATGATGTGCATACTTGATTCATATAAGAGCGGGCCTGCGGTTCACAAATAGGATTCCCAGTTTTGGCCCCATACGGACATTGCGGAATCCAGTAAGCACAGTAGGAATTGCTGTTTGCTCCAGCGGGACATACGTTGGCGGGCCAATTGAGATGGGCCTGCATACAGTTAAAATATTCTGGCAGTAACGGTTCTTTCATCACAATGACACCATTGAGTGGATATGATTGAAAGCCATTTCTATCTTTATACAATTTCCCCTGAACAACCGTATTAGTCGTAGTGTAGGTACATTGTGGTTGACCTAGGTAAGTTGAACTCTGATCTGCCGCCTTGTAGGTAGGGATCAGACAGGTTCTGACATCACTTGAAGTGAGGCTTGGTTTAAATTTAATCAAAGTTTCATCAATTGTACTTTGGCAAATTCCAAACCAGCCAATATCAATGGTCTGGTACTTATTGGACAAATCACAGTTCTCAAAGCCACTGGTTACTGTGCCCGTTGATCCTGTGTCAGTGCCGGTTCCGGTCGAAGGATTAAGAGTTCCAGATTGGTTACTAGGGTTTTCAAGGGAATTTCCATTGATCCAGGTTTGAGGTGCTCTCGTTCTTTGAGGAGCATCACAAGCTGTGATGAGACCTAGAAGCGCAATAAATAAGATAGACGTTTTCATACTCCAGTCCTTTAAACTGACTATTCCATCCAACTATTCGGCTGTTAGAATTTTTTCATGAGTTTTTTCTGTGTACCGATATATAACTTATAAAGATATGCATGTTTTTTTGAGGGTTTAGAATGCGTTGGCTTTTAGGAATTTTCTTAACAATCGGTATTTTAATCGCAGGAGGATATATCCTCTTGAAAGGTTATCCTTATCGGCTTTATTCAAAATGGATGGCCGGAGAAGGACAGAACAAATACTACTCTCTCAGCAATTATTCTTCTTTCTATTTAAAACCGGCCTCGATTGAAGAAATTCCTCCATACAAAGAAGACTATAGTCAGTTGTGGAGAGAGTTTCCTATACGAAATGCTAAAATTCCCCTTCCTGTTCGGCATCCAATGTTTCAGACGATTCCTTTTATCGAAGGTAAGAGTAAAGATAGCATCCCTCAATTAGGAATTATCATCTTAGCTCCCAATGGTAGGGAACTCTCTCGTGTTTATACTATGCCCATGAATCTTTATCAGGACTTCTCTCAAGGGCAGGAATTATTTAAACTACCATTTGTCAGGAATCGTATTTTGAAATTAAATCTGGATAAATTATGGAAGGATATCTTTTCATACCAGATTGAGATCAAGTCAAAATCGCTGGATGAAATGATTTATGATCTATATATTCTGCATTTAAGGTCCAGGTATCTTCCCAAAGGCACCTTAAAATATGGATTAATTAAGAATGGGCAGCAGGCCCTGGTCGAATTGGTTTCCAAGGATAAGGATTATATTATTGAATATGTCCTTACTAACGACAGTGGCAATATCTATTCATACATTTTAAAAACTGAAAAGAATAATGATGAATCCCGAAAATTGCGTTCAAAATTTTTGGAAAATATTTCATTTAATCCAGCTGATCCGGCCATGGGCAAATTTCTTTACACCGAATTTAAGCAATTGAATTTTGCCAGACAAGTCGACCAGGAAGGGATGCTCTATTTGTTTTCTGCCTGGTCGCAGGATATTGAGAGTGAACAGCTATTAAAAGAGATGATCTTCTATCTTGAGAGAGGGCGTAATCAAGGTCTTCATTTAAAACCTCTATATAAATATGCCCTGAAGAAATATGGGAAAACATTTACCACTCGAAAAGTGTTTAATGACAACGATGACCCGGAACTAACGCTGCAGCGGAAAATTGAAATTGAAGATATTAATAAAAGACAGGAACTTGAGCGCGAGAAACAAAAACCATTACCTGAACCAGATCTCACACCTGATGAGAAGATGAATCTTTATTTGAAGAAGGCCAAAGAAGAAGGCCCTCCCACAGAGAATAAAGACATGACAATTTATTAAGAGTCAAATGACTCGAAGCCTTTAATCAGAACCTCTGTCAGCAGGGGACGCAGATGAGAGACTTTTGCAGGAACTAGTTCTTTTGTTCCTTCATCCATGTAGATGCTTCGGTTGATCTCAATCTGAATGTTATTGGTTCGGAACTGATCTACGTACTCAGTCACAAAACCTCCGACATAAGGATCATTGAGGCTTGATTCATGTCCTCTGGCCGTCAGTTCTCTTTGAAAGAACTCTATGAATTGAGCTTCGCAAGTTTTACCCTTCCGGTCTGATAGGCAAAAATCCGGACGGTGCATCTTTTGAAGAGGGTTTTGTTTTAAATGATAGTCTGTAGGACGTGATGGCATGCTATGAAGATCGATCATGGAAACGGGGGCCTGCTTTCTTTTCTCCAGATCCTGAATGGCCGATTTTAATATTTCATAATAAGGCCGGTAAAAAACCTCAATAAAACGTTCGGCTTCCAGAGGAGATGGATCTTTCACCACTAGCTTTTTACCCTGAGTATTATCTTTCCAGAATAGGACGCAATTATTTTCTGCGCGGTTTAAATCAACGCAAATGCGGTGAACATGGGCGACTAAAACCGCCACCCCCGCTTGCTGTAAGGCCTCAATGTCCACTAATTCATTGACCTTAAAATCAACATCTTCCTTATAGGCCCTGAGATCACCTGAGAGAAAGTCCGTGAATTCACTTGGGATATTCTCTCCCGAATGAGGAATGGAGAGTAAACCTCGGTATTGGGATCCTAGAGGAGCATAATAATCAAACAAGGGGGATTTTTGGGGATGATCTAGTCTAAACATATGAAAAATTTACCATTAAAACACCGCTTTCGTCCATGTGTCTCTTCTAAAGCGGCCTCATTTGGTTTATAACAGGAAGCATTCCATAGAGGTCATGTATGAAGTTTCCAGGTCGCCGCAACACCAAGCACTATTTCCCCGTTGAAGATAAACAAAGAAGTTCTTTTGATGATGAAATCAATCGTCCGGGAAATGTTTATGTCGTGGGCATTGATCAGCTTTTGGTTGATATTGAGATTCCAGTGACTGAAGAGTTTCTGGCCAAGCATCAATTTAAAAAAGGTGAGTCTTTTATCATTGATGACAACCTGGCAGACACTATCTATTGGCAAAATAAAAATCAAAGCACCATCACAGGGGAGTTTCCAGGTGGGGCAGTTGGGAATACTCTTCACAATTTTTCAATTCTCTCCGATTGTCCTTCAGTAGCTCTGGGTACTATTAATAAAAATATCGAGTTGGGCGATTACGCTTTTAAATATATTTGCAACACCAGTTCTAAAGTTAATTTAACCTACCTTCAGCCTTGTCCTCGTCCTATGGGACGGGCACTATGTTTTGTCGCTCCGGATGGGGAACGAACATTTGCTATCAGTAAGGGTTGCATGAATGATCTTTCTGCCGAATACATTCCGGCCGAAGTCATTGAAAAGGCCGCCGCTCTTTTGGTTTCGGCATACACCCTTCGTGATGAGAATTCTCCAATCTTTAAATCAACTTTAAGGGCGCTGGAAATTGCTAAAAATGGCAACGTGCCTGTGGTTCTTTCCTTGGGGACCAGTGGTTTAGTTCAGGAGAAGAAAGATCTTCTGCTGGAACTCATTCCTAAATACGTTTCTGTAATAGCTATGAATGAGTCTGAAGCTTTATCTTTGACTGGAATAAGTGATCCGCTCCTTTCTGCAGAAAGGGCCCTGGATTTCTGTGATATGGTTTTATTAACGGTAGGGGCCCGCGGGCTTTATATCGGAGCACTTGCGGATGCAGAGCAGGCCAGACCAACTAAAGAGTCTCTTCATACTAAATCAATCGTTGAATATAATAAGTTTGAATATTCCAGGGCCCAAAGAAGACATGAGTGTGATGAGTTAATAAAAGTGTATACTCATATCAATCCTTTTCGTGGTGGGCCGCATATGATTAAAAACACCAATGGCGCCGGTGATGCTGCCTTAGCGGCAGTTTTACATGATCTGTCAGCAAATTTATATCATCGAAATAAAGTTCCTAATTCGCCTAAGCATGTGGCCAATTTTTTAACTTATTCTTCTATTTCTCAAATCAGTAAATATGCCAATAGAGTTTCTTTTGAAGTTTTAAGCCAGAATTCTCCGCGTCTTCTTCGAGGTCTGCCTGAAAGAGAAGATGGTCTGGAAGAAGCCTACTGGGCCAAGTAGACTATGGCCCAGGATCAGACGAAAAAAGAGGCCTTGTTCAATGAAGTGAAGGGCTCACTTTTTGAGTATCTTGTTGCCCGAGAAATTGCCGTAGCAGGTGCTTCGGAACTTCAATTTCAGCAATCTCTGGATAAGAATTATCTCACAGTCCTCTCCCAGCAAGATCGTATGGTCAGACAATTTTATCCTGAAATGCTGCCTTTTTTGGGTCAGCTCTCAAAACTCACCGCCAAATCTTTAATGGATTATTTGCAAGAGGTTCCTGATTTTCCCCGGGTCGTGGGAAAATTTTCTAATTCGTCTCTGGCAGAAGATATTCATGAAGCGGATTTATTACTTGAGACAAGTAAAGGGGCCTTGCCGGTTAGTTTAAAACTCAATAAGAAGAATGCTTTTGTGAATACGAAAAGTGGTGGCATTAAAAGTTTTTTTACTCAATACTTTCCTTTCATTGATCCCGCAATTCAGCAAAAGTTCAATCAATTTGTTGATATGGAATTTAATCGCATGGCGCTTGACCTCCATGCCTTACACGATCTTGAATATTCCGGAAATTTTCATCTATGGATAAAGAAGGGATTCTCTGAACTTCCAGGAGAACTTGATGCTGATTCAAGAAGCATCTTAAAGGCGTATTACGCGAGGATTGCTGAAGAGATGCATAAAATCTTTTCGGAAGCCTTTAGCTCTCAACCTGAAGCTTTTTCTTCATCTCTACCTACACTGATGGGTTTTGGGAAAGCTGATATCTTACAGGTGATTTGTTTTCATGAATTTCCTTCGGTAGCTGATCCGCTGATTGATATCCATTCTTACCAGGAAGTTTATTCAGGTCTTTCACAAACTTGTATTAAGCCTTTTACATTTATTTCAAGTGTGGAATTTGAAATAGGGAACTGGTCACTTCAGGTTAGAGTTAAGCCGATGAATAAATTTACGACTACCGCAATTAAAATGAATTGTTCGGTTAAGGTTAAGCGGCCCAGTGCTTTTTAAGCATGGCCTGATCCAGAGTTTTGACTTCAAAAATATATTCTTTTCGGTCGACCAGAGTGTGAGCACAGTCCAGCCATAACGATGAGTGAGCACTGGCGAGAAAAACTGTTTTTTCAGGAGTGCAGGCAAGAACACTCTTTTTAAAACTTTGAATCAAAAAGGGTGAGAGTAATTCTTCATTCATATCAATCAAAAGATTTTGAGAGGGGATCATGAGTCCCTTAAGCAGACTGACTAAAAAACGCTCCCATACCTGGGCCTCGTAGGCCTTAATGCTGGGTTCTTTCAAAAGGTTAACCAAAGCTGCCCACTCAGGTTTTAATCCCTGCTGAAATTCGTTCCAGTTGCGGAAACCAACTTCAAGCTGCAGATTCTCGCTGAGACTCAAGTGAGGATGAAGAGATGTCTCGGCTTCAATATAAGAGAAACTGTGACTTTTCCCCGGAGCCGTTGAACGCAGAAACTGCAGGAGCTCCTTCAGGACTTTATTATCCTGAAAATCCTTCTTAAATAAATAGAGGCCATAGGGTTTAGAGGCATTCATCTTTTTTCATG